>NZ_JAFBCQ010000001.1:2792001-3102223 GCF_016907815.1 Microbacterium aurum
CACCATGCGCACGACGCTCATCGCCTCCGTCGAGGTGACCCGGTAGCCGCCCTTGAACTCGCTGGGGATCGACAGCCGGTCGAGCATCTGCGAGATCTGCGGGCCGCCGCCGTGCACGACGACGGGCTTCACCCCCACGAACCGCAGGTAGGCGATGTCCTGGGCGAAGGCGTCCTGCAGTTCCTCGGACACCATGGCGTTGCCGCCGTACTTGACGACGATGATCTGGTCGCGGAACCGCTGCAGCCACGGCAGCGACTCGATGAGCACGGCGGCCTTCTCGGCCGCCTGCTCGGGCGTCGTGTGCTGGAGGTTCTCGGGCGAGACGGCACTGTCGCTCACGAGGAGTACGCGCTGTTCTCGTGGACGTAGTCGTGCGTCAGATCGTTCGTGTAGATCGTGGCGGATGCCGTGCCGGCCTTCAGATCGATCAGCACGCTCGTCGACCGCGGCGTCAGGTCGACCTCCTCGCGGGGGCGATCGGGCGCGCCCGCGCTGCACAGGCGCACGCCGTTGAAGCTGACATCCACCTCGTAGGGGTCGAAGGATGCCGACGTCGTGCCGATCGCCGCGAGCACCCGTCCCCAGTTCGGGTCGTTGCCGAAGATCGCCACCTTGAAGAGGTTGTTGCGCGCGACGGAGCGCCCCACCGCGACGGCGTCCTCCTCCGTCGCCGCCCCGACCACCTGGATGTCGATGTCGTGGCTCGCGCCCTCGGCATCCGCCTGCAGCTGCACGGCGAGGTCGGTGCACACGGCGGTGAGCGCGGCGCGGAACGCCTCCGCATCGGGCGTCACGCCCGAGGCGCCGCTGACCATGAGGGTCACCTGGTCGTTCGTCGACATGCAGCCGTCCGAGTCGAGCCGGTCGAAGCTCACGCGCGTCGCGGCGCGCAGGTGCGCATCGGCGTCTGCGGCGGTGAGGACGGCGTCCGTGGTGATCACGACGAGCATCGTCGCGAGGCCCGGCGCGAGCATGCCGGCGCCCTTCGCCATGGCGCCGATCGTCCAGCCGTCGCCCTGGTGGACCGACTCCTTCGCGACGGAGTCGGTCGTCATGATCGCGCGGGCCGCGTCGCCGCCGCCGGTCGCGCTGAGGTGGGCGATCGCGTCTTCCGTGCCGGCGAGGACCTTGGCGCGAAACACCTCGTCGCCCGTGCCGATGAGACCCGTCGAGCAGACCAGGACGTCTCCTGCGCCGACGCCCAGCAGCTCCGCGGCACGCTCGGCCGTCTGGTGCGTGGTCTGGAAGCCGAAGCTGCCGGTGAAGCAGTTCGCACCGCCGGAGTTCAGCACGATCGCCTCGACCGTGCCGTCGGCAATCACCTGCTGCGACCACAGGATCGGGTTGGCCTTGGCCCGGTTGCTCGTGAAGAGGGCCGCGCCGACGGTGAGCGGGCCGCGGTTGACGACGACGGCGACATCGGCCTTGCCGGTGGACTTCAGCCCGGCGGCGACGCCGGCCGCCTCGAACCCCTGCGGGGCCGTCACTCCTGTTGCAGACGCTCCTGATGCAGACGCGGCGCTCACGGGGCTACTCCGTTCACGGTCAGGCCGGTGGCCTCTGGCAGGCCGAGGGCGATGTTCATCGACTGGATGGCGGCACCCGCGGTGCCCTTGACGAGGTTGTCGACGGCGGTGACGACGACGACGCGGTTCGCGGCACGGTCGACGGCGAGGCCGATCAGCGCCGTGTTGGCGCCCAGCACGTCGGCCGTCCGCGGGAAGTGTCCCTCGGGCAGCACCTGCACGAACGGCTCGTCGGCGTAGGCCTGCTCCCAGGCATCCCGGATCTGCGCATCGGTGACGCCGTTGGCGATCGGCGCCGTCGAGGTGGCCAGGATGCCGCGGGCCATCGGCACGAGCACCGGCGTGAACGAGATGCGGACATCGCCGGTGGCGCCGGCGGCCACGAGCGCCTGCCGGATCTCGGGGATGTGGCGATGCGTGCCGCCGACGGCGTACGGGTTCGCGGAGCCGAGGATCTCGGCGGCGAGGAGGTTGGTCTTGAGGCTCTTGCCCGCGCCGGACGGGCCGACCGCCAACACGGCGACGATGTCGGAAGAGTCGATGACGCCCGCCGCGACGCCCGGGGCGAGCGAGAGCGAGACGGTCGAGGCGTTGCAGCCCGGCGCGGCGATGCGCGTCGCACCGACAAGCGCCGCGCGACCGCCCGGCAGCTCGGGGACGCCGTACGCCCACGGCTCGTGGAACGTGCCGCCGTAGAAGGCGTCCCAGGCGTCCGGCGAGGTCAGCCGGTGATCGGCGCCGGCGTCGATGACGAGCGGCGCGTCCTGGAGCGCGTCGGTGTACTGACCCGACTGACCGTGCGGCAGCGCGAGGAAGACGACGTCGTGCCCCGCCAGCACCTCGGGCGTCGTCGGCTGGAGCGTCAGGTGCCGCAGCGAGCGCAGATGCGGCTGGTGGGCGATGAGCGGTTCGCCCGCGCTGGAGTGGGCGGTGACGGTGCGGATCTCCACCTCGGGGTGGGCGGCGAGCAGCCGCAGGATCTCACCGCCGGCGTAGCCGGAGGCGCCGGAGACGGCGACCGAAGAGGTCATTGTTCAACCTTATTGTCTGGAGACGGTGGGCTCGGAAACGGCGACACCGGCGACTCGACCCGCTTCGCACCGGGTGCGCGGGGAGATCGCGGGGTCGCCTAGAGTCGGCGGCCGGCCAGACGTCGGCGCGCGCGCAGCACCGTGGAGACGGCGAACGCGGGCGAAGACATGCCGTGACCCTAACGCGCGTCGGCGGACTCGCGCAAATCGCGGGGCGGATGCCGGTGGGTCAGGCGCCGGCGGGGCGATGGGGCGCCGGCGGCAGCGCCGCGATGAGCGCGAGTTCGTCGGCGCGGCTGAGGCCCGCCTGACGGCGGGCTCGGCGAGGGGCGCCGACTCATCGGCATCCGCCTCGTCGTCGGCCGCATAGGCCGAGACGCTCGAGACGAACGTGATGTGGCGGGCCCACTCGGACAGCGCCGTGGCAGCGGTGTACGGCGCGTCGCGACCCCCGCGGGCGAGGCAGGTGACCGAAGCCCCGGCATCCAGCCACCGCTCGGCGATGCGCGAGCCGAGCCAGCCCGTGCCGCCGAGGAGGAGGACGTCGGTCATGTCGTCGGGAACGCCTTGATCCGCACGAGCAGGTCCGGACCGGTGCCGTCCAGCGTGCGCCCGCCGAGGTGGATGCCGAGGGCGATCGCTCCCCCGCCGACGACCAGCGCCACGGCGAGCGAGATCCAGCCGAGCACCGCCGACCCGGTGACGAGTGCTGCGATGGCGACACCGAGCGCCGGGATGCCGACGACGAAGCACGCCGCGAGCACGACGAACACCAGCAGCCCGCTGACGAACGTCTGCCCCGGCACACTCTTGAACGGGCTGTCGCCGGGGGCGGCGACCGGCGTCACGATGAGCGCCGACGACACCGCCGTCACGGCGTAGCCCGCCAGCAGCAGGCCGAGGGCCGCGCCGAGGACGGCCGGCAGCAGGTCGACGCGACCGGCGATCACCGTCGTGACGACGCCGACGAGCACCGTCAGCGGCACCCCGACGCAGGCAGCGCCCAACAGCCGGCCGAGCCGGTCGTCGCGGCCTCGGATCGGGGCCGACAGCACCGAGGCGAACGCCGTGCCGTCGTAGGAGATGTCGGTGTAGCCCCCGATGCACAGGATGAAGGCGACGAACACCGCGGATCCGATGAACATGAAGCCCTGGGTGCCGCCGGTGAAGGCGAACAGCACCGGGAAGATCGGTACGACGAGCAGCTGACGCAGGTAGCGCGGATCGCGCAGCCACCCGGTGAGCGAGCGCGCCCACGTAGCGCCGACGCCGCCGGTCGGCATGCGCCCGAACCATCCCAGCGCCCCCGGCCGCACGGTGCGGGCGGCGGTGCGGTGACTTGTCGTCGCCGCCCGGGCGAGCGCGCGCGCCCACAACAGCCACAGCACGAGGAGGGTCGCGACCGCGATCGCGATCTTCGCGACCGCGGCGATCCCGGCGCCGTCGGCGATGTCGGCGGGGACGGCCCACGCCGCCGCGAGGGGCGTCCAGCCCAGGATGCCGGAGATCTGCATCAGCTTCGCGCCGCTCGCGCTGGCCGAGCTCAGCAGCGCGAGAGCACCGGTGACGATGGGGCCGGCGAGGATCAGCAGGACCAGCACGATCGTGCCCAGCGTCTCCCGCCCTCGCCGGTTGCCGCCGAGTCCGCTGGAGAGCGCGGTCACCAGGCGCGAGGCCACGACGCAGGTGACGACCGCGATCGCCAGACACGGCACGGCCACCACGGCGGCCACGGGCCACCGCAGCCACAGGATCAGCGTCGACAGCGCCGCGAGGGTCGTGACGATGCCGGGGATGCCGGTCAGTCCGGTCGCGGTGAGCGCCGCCATCACCTGCCGCGCGGTCAGAGGGAAGGGGGCGAGCTTCTCGGCATCCACCGTCGTCTCGGTGCCCGCGATGAGGATGGGACCCACGACCCATCCCAGCAGCAGGGCGGCACCGCCCAGCGTCGTCACGAGGCGGGCGACCTGGGTGCCGTCCAGCTGCGCGACGGCGACGAGCGCCGCGACGACCATGGCGAGGATCGACAGCGCCCACACGATGCCGAAGCAGAACCCGACGAGCTGCCAGGGCCGGCGGACGAGGCTGTTGCCGAGGATCCGGTACCGGAGCTTCAGGACTGTCGCAACCACTGCGGCCCCTCGCTCGTGTGGCGGCCTCCGACGAGGGAGACGAACCGATCCTGCAGGGTCTCGGCGCCGCGCACCTCGTCGACGGTTCCGGCGGCCAGCACGCGTCCGGCGGCGATGACGGCGACGTGGTCGCACATGCGCTGGACGAGGTCCATGGCGTGACTGGAGATAATGATCGTGCCGCCGGAGGCGGTGTACGAGCGCAGCACGTCCTCGATGTTGGCCGCCGAGACCGGGTCGACCGACTCGAACGGTTCGTCGAGGACGAGCAGGCGCGGGGCGTGGACGAGCGCGCACGCCAGCGCGATCTTCTTCGTCATGCCCGCCGAGTAGTCGGCCACGATCGTGCCGGCGGCCTCACCGAGGTCCATCAGCTCGATGAGGTCCTTCACCCGCCCGGCGATCTCAGTGCGCGGCAACGAGAACATCATCGCGGTGTACGTGATCAGCTGCTCCCCCGTCAGGCGATCGAACAGACGCACGCCGTCGGCGAGGTTGCCGATCATGGCCTTCGCCGCGACGGGGTTCGCCCACACGTCCACCCCGTGCACCCAGGCGCTGCCGGCGTCGGGGCGCAGGAGTCCCGTCGCCATCGACAAGGTCGTGGTCTTGCCGGCGCCGTTCGGCCCGACGAGCCCGAAGAACGAGCCCTGCGGTACCACGAGGTCGACGCCCGCGACGGCCGTCTTCTCACCGAAGCGTTTGACGAGCCCGGACAGGTGCAGGGCGGGGACGGGGGTGGCGGCGGTGTCGGTCATCCTGCCCGAGCCTAGTGAGCCTCGGCATCCGGCGCATCGGGGTGGCGGGCGCGTCCGGTCGCCGCCGCAAGGGATGCGGCTGTCACTCCCGGATGGTGGCGCCGTATCGCTCGGCGGCGACGGCGACGCCGGCGAGCTTGGCTTCGGTCGCTTCCGCCGCCGTCAGCGTGCGGTCGGGTGCGCGGAACCGCAGCGCGAACGTCAGGCTCTTCGTGCCCTCGGCCACGCCCTGCCCGCGGTAGTCGTCGACGAGCCGCAGCGACTCCAGCAGGTCGCCCGCGCCCTCGACGAGTGCGGCGCGCACATCGGCGGCCACGACGTCGACGCCGACGACGAGCGACACGTCCTGCGTCGCCGCCGGGAAACCCGACAGCGAGGCGGCGGCATCCGGCGCCCCGGCGAGGGACAGGATGCCGTCGAGGTCGAGTTCGGCGACGTACACCCGTCCCGGCAGGTCGGCGTCGGCCGCGACGGCGGGCAGCAGCTCGCCCACGTAGCCGACCTCGACCCCGGCGACCGACAGGATGCCGGTGCGCCCGGGGTGAAGGGCCGCGCGCTGCCCCTGGGCGACGTCGATGCGCACGCCTGCGGCGGCGCCGATCACCTCGACGGCGGCGAGCGCGTCGGCCAGCTCCACCGGTACGGCGGGGTGCGCCGGCTGCTTGGCCTGCAGGTTGCCGGTCAGCAGCACGGCGACGTGGCGCGGCTGCGGCGGGATCGCGGCGTTCAGCGCCGCGAGGGTCTCGTCGGTCGGACGCTGCGCGAGCGGCGGAACCTCGGCGGTCCCGTAGTCCACCCCCGCCTCGGGCGTGAACACGAGGCCCGTCTCGAACAGGGCGAGGTCGGTGAACCCTCGCGACAGGTTGCGGTGCGCGACCTGCACGAGGCCCGGCACGAGCGAGCGGCGCAGGTACGGCGCCTGACCGTCGAGGGGGTTCGCGAGCTTGACGGCGGGCACGTGCTCCCCCGACGCCGATCCGTGGAGGTCGTTCGCGTCGGCCGTGGCGAACGGGAACGACGGGGTCTCGACGAAGCCGGCGGCAGCCAGCGCGTTCGCGACACGACGGCGGCCCTTCTGCAGCGAGGTCAGGCCGCGGCCGGACGGCGGGGTCGGGAGGATCGACGGGATGCGGTCGAGGCCGTGGATGCGCGCGACCTCCTCCGCGAGCGTCCACTTGTCGGTGAGGTCGGGGCGCCAGGACGGCGGGATGACATCCCACCCGGCATCCGCCTCTTCGACGGGCGTGACCTCGCAGCCGATCATCTCCAGCGCGCCGGTGATCTCGGCATCCGTGTAGTCGACGCCGATGAGCGCCGGCACGAACGCTCGGGGCAGCAGGATCGAGGGCAGGAACACCTCGCCGTACAGCGCCCCGCCGAGCTCGGTATCGAGCGTCCCGCCGGCGAGGGAGACCATGAGGTCGGCGACGCGCCGCGCCGCGACGAACGGGATGAGCGGGTCGACGCCGCGCTCGAAGCGGCGCGACGCCTCGCTGGGCAGCTTGTGACGGCGGGCGCTGCGCGCGATCGTGACGGGATCGAAGTTCGCGGCCTCGATGAGCACGTCCCGGGTCGTGTCGCTCATCTCCGTGGTGCCGCCGCCCATGACGCCGGCGAGGCCGATCGGGCCGGACTCGTCGGTGATGAGCAGATCCTCGGCGCTGAGCGTGCGCTCCTTGCCGTCGAGGGTCACCAGCTTCTCGCCCTCGGTGGCCCGGCGCACCGTGATGCCGCCGGTGAGCTTGTCGAGGTCGTATCCGTGGATGGGGTTGCCGAGCTCGAGCATGACGTAGTTCGTGATGTCGATGAGGATGCCGAGGGAGCGGATGCCGGCGAGCGTGAGGCGCGCGATCATCCACGGCGGCGTGGGCCGTGACGGGTCGACGCCGCGCACGACGCGCGCGACGAACTCGCTCGCGCCGACCCGGCCGCGGATGGGCGCGACGTCATCGACGGCGACGGGGAAGCCGGAGCCCGGCTGCACGTCCTCCCACGTGTGGGCCGCGGGGTCGCGGAAGGCGGCGCCGGTGGCGTGCGCGTACTCGCGCGCGATGCCGCGGATCGAGAGGGCGTAGCCGCGGTCCGGCGTGACATTGACGTCGACCGCGACGTCGTCGAGGCCGAGGAGGGCGATCGCGTCGGTGCCGGGCGCGGGGTCGAGACCCAGCTCGGCGAGGCGCAGGATGCCGTTGTGCTCCTCCCCCAGGCCCAGCTCGCGCGCTGAGGCGATCATGCCGTCGGAGACGTGGCCGTAGGTCTTCCGCGCCGAGATCGGGAACGGGCCGGGCAGCACGGCGCCCGGCAGCGACACCACGACCTTGTCGCCGACCAGGAAGTTGGAGGCACCGCAGACGATGCCGCGGACATCTCGACCGGTCCCTGAGCTTGTCGAAGGGCCGACGTCCACCTGGCACCAGCGGATCGTCTTGCCGTTGGACTGCGGCTCGGCCTCGAACGAGAGCACCTGGCCGACGACGACAGGGCCGGAGACATCGAAGCCGACCGTCTCCTCCTCTTCGAAGCCGACCGACACGAGTGCGGCGAAGACGTCGTCGGTCGTGGCATCGGCCGGGACGTCGACGTACTCCCGCAGCCAGGACAGAGGGACGCGCATCAGACCACCATTCCGAACTGCTCACTGAAGCGGACATCGCCCTCGGCCATGTCGCGCATGTCCTGCACGTCGGAGCGGAACATGAGCGCCCGCTCCACCCCCATCCCGAACGCGAACCCGGAGTAGACATCGGGGTCGATGCCGGCGGCGCGCAGCACGTTGGGGTTCACCATCCCGCATCCGCCCCACTCGATCCAGCGGGCACCGCCCTTGAAGCTCGGGTGCCAGAGGTCGAGCTCGGCGGAGGGCTCGGTGAACGGGAAGAAATTGGTGCGGAACCGGGTCTTCGCCTCGGGTCCGAACAGCTGGCGGGCGACGTGGTCGAGCGTCCCCTTGAGGTTCGCCATCGTGATGCCCTTGTCGACCACGAGCCCCTCGAACTGCACGAACGCCGGCAGGTGCGTCGCGTCGAACTCGTCGGTGCGGTAGACGCGGCCGGGGCACAGCACGTAGATCGGCACATCGCGCTCCAGCATGGAGCGCACCTGCACGGGGCTCGTGTGGGTGCGCATGACGAGGTGACGCGACGGCGGGTCGACGTAGAACGTGTCCTGTTCCTGGCGGGCGGGGTGGTCGACGTCGAAGTTCAGCGCGTCGAAGTTGAACCACTCGTGCTCGAGCTCGGGGCCCTCGGCGATCTCCCAACCCATGCCGACGAACAGGTCGGCGATCTCCTCCTGCAGGAGCGAGACGGGATGCCGGGCACCGACGCGCCCCCGAGGGGCGATCGCGGTGATGTCGACCCGCTCGGCCTCCAGCCGCGCGGCGTCCTCGGCCGCGGCGAGCGCGGCTTCGCGGGCGACGAGCGCCTGGTTCACCTGACCGCGCGCCTGCCCGACGAGCTTGCCGAACGCAGCCTTCTGATCGTTCGGGACGTTCCGCAGCTGGGCGTTCAGCCGTGCGAGCGGCGAGCCCTCGCCGCTGTGCGCCGCCCGGGCGGCCTTGAGGTCCGCCGTGGAGCCGGCCGCGGCGGTCGCCGCCAGCGCGTCGGCGACGGCGGCATCCACTGCTTCTTGCGTGATCTCGGGTGCGTCAGACACAAGAGCCGAGTCTACCGGCGGGCCGCCCCCTGCCCGTCGCACCCACTCGCCCGCACCCGTCCGCTCGCCCGGACTATCGACACCCCAACGCAGAATCGGAGATGGTGAACGGATTCGGATGCGCGCGCCGGACGGACTAGACGAGACCGCCGCGGGTGTTCTCCGACCTGCGCGCCTCGGCATTCGCCTGGGCCAAGGCGATCGCCCGGGTCGGATCCGCGGTGTCGTCCGCCGCCCGCGTGCGCGACCCGCGCTTGCCGCCGCTCGCCGTGCGGCGCGCGAGCCATCTGGCGAACCACGACAGCGTGAGGTTGATCGCGAGGTAGATGACGAGGCAGACGAAGAACAGCGAGAACAGGTACTTGTTGCCGAAGTAGCTGGCGAGACGGTTCATCATGACGCGGACGAGCTCGTCGTACGCGACGATATAGCCGAGCGAGGTGTCCTTCAGCAGCACGACGAGCTGCGCGACGATGATCGGCAGCATCTGGCGGAACGCCTGGGGGAACTCCACGAGCAGCTTCGCCTGCATCGTGCGCATGCCGACGCTGAGCGCGGCCTCGCGCTGCCCGCGCGGCAACGCCGCGAGCCCGGCGCGCAGCGCCTCACCGATCAGCGTGCCGTTGTACAGCGCCAGCGCGATCACGACCGCCCAGAACGACCCCGTGGACGCCACGAGGAGGATGAACAGCATCATCAGCAGGACGGGCATGCCCCGCAGGAACTCGAGCACCCACGCCGTCGGGATGCGGATCCACGCGATCTCCGAGCTGCGCAGCAACGAGAACACGACGCCGAGCACGAGCGCGAACGCCGCGGCCACCGCGGCAGCCTGCAGCGTGCCGACGACACCGCGGCCGATCGACTCCCAGACGACCGGGTCACTGAAGATGTCCCAGCGCGAACCGTCGAGGATGGGTGCGACCTTCACCCCGCCCGACTCGCGGGGCTGCGCCAGCATCCACACCACCCAGCCGAGGATCCCGGCGATCAGCGCGCCGCCGACGAGCGAAGCGATGAGCGAGATACTCCGCGCGCGGGGCCCCGGTGCGTCGAACAGGACGCTTGCGCCGCTCATCGCTTCACCACCAGCCGACGCTCGAGCTGCGCGGCCGCGAAACCGAGCGGCACGGTGATGACGAGGTAGAGCGCGGCAGCCGTGGCGAGGATCGGGATCACCATGTTTCCGTTGTCGTTGGCGAGTTGGCGCGTCGCCGCGAAGATCTCCACGACGAAGAAGCCTCCCGCGACCGAGGTGTTCTTCGTCAGTGCGATGAACACATTGATCAGCGGCGGGATGGTCATCCGGAACGCCTGCGGCAGAACGACGAGGGACACGGTCTGACCGAACCCGAGACCGATGCTGCGGGCGGCCTCGGCCTGGCCCACCGGCACGCCGTTGATGCCGGAGCGCAGCGCCTCGGCGACGAACGGAGAGGTGTAGTAGGCCAGCGCCGCGATGGCCAGTGCGAGGTAGGGGACGCGCACGCCGAGGAACGGCATGACGAACGCGAAGAAGAAGAAGACGAGCGTGAGGGGGGTGTTGCGGGCCAGTTCGGTCCACGCCGCCGCGAACCAGCGCAGCGAGGCGACGGGGGAGATCCGCATCGCCGCGATGACCGTGCCGAGGACGAGGGCGAGCACCCCCGAGACCGCCAGCAGGAGCAGGGTCACCCGGAACCCCTCCCAGAAGGTCGGGGCCAAGGACAGGTACTGATCCACCCGTCGTTCCTCTCGTAGATTTCAGCAGAGACCGGGATGCCCCGGCCGGAGAGCGGCCGGGGCATCCGTCCAATCAGTAGCGGTCGACGGCGGGCGGCTCGACGAAGTCGAGCACGGTGCCGGCGGTCTTGTTCCAGGCCTCCTCGTAGCGACCATCTGCGTAGATCTTCTCGAGGGTGTCGTTGATCCACATGCGGAAGTCGGTGTCATCGAGCTTCAGGCCGATGCCGTAGGGCTCCTGCGTGAAGGGCTTGCCGACGACCTTGAACTCGCCCTCGTTCTGCGCGGCGAGGCCGGCGAGGATGACGTTGTCGGTCGAGACGGCGACCACGTTGCCCTGGCGCAGCGGCTCGAGGCAGTTCGAGTAGGTGTCGGTGAGCACCGGCTCGGCGCCGAGCTCGGCGAGCTTCGCGGCCGGGGTCGACCCGGTGACGGAGCACACGGGCTTGCCCACGAGGTCCTTCTCGCTCTTGATGTCGTCGTTGTCGGCGAGCACCAGGATCGACTGCCCGGCCATGTAATACGGACCGGCGAAGGACACGACCTCCTTGCGCTTGTCGTTGATCGTGTAGGTCGCGATGACCAGATCGACTTCGCCGTTCTGGATGAAGGGCTCGCGGTTGGCCGAGACCGCCTCCTTCCACGTGATCTTGTCTTCGGCGATGCCCAGTTCGCTGGCGATCAGCTTGCCGATCTCGACGTCGAAGCCTTCGGGCTTTCCGTCGGGGCCGACGAGACCGAACAACGGCTGGTCGAACTTCGTTCCGATGGTGATCTCCCCGGCCTCGTTCAGCGCGGCCATCGTCGTGCCCGCCTCGAAGCTCACGTCCGGTTCCGGAGTGGCGCTGTCGGTGGCGGCAGGCGTCGAGCCGCCCGCGCACGCCGAGAGAGCCAGCGCGCCGGCGGCGGCAAGCGCGATCAGAGGAATTCGCATTCGCTTCATGTCATGTTCCTTTGCTGTGTGTTCGACCCCGAGGGGCCTCGGTCACGGCCGCCAGGCAGCCGGGTCTGGTGTCAGTGCGCGAGGATCTTCGAGAGGAAGTCCTTCGCGCGCGTGCTCTCCGGAGCGGTGAAGAACTTCTCCGGCACGGCCTCTTCGACGATGGCTCCGTCGGCCATGAACAGGACGCGATCGGCCGCCTTCCGGGCGAAGCCCATCTCGTGGGTGACCACGATCATGGTCATGCCGTCCTGGGCGAGGCCGACCATGACATCGAGCACCTCGTTGATCATCTCGGGATCGAGGGCGCTCGTCGGCTCGTCCATCAGAATGAGCTTCGGGTCCATCGCCAGGGAGCGGGCGATGGCCACGCGCTGCTGCTGACCGCCGGAGAGCTGGTTGGGCATCTTGTGGGCCTGGTTGGCCACACCGACGCGATCGAGGAGTGCCAGCGCCTTCGCCTCGGCATCCTTCTTCGAGACCCTCCGCACCTTAATGGGGCCGAGCGTGACGTTCTCGAGCACGGTCTTGTGGGCGAACAGATTGAACGACTGGAACACCATGCCGACGTCGGCACGCAGCTCGGCGAGTGCCCGCCCCTCCTCGGGCAGCGGCACCCCGTCGATACTGATCGAGCCGGAGTCGATCGTCTCGAGACGGTTGATGGCTCGGCAGAGCGTCGACTTCCCCGATCCGGAGGGGCCGATCACGACGACGACCTCACCACGGTTCACGACGGTGTTGATGTCTTTGAGCACGTGGAGGTCGCCGAAATGCTTGTCGACGTGCTCGATCCGAACGAGGGGCTCCCCGCGGCGCACGCTGATGTTCGAGGTCGCAGGGGCAGAGTTCGGGGTCGCCATGGGGCCAGCCTAGGCAGTACCCCCGTGGCCGACCGACGTTCTCCACAGATCTTGACCGAGTCGTAACCCGGTCGGAACATGTCCGCCTCAGGAGCCGGCGCGTTGCGCGAAGGCCGTCTCGTACAGGCAGACGCTCGCCGCCGTCGCGAGGTTCAGGGACTCCGCGCGTCCGTAGATCGGCAGGCGCAGCGCGAGATCCGCCAGGCCCCGCGACGACTCGTCGAGGCCGCGCGCCTCGTTGCCGAACAGCCACGCAGTGGGTTCGGCGAGCAGGTCGCGCCGGGCGAGGAAGTCGTCGCCGCCGACATCTGCGGCGATGACACGAAGGCCCGCCTCGTGCGCCCGCTCGACCACGGTGGACAGCTCGAGGCCGACCGCGATCGGCAGGTGGAACAGCGACCCGGTCGTCGCGCGGACGACCTTGGGGTTGTAGGGGTCGACGGTGCGCCCCGTGAGGACGACGGCGTCCGCCCCGGCGGCATCGGCGGCGCGGATGATCGTGCCGAGGTTGCCGGGGTCGCGCACCTCCTCGCAGATCGCGACGAGGCGGGGCCCGGCGGCGAAGACGTCCCGCAGGGACGTCGGCGACTGCCGCGCGACGGCGACGATGCCCTGCGGGGTGACCGTGTCGGCCATGGCGTCCAGGACCGCTTCGGTGGTGAGGACGATCTCGACCCCGGCATCCTTCGCCCCGTCGCGGATGTCCTGGTGGCGCTCCATCGCCGAGGGCGTCGCGAACACCTCGACGAGGGTGTCCGGGCGGAACGCCAGGGCCTCCCGAGCGGCCTGGGGGCCCTCGAGGAGGAACAGACCGGTCTCCTGCCGGGCGCTGCGCTTGGTCAGCTTGGCGACGGCGCGCACGCGGGGGGAACGCGGGTTCTCGAGCACGCTCTCATCCTACGGAGAAAGGGTGTCCCCCGAATGGAGGACACCCTTTGCCGTGTGCTGCTGCGGTGCTTACGCCTTGGGCGCGTTGACGTCCGCGGGCAGAGCGTTCTTGGCCGTCTCGACGAGCGACGCGAACGTCTTGGGCTCGTTCACGGCGAGCTCGGCGAGCATGCGACGGTCGACCTGCACACCCGCAAGGCCGAGACCCTGGATGAAACGGTTGTACGTCAGGCCGTTCGCGCGGCTGGCGGCGTTGATGCGCTGGATCCACAGGCGGCGGAAGTCGCCCTTGCGCTTGCGACGGTCGCGGTACGCGTAGACGAGCGAGTGGGTGACCTGCTCCTTCGCCTTGCGGTACAGGCGCGAACGCTGTCCGCGGTAACCGGAGGCGCGCTCGAGGATGACGCGACGCTTCTTGTGGGCGTTGACAGCCCGCTTGACTCTAGCCATTTCTTCTACTTCCTAACGTTGCGTCGGCGCTCAGATGCCGAGGAGCTTCTTGGCGACCTTGGCGTCGCCGGGAGCCAGGATCTTGTCGGCCGACAGGCGGCGGGTGCGCTTGGTCGGCTTGCCCTCGAAGTTGTGGCGGAGGTTCGCCTGCTGCTTCTTGATCTTTCCGCTACCGGTGACCTTGAAGCGCTTCTTGGCACCCGAGTGGGTCTTCTGCTTCGGCATGTCTCTATCCTTCGTTGTGGTTCCCGCGGGGCGGGAGTCTGTGGTGCCGGTGACGCTGCTATTCGGCAGCGGCGTCGTCGGCGGCGGGGGCGTCCGCGGTGACGGTCTTCGCCTGGCGCGCCGCCTCCTTGTTGGCAGCACGCTGCGCGTTCTGCTCGGTCTTGACCTCGGACTTGTTCTTGTGCGGTGCGATCACCATCACCATGTTGCGGCCGTCGATCGTGGGGTTGGACTCCACGGTGCCGAACTCGGCGACATCCTCCGCGAACTTGCGGAGCAGGCGCACACCCTGCTCGGGCCGGGACTGCTCACGGCCGCGGAAGAGGATCATGGCCTTGACCTTGTCGCCCGCCTGCAGGAAGCCCTCGGCGCGCTTGAGCTTCGTCGTGTAGTCGTGCGCCTCGATCTTCAGGCGGAAACGGACCTCCTTGAGGACCGTGTTGGCCTGATTGCGTCGCGCTTCCTTGGCCTTCTGGGCAGCCTCGTACTTGAACTTGCCGTAGTCCATGATCTTGACCACGGGAGGCTTCGAGTTGGGGGCGACCTCGACCAGGTCGAGGTCTGCTTCCTGAGCGAGGCGCAGTGCGGCCTCGATGCGGACGACACCGACCTGCTCACCGTTCGGCCCGACGAGGCGGACCTCGGGGACGCGGATGCGGTCGTTGGTGCGGGGATCGCTGATGCGGAACTCCTTAGTCGTACGGGTGGGTGCCACCGGGACACGGGAGGTGTCTCGGGCGGAAGAGTCTCACGTCCACCCCGCACGACGCGCACGTCGGCTTCGTCTGCACCCTGATCCCCGCCGCAGACCGGCGTGGCTACCCCGACGAGCGGGGCGGAGTGCGTGACCCGGTAGCCTGGAGCGGCAAGCGCGGGTGGGATGTGATCCTCTTTCGATCCGGAGCAGAACACTCCGGCGCCCGCTCAGTCTAGCAGAGAGCAGCACGTGGACACGATCGACGCCCCCGACCCGCACGACGCCGAGCGCCTGGCCCGCTGGGAGGAGCAGGAGCGCGCCGCCGCGGCGGCCAGCCGCGACATCGCCGACGTCCCCGCTGTCGAGGTGATCACGACCGCCGCCGTGCACCTCATGAGCGCCGCCGCCGTGAAGACGGGACTCGCCGACGACCCCGACACGCAGCTCGATCTGGATGAGGCGCGCAAGCTCATCAACGCCCTCGCCGGGCTCATCACCGCCGGCGCTCCCGAGATCAGCGACATGCACGCGCGGTCCCTCCGCGACGGCCTGCGCTCGCTGCAGCTGGCCTTCCGTGAGGCCTCCGTCATCCCGGACGCGATCGGCAAGGGTCCCGGCGAGAAGTGGACCGGGCCGGTCACCTGACCCCGCGGAGCGGGTCTGGGGTCAGGCGCGGACGAGTTTGACCGTGAGCGAGTCGACGAGCACGGCGATGCGGTCGTCGGCCGCCCAGCGAGCGGCGAGCCGCTGCAGGACCGCGTCGAGCTCGCCCTGATCGAGCCCGTCGATCAGATGCAGCCGCACGACGAGCTCCGGGCCGCGCAGGCGCGCGTGCGGGTCGCCGGCCGCGACGGACAGATCGAGCACGCCCAGCTCACCGCCGATCGATTCCTGCAGCCCCGCGAAGACCTCCGGCGAGGCGTGCGCCGGCTCCCAGGGATGACCCTGCCCGATCGCCCAGACCGCGGGACGGCGCAACACGAACTCCGTGGCGGATGCCGGGTCGATGACGATCAGATCGGTGTCATCGGCCGCGGCCGACAGCGCCGTGCGCACACCGTCG
This sequence comes from Microbacterium aurum, assembly GCF_016907815.1. Lineage (NCBI taxonomy): Bacteria > Bacillati > Actinomycetota > Actinomycetes > Micrococcales > Microbacteriaceae > Microbacterium > Microbacterium aurum. The sequence goes on from NZ_JAFBCQ010000001.1 coordinate 2,807,954, forward strand.
GCGGGCACTGGCCGCGCCTTCGGGTCCCACGCCGCCATCGCGGTCACCGAGGTGAACACCGGCAGGACCTTGCGCCCGTCGGGAGCGGCCACGGTCACGATCGACAGCTCCTGCGTCTTGTCGACCGGCAGCCCGTACGGTCCGACCTCCGGTTCGAGCGCCTGGCCGGCGCTCCCCGTCTCCGCCACGAGCGGGATCAGCAGCCGCGCCGTGCGGTAGGCCTCGACCACGGCGACGGCGTCGCCCTGGCCGGCGTGGAACGCGGTCAGTGCCGCCAGCAGCGCCGGGTCGGCCGAGCCGTCGTCGCCGGAATGGGGATTCGGCTCGAACGAACGCCCCTCCCAGGGGACTCCGGCCGAGTCGGCGGGGTGCTCAGCCTGCGGCGACATCCAGCGCCTCAGCCAGCGTGAACGCTCCGGCGTAGAGAGCCTTGCCCACGATGGCGCCCTCCACACCGAGCGGGACGAGCTCGCGCAGCGCCGCGATGTCGTCGAGGTTGGAGATGCCGCCGGAGGCGACGACAGGCTTCACGGTGCGTGAGGTCACTTCGCGCAGCAGGTCGAGGTTCGGGCCCTTCAGCGTGCCGTCCTTGGTGACGTCGGTGACGACGTAACGGCTGCATCCGGCATCCTCCAGGCGCGCCAGCACCTGCCACAGGTCGCCGCCGTCGCGGGTCCAGCCGCGGGCGGCCAGCGTCGTGCCGCGCACATCGAGCCCGACGGCGATGGCGTCGCCGTAGCGGCCGATGACGTCGGCGGCCCATTCCGGGTTCTCCAGCGCGGCGGTGCCGAGGTTGATGCGCGCGGCCCCGGACTCCAACGCCGCCTCCAGCGTCGCGTCGTCGCGGATGCCGCCGGACAGCTCCACCTGCACGCCCTTGAGCTGCTTGATGACCTTGCGCAGTACCGCCGCGTTGCTGCCGCGACCGAACGCGGCGTCGAGGTCGACGAGGTGCACCCACTGCGCGCCGTCACGGGCCCAGGTCAGCGCCGCCTCGACGGGGTCGCCGTAGCTCGTCTCGGTGCCGGCCTCACCCTGCGTCAGCCGCACCGCCTTTCCGTCGGCGACGTCGACAGCAGGCAACAGGATCAGTTCGGGGGTCGACGCGAAATCGTTCATGGCTCCAGTGGGTGGGTCATCTCCCCGCGTGTGCGGGTGCGGTGAATGCAAGACAAGGAGAGAGACTACCCGGCCGACGGCAACGCCGAGATCCAGTTGCCGAGCAGGCGGATGCCGGCGGCACCGCTCTTCTCGGGATGGAACTGCGTCGCCGACAGCGGTCCGTTCTCGACGGCCGCCAGGAACGGCGTACCGTAATCGCACCAGGTCAGCACCGGCTCGCGGAACGGCCGCATGACCTCGAGCGACCAGTGCTGGGCGCCGTAGGAGTGCACGAAGTAGAAGCGCTCGTCGGCGATGCCGTCGAACAGCACCGAGCCCTCCCCCGCCCGGACGGTGTTCCACCCCATGTGCGGCAGCACGGGCGCATCGAGCTCGGTGACCGCGCCGGGCCATTCGCCGAGCCCCTCGGTCTCCTCACCGCGCTCGACCCCGTGCTCGAACAGCACCTGCATGCCGACGCAGATCCCGAGGACCGGACGCCCGCCGGCCAGCCGCCGTTCGATCGCCTCGTCGCCGCGGCTCGCCCGCAGCGCCTCCATGACGGCGCGGAACGCACCCACGCCGGGGACGACGAGACCCGCGGCATCCTGGATCAGTCCCCGATCCGCCGTCAGCCGGGCGTCCGCGCCGGCCGCCGCGAGCGCCTTGACGGCGGAGTGGACGTTGCCCGACCCGTAGTCCAGCACCGCGACGAGGGGCCGCGTCGCGGCGTCGGTCACAGCGCGCCCTTCGTGCTGGGAACGCCCTGCACCAGCGGGTCGAGCGCCTTCGCCTGCCGGAACGCCCGCGCGAACGCCTTGTACTCGGCCTCGGCGATGTGGTGCGGATCGCGACCGCCGAGCACCGTGACGTGGACCGTGAGGCCGCCGTTGAAGGCCAGCGCCTCGAACGTGTGCCGCACGAGCGATCCGGTGAAGTGGCCGCCGATGAGGTGGTGCTCGTAGCCGACGGGCTCGCCGGTGTGCACGAGATAGGGGCGCCCGCTGATGTCGACGACGGCCTGCGCCAGCGCCTCGTCCAGCGGCACGAGCGCGTCGCCGTAGCGCGAGATGCCACTCTTGTCCCCCAGCGCCTGACGGATCGCCTGTCCCAGCACGATCGCGACGTCCTCGACGGTGTGGTGGGCGTCGATGTCGGTGTCGCCGGAGGCGCGCACCGTGAGATCGGTCAGCGAGTGCTTCGCGAACGCCGTCAGCAGGTGGTCGAAGAACGGCACCGTGGTGTCGATGTGGCTCTGACCGGTGCCGTCGAGGTCGAGCTCGAGTTCGACCGTCGATTCGCTCGTCGCGCGGCGGATCGCCGCCGTCCGGGACGCAGGAGTGCTCATGCCGCGAGTCTATCGGCGCCGTGCGCCGCGCCGACGTCGGCCGGATGCCGCGACGCGGGCTACGCGCGGCCGGCGTCGCCGATCGACGCGAGCGCGTCGAGGAACGCTGTCGACTCCGCTTCAGTGCCGGCCGTGACCCGCAGGCTGTGCGCGATGCCGACATCGCGGATCAGCACGCCCCGGTCGTACAGCGCGTGCCAGGTCGCCGCAGGGTCGGCGACACCGGAGAACAGCACGAAGTTCGTCCAGCTCTCGTAGGGCGTGTAGCCCAGCGCGGCGAGCGTCGCGGAGATGCGATCGCGCTGCGCGACGATGTCGTCGACCATCGCGAGCATGGCCGGCGCGTGACGCAGTGCCGCGACAGCGGCCGCCTGAGTGAGCGCGCTGAGGTGGTAGGGCAGGCGGACGAGGCGCAGGGCGTCGATCACGGCGGGGTCGGCGGCGAGGTAGCCCACGCGCGCGCCGGCGAAAGCGAACGCCTTGCTCATCGTGCGCGAGACGACGAGCCGCTCCCGGCCCGGCAATAGCGTCAGGGCCGAGCGGGAGTCGCGGGGCGCGAACTCCTGGTACGCCTCGTCGACGATCACGATGCCGTCGGTCGCGTCGTACACCGCTTCGATGACGTCGAGCCCGAGCGGGGTGCCGGTCGGATTGTTCGGCGCGCACAGGAACACGACGTCGGGCCGAGCCTGCGCGACCTGCGCGGCGGCGTCCTCGGGGGCGAGCGTGTAGTCCACCCCGCGCGTGCCGGACACGTACGATGCGCCGGTCGCACGGGTCAGCAGCGGATACATGGAGTAGGTCGGGGCGAACCCGAACGCGGTGCGTCCCGGGCCGGCGAACGCCTGCAGCAGGTGCTGCAGCACCTCGTTGGAACCATTGGCCGCCCAGATCTGATCGGGGGCAAGACCGTGACCGAGGTAATCGGCGAAGCCCTCGCGTAGCGCGGTGAACTCGCGGTCCGGGTAGCGGTTGACCTCGCGCAGCGCGCGCGCGATGCCGTCGAGGATGTCGTCGGCGACCTCCTCTGGGACGGGGTGGGTGTTCTCGTTGACGTTCAGCGCGACCGGCAGCGGCGCCTGCGGTGCACCGTACGGCGTGAGACCGCGGAGGTCGGGACGGAGGAGGTTCTCCAGCGAGTTGGGGAGGTCTTCGAGACGGGCGCTCACCCTGACCATCGTAGAGGGCGGGTCAGCGTGCGGCGCTGTACTCCAGCGGGATCGCGATGGTCTCGCCGGCGTCGAGGCTGCCCGACGGCAGGGCGTTCAGCCGCATGATCGCATCGACGACGTCGCGCGGGTCCGCCTGCGGCGCGACGCTCTCGGCGATCGACCACAGGGTGTCGCCGGGCATGACGGTGACCTTCTCGAGTGCGGCGCCTGCGCCGCTGTCGGACGTGGCGAGTGCGCCACCGCCGGAGATGATCGCGATGCTGAGGGCGACGATCGCCGGCACCGATGCGAGGAAGGCCAGGACCCGGCGACCGCGACGCGTCAGCCGCAGTCGCGTCGCGGGTGCGGCGCCGAGCACGGCGCGGCGGGGCGAAGCGCCGAGGATGTCGATCGTGGTCATGGGTTCCTCCTCAAGGACGGATGCCTGCGGATGTCAGAGATTCGCACCCGACTCTCGGCCGGGAGAGTCGGATGCGAATCTCTGTACCGAAGCTATCTTCGATATAATCTGATTGTCAAGCCCTCCCCGGATCGGAGATGGATCGAACGCGACACGCGTGGCGCTGCGAGCGGAGACCTCCGGAACCGGATACGGTTTCGACAAGATGACCCCATCACCAACCTCCGACATTCGAAGGCGACGCCTTCCGGAGGCCGCGATCGAAGGAGCGCGCGACATGGCCGACAAGCCTCAGACCCGCCGACGCAAGAGCCTGAGCGACAAGCAGCTGAAGATCCTCGAGGTGATCCAGGCCTCCATCGCGCGGCACGGCTATCCGCCCAGCATGCGCGAGATCGGCGACGCCGTCGGACTGAAGTCGCTCTCCAGCGTCACCCACCAGCTGAATCAGCTCGAGCTGAGCGGCTACCTGCGCCGCGACGCCGGCAAGACGCGCGCGATGGAGGTCCTCATCGACCTGCCGGGCTCGGCAGCCGAGAACCCCGCCGACATGACGCCGGCCCTCGGCGACGCGGCGCTCGTTCCGCTCGTCGGACGCATCGCCGCCGGCGTCCCCATCACCGCCGACCAGCAGGTCGAGGAGATCTTCCCGCTTCCCCGCCAGCTCGTGGGCAAGGGCGACCTGTTCATGCTGAAGGTCAGCGGAGAGTCGATGATCGACGCGGCCATCTGCGACGGCGACTGGGTCGTGGTGCGTTCGCAGCCGAACGCCGACAACGGCGACATCGTCGCCGCCATGCTCGACGGCGAGGCGACCGTGAAGACCTTCCGCCAGCGCGACGGTCACACCTGGCTCCTCCCCCGCAACAGTGCGTTCGAGCCGATCCTCGGCGACGACGCCGTCGTGCTCGGCAAGGTCGTCGCCGTGCTCCGCGCCGTCTGAGTCACCCGTCGAGGCTGAGGTCCGGAGCACTCCGCCTGCCGCGGGCCGTGCGCGCGCCACGGCGCCGGCCTGGCCCTGCTCATCGGAGCGGGCTCGCTCGCGGTGGGCGTCGCGATCGGCTCCGCCGCCATGGGAAGCGTCGCGACCGATCTCGACCTGTCCCCCACCGGGCTTGCCGTCGTCTACGCGCAGCTGTCCGGGCAGACGGCGCACACCGCCGCGGTCCTCGCCGTGGTGGCGGACGCGGCGACCACGGTGCGGTGAGACGCTGTCCGGTGAGACGCCACGCCCACTGCCGCCGGGTGGTGAGACTCAGCCGATGGGCTGCAACTCGCCGCGCACCCGGTCCGCGGCTGTCACGAGGTTCCGCAGCGACGCCACCGTCTCGTCGTACCCCCGCGTCTTCAGGCCGCAGTCGGGGTTGACCCACACCTGCCGCAGCGGCAGTTCAGCGGCGGCGCGACGCAGCAGGGACTCGATCTCAGCGCTGCTCGGCACGCGCGGGGAGTGGATGTCGTAGACGCCGGGACCGATGCCCGCCGCGAATCCCGACGCGGCGATGTCGCCGATCACCTCACCACGGCTGCGCGCCGCCTCGATCGAGGTGACGTCGGCATCCAGCGCGGCGATCGCCTCGATGACGACACCGAACTCCGAGTAGCAGAGATGAGTGTGGATCTGCGTCGGCGCTGCCGCCCCCGCCGTCGCGATGCGGAAGGCGCGCACCGACCAGTCGAGGTACGACGCCTGATCGGCGCGGCGCAGCGGCAGCAGCTCACGGAGGGCGGGCTCGTCGACCTGGATGATCCGGATGCCGGCGTCTTCGAGGTCCGCGATCTCATCCCGAAGGGCGAGCGCGACCTGGTTCGCCGTGTCGGCGAGCGGCTGGTCGTCGCGGACGAACGACCACGCCAGGATCGTGACGGGGCCGGTCAGCATCCCCTTGACGTGCTTGTCCGACAGGGACTGCGCGAAGCGCGCCCAGTCGACCGTGATCGGCGCCGGCCGTGCGACGTCGCCCCACAGGATCGACGGGCGCGTGGCCCGCGACCCGTATGACTGCACCCAGCCGTGCTGCGTCACGGCGAAGCCGTCGAGGTGCTCGGCGAAGTACTGCACCATGTCGTTGCGCTCCGCCTCGCCGTGCACGAGCACGTCCAGCCCGAGGTCTTCCTGCAGCGCGATCACCCGCGCGATCTCGTCACGCAGGAACTGCGCGTACTCAGCAGCGGTGAGCTCGCCGCGGCCGTGCGCGGCGCGGGCGCGGCGGATGTCGCCCGTCTGCGGGAAGGAGCCGATCGTCGTGGTCGGCAGGACGGGAAGCCCCAGCGACTCCTGCGCGGCGGCCCGCAGCTCGAGGTCGCCGCGCTCCGCGTCGGCCGGCGTCAGCGCGGCGGCACGGCTCCGCACCGCCCCGTCCCGCACGCCCGGCGCGCTGCGACGGTCGGCGAGCGCGGCCGCGGCGTCGGCGATGTCGGCCGCGATCGCCGCGGGCCCATCGGTGAGTCCACGGGCGAGCGTGACGACCTGCGCGACCTTCTGGTCGGCGAACGCGAGCCAGGATGCCAGACGCGCATCCAGCGCGGTCTCGTCGGCGACGTCGTGCGGCACGTGCTGCAGCGATGTGGACGTCCCGGCCGCGACGCCCGCCGCGCCGAGACCGGCCAGCGAGGCCAGGCGCTCGGCTGCGGCACCCAGGTCGCCGCGCCAGATGTTGCGACCGTCGATCACACCGCCGACGAGCGTCTTGCCAGCCAGCCCCGGTACCGCCGTCGGGACGCCACCGCGGTGCAGGTCGATCGCGAGCGCCTCGACCGGCGCTGCGCCGAGCGCGCGCCATGCCTCAGGTGTGAGCGGACCGTAGCCGGCGGCGACGAGGATGGCGGGGCGCTCCGTCGCCGCCCCGAGCACGGCGTAGGCACGCGCGGCCGCGGCGGCGAGAGAGGCGGCATCCACATCAAGGCTCTCGCTCACGAGGGCGTGCTCGTCGAGCTGCACCCATTCGGCGCCCGCCCGGCGGAGTGCCCCGAGCAGGTCGGCGTACACCGCCAGCAGGTCATCGAGCCGGTCGAGCGGCGCGAACCCTGCGGGAGCCGCGTCGGAGGACTTCGCCAGCGCGAGCAGGGTGACCGGGCCGACGATCACGGGCCGCACCGTCACGCCGTCGGCGCGCGCCTCGGCGACCTGCCGGGCGAACCGATCGCTGGAGAGCCGGAAGTCGGTCTCGGGGCCGATCTCGGGGACGAGGTAGTGGTAGTTCGTGTCGAACCATTTGGTCATCTCCAGCGGCGCAGCCTCACCGAGACCGCGCGCCGCCGCGAAGTATGCCGCCAGCGGAATCGACCCGTCGGCAGCCCGCAGCGCGCCGAACCGCTCCGGCAGCGCGCCGACGGTGAGGGCGGCGTCGAGCACCTGGTCGTAGAAGGAGAACGACTCCGGAATCGCCGAGTCGCCGCGGCCGAGCCCGAGGGTGGCGAGGCGCTCCCGCGTCGCGCGGCGCAGCTCGGTCGTGACGCGGTCGAGCTCGGCCTCATCGATCTCCCCGGCCCAGTGCTGCTCGAGGGCACGCTTGAGCTCCCGGCGCCGTCCGATGCGGGGGTAGCCGAGGATGGTGCCGGCGGGGAAGGCGGGAGCGGTCATGCGAGGGTCTCCTGTTCGATGAGGCCGGCGGCGCGCAGCACCGCCAGTACGGTCTCGTGGTTGTTGAAGGCGTACAGATGGATGCCGGGCGCGCCGCCGTCCAGGACGGCACGGGCGAGATCCGCCGCGTGGGCGATGCCGACGGCGCGCTGCGCCGCGGCCTCCGTCGCCGTCTCCAGCGCCTCCCCGAGGTCGTCCGGCCGCGGATCACCGGTGAGTTCCAGCACGCGACGCAGACGCGCCGGGGAGGTGATCGGCATGATGCCGGGGACGATCGGGATGCGCACCCCCGCGGCGCGGGCACGCTCGACGAAGGCGAGGTACTCATCGGCGTGGAAGAACAGCTGCGTGATCGCCGACGTGGCGCCCGCGGCCTGCTTCGCCAGCAGCGCATCGATGTCCTCGAAACGGTGACGCGAGCGCGGATGCCCGTTCGGGAATGCGGCCACGGCGATCTCGACGCGGGACGCCGGCTGCACCCGCGCGGCGCCGGGCACCCCGGGGATCTCCTGCTCGCGGTACGGCGAGCACTCCGCCTGCACCCGGTCGATGAGCTGCACCAGCTGTGCGGCCGACTCGAGGTCGCCGAGATAGATGTCCTCCTCGGCGGTACCGGCCGGCGGATCCCCCCGTAAGGCGAGGAAACGCGTGATCCCGGCGTCGAGGAACTCGCGGATGACCGCCGTCGCGTCGGCGTAGGTGCTGCCGACGCAGGTCAGGTGAGCGACGGGCGGCACGGCGGTCTCGCGGAGGATGTGGGTGAGCACCGCGAGGGACCGGTCGGTCGTCGAGCCGCCCGCGCCGAAGGTCACCGAGATGAACCGCGGCCCGGCGTCGGCGAGCACCCGGATGGTCTCATAGAGGGCGGGAAGGCCCGCGGCGGTGCGCGGCGGGTAGATCTCGAACGAGAACGGCGCGGCGGCGTCGGCCGGCACCGGAGTGTCGGGGGACGTCTCGGGGAGGAACATCGTCGCGCGGGTCATCGTCGCTCTCGGGTCAGGGTCGGTCAGCCGGTCGGCCGCGGATGCGCGCACACGTGCGCTCGTCGCGGGCGGGTGCCGGGCTCGGCTGTCGCTCCTGCCCGGTCGGTGCCGGGCGCGTGCCCGCAGCTGCGGGCGTCGATGCGTCCACTGTAGGGGCGTGCGATGGCCGCGCGCGCTGTATGACGGCAGATGTCATCTCGCCGGTAGCGTGGCCGGATGACCGCTGCGCACCCCGACCGCCCCGAGACGTCCGAGACCTCCGCGCTCCCGACCCTCCCCTACGGCAGCTGGCCGTCGCCGCTGACGGCGGAGTGGGCCTCGGCGGCGTCGCCGCGGCTGGAGGGCGCGGCCTTCGTCGGCGACGAGATCTGGTGGGGGCAGTCGGTCCCCGCCGAGGGCGGCCGCACCGCGGTGTTCCGCCGCGCGCTGACGGCGACGGCAACCGCGATCGAGACCGTGCTGCCGACCCCGTGGAGCGCCCGGTCGACGGTGCACGACTACGGCGGCGGCGCGTGGGCCGCGACGGACGACGGCCGCCTGTTCTTCGTCGAGAAGAGCGACCAGCAGGTCTGGCGGCTGCTCCCCGGCGGCGCGCCGCAGCCACTCACGGCGGACCCTGCCCACCGCTACGGCGGCCTCCGCTGGGGTGCGGGCACCCTCCTCGCGGTGCGCGAACGCGCCACCGGTGCCGACGCGGCCGGCGACGTGACGGCGGCGGCCGGGACCGACGCCGCGACGCGTGCGATCGTGGCGATCGACGTCGCGACCGGCGACGTGCGGACGCTTGCGACGGGAACCGATTTCGTCGCCCAGCCGACCCTGTCTCCCGACGGCGCGCTGCTGGCGTGGATCGGGTGGGACGACCCCGACATGCCGTGGGATCACAGCCGGCTGCGCATCGCCCGGATCGACGGTGACACCCCCGCCGCCCCCGTCGACGTCGCGGGCGGCTCCGGCGCGGTCCTGCAGCCGGAGTGGCGTGACGAGCGCACCCTCGTGTTCCTCGACGACACCACCGGTTTCTGGAACCCGTGGCAGGTGAGCGCGGATGCCGGCATCCCGCCGATCCCTCTCGCGCCCGCCGACGCGGACACCGGCGGACCGCTGTGGTCGCTGGGCATGCGCTGGTACGGCGTCCTCGACGGCGGACGGATCCTCGCCGTCCGCAGCGACGGCTCCGACCGCCTCGTGCTCATCGGTCCCACAGGCGACGTGAGCCCCGTCGCGCTGCCGGCGACCGGGGACCTCCTCATCGAGGCGGTGCGCGGTCACCAGGCGCTCGTCTCGGGGACGGCGCCCGAGACGACGGGCATCTGGCTCATCGACGCGGATGCCGGGACCGCCCGACAGGTCGTCGGCGCGTCCCTGGGGATCGACCGCGCGTGGCTGCCGCGCACGGCGCCGCTGACGGTGTCCGGGTCTTCCGGCGACGTGCACGCCTTCGTCCATCCCCCGGCAAGCCCGGAGGTGCGGGGCGCGGACGGCGAGCGCCCGCCGTACCTCGTGCTCGTCCACGGCGGTCCCACCGGGCGCGCGACGGGCGTCGCCGACAGCCGCGTGCTGTTCTTCACGAGCCGCGGCATCGGCGTCCTGGAGGTGAACTACGGCGGCTCGACCGGATACGGGCGCGCCTATCGCGAGCGGCTCCGCGGGCAGTGGGGCGTGGTGGATGTCGCGGACGTCGCCGCCGCGGCATCCGGCCTCGCGGCGACCGGAGCCGCCGATCCCGCCCGCCTCGCGATCAAGGGCGGCTCGGCGGGCGGCTGGACCGTGCTCGCGGCGCTCGCCCGCACCGATGTGTTCGCCGCCGGGATCTCCCGCTACGGCGTCGGCGACGCCCGTGCGCTGGCCGCGGCATCCCACGGCTTCGAGGCGCACTACCTCGACGGTCTCATCGGCCCGCTGCCCGAGGCCGAGGAGGTCTACCGGGAGCGGTCGCCGCTGACCCACATCGAGGGGTTCGACGTGCCGGTGCTCCTGCTGCAGGGCTCCGACGACCCCGTCGTCCCGCCGTCGCAGGCCGAGGCCATCCGCGACGCGCTCGCCGCGCACGGCGTGCCGCACGCCTACGTCCGCTACGAGGGCGAGGGCCACGGCTTCCGGCGTGCCGAGACGATCGTGCACGCTCTGGAGACCGAACTCGCCTTCGTGGGACAGGTCTTCGGGTTCGAGACCCCCGGCATCCCTCCGGTCACGCTGACCTGAGCACCGCCTTTGCGGCCTCTTGCCGGTCGCGTCAGACGGCGTACGGGGCGAGCTCGGCGGCCAGGCGCTCGGAGACGTGCGCGTGCACGGCGGTGCCGCCTTCTTCGTGGCTGGTCGAGACGATGTGCGCGCTCTCGTGCATCGCGTTGATGAGGTCGCCGCGGTCGTACGGCACGAGTGCGCGCACCTCGACCGCCGGCAACGGCAGCGCCGCCTCGATCGCGGCCCGCAGCTGTTCGATGCCCTCACCGGTGCGAGACGACACGAACAGCGCACCGGGCTCGAGTCCGCGCAGCACCAGTCGGGTGTCGTCGTCGACGAGATCGGCCTTGTTGAACACGACGATCTCGCGCGTCGACCGTGCCCCCACGTCGCCCATGACGTCGCGGACCGTCGCCAGCTGCGCGGCCGGATCGGGGTGCGATCCGTCGACCACGTGGACGAGAACGTCGGCGTCGCCGACCTCCTCCAGGGTGGAGCGGAACGCTTCCACCAGCTGGTGCGGCAGGTTGCGGACGAAGCCGACGGTATCGGTGAGCGTGTACACGCGTCCGTCGGCGGCCTCGGCGCGGCGCACCGTCGCGTCGAGCGTCGCGAACAGCGCGTTCTCGACGAGCACGCCGGCGCTGGTCAGCCGGTTGAGCAGGCTCGACTTTCCCGCGTTGGTGTAGCCGGCGATCGCGACCGACGGGATCGTGTTGCGCTTGCGCTCGCTGCGCTTGGCCTCACGGGCGGGCGCGAAGTCACGCAGCTGCTTGCGCAGCTGCGCCATCTTGGTGCGGATGCGGCGACGGTCCAGCTCGATCTTCGTCTCACCGGGTCCGCGCGAGCCCATACCGGCGCCGCCGGCGCCGACCTGTCCACCGGCCTGACGGCTCATCGACTCACCCCAGCCGCGCAGGCGCGGCAGCAGGTATTCGAGCTGGGCGAGCTCGACTTGGGCCTTGCCCTCGCGGCTCTTGGCGTGCTGACTGAAGATGTCGAGGATGACGGTGGTCCGGTCGATCACCTTGACCTTGACGACGTCCTCCAGCGCACGTCGCTGGCTGGGGGCGAGCTCGGTGTCGGCGATGACGGTGTCGGCGCCCACGGCGGCGACGAGGTCCCGCAGCTCGGCGGCCTTGCCGCGGCCGATGTAGGTGGCGGGGTCGGGGTGCGGGCGCCGCTGCAGCACGCCGTCGAGCACGACGGCGCCGGCGGTCTCGGCGAGCGCGGCGAGCTCGCGCAGCGAGTTCTCGGCGTCCTCGTGCGAACCCTGCGGGTAGACGCCCACGAGCACGACGTTCTCCAGCCGCAGCTGCCGGTACTCGACCTCGGTGACGTCCTCGAGCTCGGTGGACAGCCCCGGAACGCGTCGCAGCGCCGCGCGCTCCTCGCGATCCCACTGGTCGCCGTCCGTGTCGCCGTAGGCGACCGTGGCGGCATCCTGCAGCGCCTGAGCGGCTCCGAAGACATGCACGCCCGACCGCGCCTCGGCGCGCGCGAGCACCCGGTCGACCGGGTCGACGGGCGTGTCGTCGGCGTCACGCATGTCGGTGTCGGTGGTGTCTGTCATGAAATCCTTCCGGTCAGCCTTGCAGTCTATCCGCTGTGGCCGGTGGCGGCGGGGCCGCGAACACGCGACCCGGCGGCTCCGGTACGCTCGCATCCATGGGGAGCGACCACTACTTCAGCGCCTCCCCGTCCAGCGCCGAGAACCTCCGTCGCATCCGGGTGACCCTCGGTGGCCGCAGCGGTGAGGTCACGACCGCGGGCGGGGTGTTCAGCCCCGATCACGTCGACACCGGCACTGCCGTGCTGCTCGCGAACACGCCTCCGCCGCCGCCGGGCGGTCATCTGCTGGATCTCGGCTGCGGATGGGGCCCCATCGCGCTGAGCCTCGCCGTGCAGTCGCCGCACGCGACGGTGTGGGCCGTGGATGTGAACGAGCGAGCGCTGGACCTCGTGCGCCGCAACGCCGCCGAATGGGGCGTCGACAACATCAACGCCGTGCTGCCCGACGATGTTCCCGACAGCGTGCGGCTGCGCAGCATCCGCTCCAATCCACCCATCCGCGTCGGCAAGCAGGAACTGCACGGCCTGCTCGAGCGGTGGATCCCTCGCCTGGACGAGCGCGGCGACGCGTGGCTCGTGGTGCAGCGCAATCTCGGCTCCGACTCGCTGCAGCGGTGGCTCGCCGCGACGTTCGACGACGGCTATTCGGTCGCCCGCGCCGCCACCGGCCGCGGATTCCGCGTGCTCAAGGTGCGTCGCCACGACGCGCCCGCCGACCCGACACCCGCATAGCGCGCCGAAACCCGCGTCCGGTCGCGCGCCGCGGCGGCGCGGTCAGACGAGCGCGGTCAGGCGAGCGCGACCTCGCCGGAGAACACGAGTGCCGCGGGGCCCGACAGCAGCACGTGATCGCCGTCCGCACCCCTGGCGACGCGGACGCCCAGCGTTCCGCCCGGCACCTCGACGCTCCAGCGATCCGGCGCGCCGGCGCCCGCCCAGTGCCGCACGGCGAGGGCGGATGCCGCGACCCCCGTGCCACAGGACAGGGTCTCCCCCACGCCGCGCTCGAAGACGCGCATGCGGATCGTGCCGACGCCCGCCTGTACGAGAGGCTCCGCCGGGACGACGAACTCGATGTTGGCGCCGGCGGCGGGCAGCGGATGCAGCTGCGGCTGCACCGTGAGGTCGAGGTCATCGAGTTCGGCGACGCTGGAGAGCGCCACCACGACGTGGGGGTTGCCGACGTCGATCCCCTGCCCGGGGCGGGCGACATCGAGGCCGCGGGCGCGGACGACGACCTCGTCCGGCGCGACCGCGAACAGGCCGAGGTCGACTTCGAACCCGAGCTCGCTGCGGGTGAGCGTCTTCGTGCCGGCGCGGGTGCCGATCCGCAGCGGCTCGTCGTCGATCGTCGCGCGACCGGTCTCGACGAGATACTTCGCGTAGACCCGGATGCCGTTGCCGCACATCTCGGCGGCCGACCCGTCGGCATTGCGGTAGTCCATGAACCACTCCGCATCGGGGGTGGCGGCGCCTTCCGGCAGGGCGCCCGAGCGCACGACGCGCAGGATGCCATCGCCGCCGATCCCGAACCGGCGGTCGCACAGCGCCGCGACCTGCGCATCGCTCAGGTCGATCGCGCCGTCGTCGTCGGGGACGATGACGAAGTCGTTGCCCGTGCCATGGCCCTTGGTGAACGCGATGGTCTGCGGCATCCGCCCAGTCTAGTTCCGCGGGTCCGGCTCAGTCCGCGATGAGGCGCTTGCCGGTGTTCCAGACCTCGAACGGCTCGAAGCGTGGCCATCACCGCGCCGACGAACTCATCCCACCGAGTCTGCCATCGCCCCGGCATCCACCCCCGGCCCCACCCACCGGATGCCCGGGTAACGCCGGAACCACGACACCTGGCGACGCGCGTAGCGGCGCGTCAGCGCCTGTGTCTGCGCGATCGCCTCGTCACGGCTGAGGTCGCCGCGAAGCTCAGCGAGCGCCTGCGCGTACCCGATGGCCCGGCTCGCCGTCACGCCGCGCTCCAGTCCGCGCTCGCGCAGCCGCGTCACCTCGTCGAGAAGGCCGGCCCGCCACATGTCCTCGACCCGCCGGTCGAGGCGTTCGACGAGTGAGGCGCGCTCCACCTCGACGCCGATGAGCGTCGTCGCCGGATGCCACAGTGTGGGCTCGTCGGGCAGCGCGGCGCCGTGCGTGTCGGCGCCCTGCGCGACGACCTCGAGCGCCCGCACGACGCGACGCCCGTTGCGGGGATCGATCCGCGCCGCCGTGACCGGGTCGAGCCGCTGCAGGCGCGCGTACAGCGCGTCGGCGCCCTCGCGGGCGAGGTCGGCCTCCAGCTCGGCACGCACCGCGTCGTCGTGCGGCGGGAAGCGGAAGTCGTAGACGACGCTCGACACGTACAGTCCGGAGCCTCCGACGAGGATCGCGTCGCCGCCGCGCGCGTGGATCTCACCGATCGCGGTGCGGGCGGCATCCTGATACCAGGCGACGGCCGCCTCGTCGGTCACCTCGAGCACGTTGAACAGGTGGTGCGGGATGCCGCGGCGCTCGGCGACGGGAAGCTTCGCCGTCCCGATGTCCATGCCGCGGTACAGCTGCATCGCGTCGGCGTTCACGATCTCGGCGGGCCGGCCGCGCTCTGCGAGGGCGGCGGCCAGACGCAGCGACAGGTCGGTCTTGCCGGTGCCGGTGGCGCCGACGACGGCCCACAGCCGGGCTGAGTTCACGCCGGGCGCAGCGTCGGAATGCCGAGGCCGACCGCGCGACGGCCGTCCGCCGTCAGCGAGACGGCCGGGGTCGGCACTCCGCAGGATTCGGCCTGCGTGCGATCCCAGGCGTCACCGGCGCGGGTACGGCGGATCTGCAGCGGCGCCCCGTCGGGACTGTCGGCCAGCAGGTGGAACGGCGCGGCGTGGCTCACCGCCACCGAGACGATGTCGCCGGGGCGCGGCACGGCGCTGCCGGCGGGCAGTTCGAAGTGCACGAGGCGGTTGTCTTCGGCGCGCCCGGTGAGGCGGTGCGTCTCGGCATCCTTCTTCCCCTCCCCGGTGGAGACGAGCACGTCGATGCGTCGACCGACCTGCTTCTGGTTCTCCTCCAGGCTGATGCGGTCCTGCAGGGCGACCAGCCGCTCGTAGCGCTCCTGCACGACGGCCTTCGGCACCTGGTCGGGCATGGTTGCCGCCGGCGTGCCCTCGCGGATCGAGTACTGGAAGGTGAAGGCGCTCGCGAACCGGGCCTGCTCGACGACGCGCAGAGTGTCCTCGAAGTCCTCGTCGGTCTCGCCGGGGAATCCCACGATGATGTCGGTGGAGATCGCCGCGTGCGGGATGCGTGCGCGCACCCGGTCGAGGATGCCGAGGAACCGCTCGCTGCGGTACGAGCGGCGCATCGCCTTGAGGATGCGGTCGGAGCCGGACTGCAACGGCATGTGCAGCTGCGGCATGACGGCAGGTGTCTCAGCCATCGCGTCGATGACGTCGTCGGTGAAGGCGGCGGGGTGGGGGCTCGTGAAGCGGATGCGCTCGAGGCCCGGGATCTCCCCCGCGGCGCGCAGCAGCTTGCCGAAGGCCTGACGGTCGCCGAACTCGACCCCGTAACTGTTGACGTTCTGACCGAGGAGGGTCACCTCGATGGCCCCGTCGTCGACGAGCAGGCGGATCTCGTTCAGGATGTCACCCGGCCGCCGGTCCTTCTCCTTGCCGCGCAGGTGCGGGACGATGCAGAACGTGCAGGTGTTGTTGCAGCCGACCGAGATCGACACCCAGCCGCTGTAGACGGAGTCGCGCTTGGTGGGAAGGGTGCTGGGGAACACTTCGAGGGATTCGAGGATCTCCAGCTCCGCATCGCCGTTGTGCCGTGCGCGCTCGAGAAGGCCCGGCAGCGACCCCATGTTGTGGGTGCCGAAGACGACGTCGACCCACGGGGCCTTCTGCTGCACGGCCTCCTTGTCCATCTGCGCCATGCAGCCGCCGACGGCGATCTGCATGCCTTCGTGCTTGTCCTTGCGGCTCTTGAGGTGGCCGAGCGTGCCATAGAGTTTGCCGGCGGCGTTATCGCGCACGGCGCACGTGTTGATGACGACGACGTCGGCCTCGACGCCGGCATCCGCCCGGACGTATCCGGCACTCTCCAGGGACCCGGCGAGGCGCTCGGAGTCGTGGACGTTCATCTGGCAGCCGAACGTGCGCACCTCGTAGGTGCGGGCACGGCCGTCGGCGGTGACGGCGGCGCGCGAGGGCGCGATCAGCGTGGGTGCGGCGGACGGAGAGGTCATGATGCGCCTATTCTACGAGCCGGCCCCGGGGCGGCAGCTCACTCGAACCGCACGCCGGACCGCGCCGGGCGGGAGAGTTCGTCGAGCGCACGGCGCGCCGCATCGAGCGCCTGCGCGCCGTAGCCACGCCGCGCCAGCTGACCGGAGAGCCGCCGCAGGGCAACGTCGCGGTCGAGGTCGCGCATGGTCCGCGCCTTCTGGCGCGCGTACTCCAACGCGCGGTCCGCATCATCGTCGGGAAGAGCTTCCAGCGCGGCGTCCACGATGTCCCGCGGGATGCCGCGCTGCGCGAGCGCCTGACTGATCGCCCGCCGCCCCTGCCCCTTCCGCGTCGTCCCCGCGTCGATGAGCTGCTCGGCGAGGCGGGCGTCGTCGACGTAGCCGTGGCGGCGCATCCCCTCGATGATGCCCTCGACGGCGTCGACGCTGAGCTCGCGTTCCCGCAGGAACGCGCGCGCCTCGCGCTCGGACAACGATCGCGTGCGCAGCCGCTTCACGAGGGCGGACTCGGCATCGGCCGCGGCGTCGACCTCGTCGGGGGCGAGCGGCTGGTCCGCGACCGGCTCGGTCCACGTCGTGTGCCAGGTGTCGCCGAGAGCCTCCGCCGGTTCGGCGGGCGCGGCATGCGCCCGCCCGCCGAACAGCGGAGTCACGGGGGCGAGGTGTTCCTCGCCGGGCATTACGCTGGGCGCCGCTCGGCGAGCTCGGCGACGGGGGCCGCCTCGGTCACCTTGGGCTGTCCGATCCCGAGCTTCTGCAGGATCTTCGTCTCGATCTCGGCGGCGATGTCGGCGTTCTTCAGCAGGAAGTTCCGCGCGTTCTCCTTGCCCTGCCCCAGCTGCTCGCCGTCGTAGGTGTACCAGGCGCCGGACTTCTTGACGATGCCGTGCTCGACACCGAAGTCGATCAGCGAGCCCTCGCGCGAGATGCCGACGCCGTACAGGATGTCGAATTCGGCCTGCTTGAACGGCGGCGCCATCTTGTTCTTGACGACCTTGACGCGGGTGCGGTTTCCGACCGCCTCGGTGCCGTCCTTCAGCGTCTCGATGCGGCGGATGTCCAGTCGCACCGAGGCGTAGAACTTCAGCGCTTTGCCGCCCGCGGTGGTCTCGGGCGACCCGAAGAAGACGCCGATCTTCTCGCGCAGCTGGTTGATGAAGATCATCGTGGTGTTGGTCTGGTTGAGCCCACCGGTGAGCTTGCGCAGCGCCTGCGACATGAGGCGGGCTTGCAGACCGACGTGGGAGTCGCCCATCTCGCCCTCGATCTCGGCCTTCGGCACGAGGGCCGCGACGGAGTCGATGACGACGAGGTCGATCGCCCCCGAGCGCACGAGCATGTCGGCGATCTCGAGCGCCTGCTCGCCGGTGTCGGGCTGCGAGACCAGCAGCTGGTCGATGTCGACGCCCAGCTTCTGCGCGTAGTCGGGGTCGAGCGCGTGCTCGGCATCCACGAACGCGGCGATGCCGCCCGCGCGCTGCACGTTGGCGATCGCGTGGAGGGTCAGCGTCGTCTTACCGGAGGACTCCGGACCGTAGATCTCGACGATACGGCCCCGGGGCAAGCCGCCGACGCCGAGCGCGACGTCGAGGGCGATGGAGCCGGTCGGAATCACTTCGACGGGAGCGCGGTCGTCGCCGCCCAGTCGCATGACCGAGCCCTTTCCGAACTGGCGGTCGATCTGGGCGAGGGCCGATTCGAGGGCCTTCTCGCGGTCGGCGGGTGAGGGCATGACGTGCTCCTTATGGTCGCGGTTCCGTCGCCTGTAGGCTGTCGCGCTCCCTCCCGACGGGACGGATGCTGCGACAAGGCGGAGGTGTCGTGATGACCCTGTTCACGTTAGGGAGGACCTCCGACATCGGCCGGCGGCGAACCCGCATCTGTGGACAAGACGCCCGTTTCACCTCTTGTGGAGGAGCCTATGCCCGAGTCGAACAAAGATGCGACGACACGCCGCGGGCCGGCATCCGCGATTCAGCGTCTGCGCGTCTGGATGAGCCCCACGCCGTGCCGACGCGACTCGGGCACATCGGCCTCCTCGCACAGAGCGAGCCAGATCTCCCGGGGCGGCACGCCGTCCTCCAGTGCCTGCGCGGCGGTGCGATAGTCCAGCGGACCGAGGGCCAGGTCTGCCACGAGCGCCGCGCCGCGGCCGCCGAACTCGGCGGTGACGGCGCGCGTGAACTCGCTGCGCCGCACGTCAGCGCAGCGAGAGCTCGGGCTGGATGATCTCGTCGCCGAGCGCCGCGAGGTCGTCGGGCACGACATCGGGGAAGACCTGCAGGCCCTCGAGCACCGAGATGCGGTCGCCGACCTCACGCATGATGGTGGAGATCGGGACATCGAGCGCTTCGGCGACGGACGCGAGGATCTCGCTGGACGCCTCCTTCTGACCGCGCTCGACCTCGCTGAGGTAGCCGAGGGCGACACTCGCGCGGCCCGCGACCTGACGGAGGGTGCGGCCCTTCTGCAGACGGAAGTCGCGCAGGACTTCGCCGATCTCTTGACGAACCAGGATCATGTCGGGCCCCCTCCTTCAGTGATTCCTCGGTCGAAAACCTTGTCCCGGGTGGACAACAGTACAGGACTTGCTGGCCACGATAGACCCCTCGTGCTGGGGAATGGTTGGGAATCGCTCATACGTAACGGAGCCGACACATCGGATATTCCCGCCGTCATCTGCGGGCGCTCACAGCGCGTCGAGCGCCAGCCGCAGGGCGCGCGCCGCGGACTCGGCGCGGATGCCGTCGCGGTCGCCCTCCAGCTGCAGCGACTCGACCCGTGACCCCAGCGGCGTCGAGACGGCCAGGTGCACGGTTCCCACCGGCTGCCCGTCCGCCGAGACGGGACCGGCGATCCCCGTCGTGGCGATGCCGATGTCGACGGGGACGCCCTCGTGGCCGAGCACCCGGCGCACGCCCTCGGCCATCTGCCGCGCGACGCGCGGGTGCACCGGGCCGTGGGCGCTCAGCAGCGTCTCATCGACCCCCAGCAGGCTCGCCTTGACGTCGGTCGCGTAGGCGACGACGCCGCCGCGCAGCACGCGGGAGGCTCCGGAGACCGCGACGATGGATGCCGCGACCAGCCCGCCGGTGAGCGATTCGGCGACCGCGACCGTCCAGCCGAGCTCGCCGAGCCGGTCCACGAGTCGTTCGGCGTCGGTGCGGCGCCCGACCGAGACGAGGGTGTTCTCGAGCTCGTCGGGGAGCTCGGACGGTGGGTGGAACGGACTCATGACGGGCTCCCCCCGGCATCCTTCGGCTGCGACGGTCGGGGCCCGCGCGACGGGCGTGACGCGCGCGAGCCGCGCACCTCGGTGACCACGTAGTCGATGCCGCTCGCGATCGTGAGGACGACGGCGATCCACATCGTCACGGTGTTCACGACGTGGATCCACTCCCCCACCACCGTCCACAGCGGCAGCAGCGCGAGCGACAGCGCGACGGCCTGCGCGACCGTTTTGAGCTTCCCCATCCAGGCGGCCGCGACGACGTGGTTCGACGCGACGACGAGCCGGTGCACCGTGATGCCGATCTCGCGCACGAGCACGACCGCCACGACCCACACCGGCAGCTCGCCGAGGATCGACAGGCCGATGAACGCGAACCCGGTGAGGACCTTGTCGGCGATGGGGTCCAGCAGCTTGCCGAGGTCGGTGACGATGTCGTGCTTGCGGGCCAGGTAGCCGTCGATGCCGTCGGTCGCGATCGCCACGATGAACAGCGCGGCGGCCCACCAGCGCAGGGGGCCGTCGTCACCGGCATCCGCGAGCAGCATCCACAGGAAGACCGGCGCGCACAGGATGCGCACGATCGTGATCGCGTTCGGAAGCTGCCGGGGGATCGTCACGTGCCGAGCCTACTGGCCGCCCCGCCGCGTGACCTCAGTCGCGGCCGGTGAGCCCCCAGGCGTCCTCGGAGCCCTCGTCGCCGTCGACGACCTCGAGGCCGTCGAACTGCGTGTCGACCGCGTCCGGCCCGTATGGGTCGGCACCCGAGGCGCCGGAAGACGGCGCCGCGGCCGGCGGGTCGTCGCCCCGGAGGCGCGCGAGCACCTCGGGCAGCTGGTCGGGCGTCACGAGCACGTCACGGGCCTTCGACCCCTCGGACGGCCCGACGATCTCGCGGGACTCGAGCAGGTCCATGAGGCGCCCGGCCTTGGCGAAGCCCACCCGGAGCTTGCGCTGCAGCATCGACGTGGAGCCGAACTGCGTCGAGATGATCTGCTCCGCCGCCGCCAGCAGCAGCTCGAGGTCGTCGCCGATGTCTGCGTCGATCTCCTTCTTCTCCGCCACCGCCGCGACGTCGGCCCGATACTCGGGGCGGGCCTGGTTCTTGACGTGGTGGACGACCTTCTCGATCTCGCTCTCGGCGACCCACGCGCCCTGCACGCGCAGCGCCTTCGAGGCGCCCATCGGCAGGAACAGTCCGTCGCCCTGGCCGATGAGCCGGTCGGCGCCGGGCTGATCGAGGATGACGCGCGAGTCGGTGACGCTCGTGACCGCGAACGCGAGACGCGAGGGCACGTTGGCCTTGATGAGACCCGTGACGACGTCGACCGACGGACGCTGCGTGGCGAGAACGAGGTGGATGCCGCTCGCGCGCGCCAGCTGCGTGATGCGGACGATCGAGTCCTCCACATCGCGCGGGGCGACCATCATGAGGTCGGCGAGCTCGTCGACGACGACGAGGAGGTAGGGGTACGGCTTCAGCACCCGCTCGCTGCCGACGGGGAGGTTGATCTCCCCCGCGACGACGGCCTTGTTGAAGTCATCGATGTGGCGGAACCCGAACGACGCGAGGTCGTCGTACCGCATGTCCATCTCCTTCACGACCCACTGCAGCGCCTCGGCCGCCTTCTTCGGGTTCGTGATGATGGGGGTGATCAGGTGCGGCACGCCGGCGTAGCTCGTGAGCTCCACACGCTTGGGGTCGATGAGCACCATCCGCACCTCGGAAGGCTTGGCGCGCATGAGCAGCGACGTGATCATCGAGTTCACGAAGCTCGACTTGCCCGAGCCGGTGGAACCGGCGACCAGCAGGTGGGGCATCTTCGCGAGATTCGCGACGACATAGCCGCCGCCGACGTCCTTGCCGACGCCGATCGTCATCGGGTGGGTCTGGCTCGTCGCCGCCTGCGAGCGCAGCACGTCGCCGAGGGTGACGATCTCGCGATCGGTGTTGGGGATCTCGACGCCGATCGCGCTCTTGCCCGGGATCGGCGCGAGGATGCGCACCTCGTTGGAGGCGACGGCGTAGGCGATGTTGTTGGTGAGCGCCGTGATGCGCTCGACCTTGACGCCGTGGCCGAGGGCGATCTCGTACTGGGTGACCGTCGGGCCGCGGGAGAAACCCGTCACCTTCGCGTCGACGCCGAACTGGTCGAACACGCCCATGATCGCCGCGACGACGCGGTCGTTGGCCTCCGAGCGCGCCTTGGGCGGCGTGCCCTGCGCGAGGGCGGCGACCGAGGGCAGCCGGTACGGGGCCTGCGGCGGTCGGCCGTCGTGGTCGTCGCCGAGGGCGGAGATGCCGGGCAGCACGCCGTCGTCGAGGACGATCTCGCCGCTGTCCTCCCGGATGCCGGTGTCCGCGCGTCGGGCCGCCTTCTTCGCGCTGGCGATGACGGCGGGGTCGATGATCTCGGTCGCGGCATCGGGAAGCACGGGCAGCGGCGGCACCGGGGGCGTCGCAGGCATGGCGACGGCGGCCTGATCGAACCCGCCGACGCCCTGCGGATCGAGCAGGGCGGTCAGGTCATCCGCGCCGAGGTTGCCGTCGGCATCCTCCTCGCGACCCGACTTGTTGCGGCGCCACCACGGCAGCGACGGCTCCTTCTCCGCGTCCTGATCGTCGAGCGGCCCGAAGGCGACCGTGGGGCCGGTGGCCGCGGCATCCGTCGCCTGCGGGCGCTCCGCGCCGAACATCCAGGCGTACAGGTCGCCGAGTCGGCGGCCGATGCGGTTCGGCGGGGTCTTGGTGATGATGAGGACGCTGAAGAAGCTGATGACACCGAGCACGACGTAAGCGCCGATGTCGGTGAGGACCGTGAGCGGCCCGCCAATCGCCCAGCCGAACAGGCCCCCGGCCTCGCTCAGCGCGGGCAGGCCCTGATTGGGCTGCGGTTGACCGCCCGCGACGTGGCAGAAGCCCGCGATCGACAGGACGAACAGGCCGAAGCCGATGCCGACCCGCCCGTTGTCGTTGACCGAGGACGGATGCCGGAAGAGCCACCCGGCGAGCAGCAGCAGGAGGACCGGCATGATGAAGGCGACCCGGCCGATGAGCGCACCCACCGTGAAGGCGCTGATGTTCGTGCCGACGTCGGTGCCGATGAGGAACCATTCCACGACCGCCCCGGCGACGGCGAGCAGCACCAGCAGGAACGGGAATCCGTCGCGACGCTGATCCTTCTCGAGGGTCTCCGGACCGAACGCGCGGAACATCCCGCCGGTGGCGTGCGCGAGGCCGAGCCACGCCCGGACGATCACCGGCGGCTTGTCGACGTCGTCCACGTAGCGCTTGGGCGCCGGATCGGGCCGCCGCGCGCCGGACTTCTGGGCACGCGAGGAGGAGCCCTTCGCGGACGCGCGGGCGTTCGTGGGCGTGCTCGATCGTGCCATTACTCCACGGTAGGCGCGGGTGGGGCAGAATCCGCGGATTGACGCGGCGGGATGCGCGCCTGCGTCAGCGCAGGCGCTTGACCATCGTGTCGCGGCCGTGGCCGGCCTCGGTCACGGCGAAGCCCTCGCTGCGGTACAGCTGCTGCGCGAAGTTGCCGCGCTCCACCGACAGGCTGATCCGGGCGAAGCCCTGCGCCCTGGCGTGCTCGCACAGGCGCTGCAGCAGCGCCCGGCCGGCGCCGTGAGCGCGCCAGATCGGGCGCACCCCGATGATCAGCTCCGGAACACCCGTGCCGATGTACCCGAAGCCGGGATCGGTGCGCGGCAGCATCCGGTACCAGGCGGCGCCGATCGGCTGATCCTGCGCGTCGACGGCGATGAACCCGGCATCCCCCGGCCTCATCCACCCCGCGACATACCTGCTGTGGTCGGGATGCGCGATCACCTCGTGCCGCGGTCGAGCGCCGCCCTGACGCCAGTTCGCCGCCTCGACGACCATGTCGCCCAGGAATGCGCCGTCCGCCTGCGTGGCGGGGCGGATGCGGAAGCTGGCGGGCATGGGTCGATGGTAGCGACCGGGTGTTACGCCTCGAAGACGGCTCCCGGTGCTCGCCGGGTCGCGCGCGGACCTACGCCTCGATGACGAGGGGGACGATCATCGGGCGGCGGCGCAGGCGCTGGTTGACCCAGCGGCCGATCGTGCGGCGCACCACCTGCGACAGCGCATGCGTGTCGCGCACGCCAGACTGTGCCGCTTCGGTGAGCGCGGCGGCGATCTTCGGCTCGACGTCGTCGAAGACGCTGTCGTCCTCCGCGAAACCGCGGGCGTGGATCTCGGGTCCCGTGATGATGCGGCCGGTCGCGGCATCCACCACCACGATCACCGAGATGAAGCCCTCTTCACTCAGGATGCGGCGGTCCTTGAGGTCGGCGTCGGTGATCTCCCCGACGGTGGAGCCGTCGACGTACACGAAGCCCAGGTCGAGCTGGCCGACGACCTTCGCCACCCCGCCCTGCAGGTCGACGACGGTGCCGTTCTCGGCGATGATCGTGTTCTCGGCGGGGATGCCCGTGTCCTGAGCGAGCTTCGCGTTCGCGATGAGGTGCCGGTACTCGCCGTGGACGGGCATGACGTTGCGCGGCTGCAGGATGTTGTAGCAGTACAGCAGCTCGCCGGCGGCGGCGTGGCCGGAGACGTGCACCTTCGCGTTGCCCTTGTGCACGACGTTCGCGCCGAGCTTCGTCAGTCCGTCGATCACGCGGTAGACGGCGTTCTCGTTGCCCGGGATGAGGCTGGATGCCAGGATCACGGTGTCGCCGGGACCGGGCTCGATCGCGTGATCGAGGTTCGCCATGCGCGACAGCACGGCCATCGGCTCACCCTGCGACCCGGTGGACATGTAGACGATCCGGTCGTCCGGGAGGTCCTTGGCCTTCTTGTAGTCGATGAGAACGCCGTCCGGCACGTGCAGGTACCCGAGCTCCTCGGCGATCGTCATGTTGCGCACCATCGAGCGGCCGAGGAACGCGACGCGGCGCCCGTTCTCGGCGGCGGCGTCGATGACCTGCTGCACGCGGTGCACGTGGCTCGAGAAGCTCGCGACGATCACGCGCCGCGGCGCCTTCGCGATCACCTGATCCAGAACGGGACCGATCGCCCGCTCGAGCGGCGTGAACCCGGGGACGTCCGCGTTCGTCGAGTCGACGAGGAAGAGGTCGACGCCGTCCTCGCCCAGGCTCGCGAAGGCGCGCAGATCGGTCAGCCGGCCGTCGAGCGGCAGCTGGTCCATCTTGAAGTCGCCCGTGGCGAGCACCGTGCCGGCATCCGTGTGGATCGCGACGGCGAGGGCATCCGGGATCGAGTGGTTCACCGCGACGAACTCGAGGTCGAAGGGGCCGACCTGCTCCTCCTGGCCCTCCGCGACGGTGAGCGTGTACGCCTTGATGCGGTGCTCCTCGAGCTTCGCCTCGACGAGCGCGAGCGTCAGCTGCGAGCCGATGAGCGGGATGTCGCTCTTGAGCTTGAGGAGGTACGGCACGGCGCCGATGTGGTCTTCGTGGCCGTGCGTCAGCACGAGGCCCACGACGTCGTCGAGGCGCCCCTTGATCGGTTCGAAGTCGGGGAGGATGAGGTCGACGCCCGGCTGGTGCTCCTCGGGGAAGAGCACGCCGCAGTCGACGATCAGGAGCTTGCCGTCGAACTCGAAGACGGTCATGTTGCGGCCGATCTCACCCAGGCCGCCGAGGGGGATCACCCGGAGGGTGCCGTTCTCGAGGGCGGGCGGGTCGTACACGTTCGTGGGCATCGAATCCCTTTCACCGGATGCCGCGGCATCCGCTCTTTTCCATGCTGTTCAGCGCTGCGGTCTCAGCGGGTCGTGCCGTGGACCTTGGGGAGTGCGCCGCCCGCGGCGGCGTTGCGGTCGGGCCGGAAGTTCGAGAAGTCGGCGCCGTCGACGCCCTTCACGAGCGCCAGCTCGTCCTCGATGATGGCGGCCTCCCACTCCTCCGGCCCGACGAGGGGCAGGCGGACGCGGGGGCTCGAGATCCGGCCGAGGCCGTGCAGGATGTACTTCGCACTGACCGTGCCGGGCACGTGCGTCATGACGGCACGGACGAGCGGCTCGAGGCTCTGATGGGCGGCGGTCGCTGCGGCCAGGTCGCCGCGGTTCACGGCATCCACCATCACGCGGTACGGCGCGGGCGCGATGTTCGCGGTGACGCCGATGAGCCCGGTGGCGCCGATCGCCATGTGCGGCAGCGCGTTCGCGTCGTCGCCGGAGAAGTACATCAGGTCGGTCTGGTTGAGCACCCGGCTGACCTCGCTGAAGTCGCCCTTGGCGTCTTTGATCGCGAGGATGTTCGGGTGCTTGGCGAGACGCAGGATCGTCTCGTACTTGATCGGCACACCGGTGCGGCCCGGGATGTCGTAGAGGATCACCGGCAGATCGGTGGCGTCGGCGACGAGGCGGAAGTGCGTCAGGATGCCGGCCTGCGTGGGCTTGTTGTAGTACGGCGTCACGATCATGATGCCGTCAGCGCCGGCCTTCTCGCTGGCCTTGTACAGCTCGATCGCGTGTGCGGTCTCGTTGGAGCCACCGCCCGTGATGATCTTCGCGCGGCCGGCGGACACGCTCTTGCCGACCTCGACGAGCTTCAGCTTCTCCGGGTCGGTGAGGGTGGAGGTCTCGCCCGTGGTGCCGGTGACGACGATGCCGTCGGCGCCGGCGGTGATGACGTCGTCGATGTGCTTCTCGACGGCGGGCCAGTCGACTTCACCGTCGGCCGTCATCGGGGTGACGAGCGCGACGAGGACCTGACCGAAGGGGTTGCCCGTGTGCGTCATGCGTCCAGGTTATCGGTTCGGATACGCTCGCCGTGCGTCAGCGCCCGGTGCGGGCGAGGCGAGCGGCCAGGGGTGCCGGGAGCATCCGCACGACGGCGACGATGGCCCGGTAGCGCAGCGACGGGATCGAGACGGCGGTGCCGCGGGCGGCGGCGCGCAGCCCCTCCCGGACGACGTCGGGCGCGTCGAGCCACATGAAGGAGGGGATGCCCTCCTGACCCGGCGGCAGCCCGAGCTGCTCGTGGAAGTTCGTGTGCACGAAGCCGGGGCACACTGCGGTGACGCTCACGCCGCGGGGGCGGTACACGGCGTTCGCCCATCGGCTGAACGAGACGATCCACGCCTTGACCGCGCCGTACGTGCCGCGCGGGAGGAACGCCGCGACGGATGCCACGTTGATGATCCGCCCGTGTCCCCGCGCGAGCATCGGCTGCAGCGCCGCGTGCGTGAGGCGCATCGTGGCGCGCACGTGCAGGTCGAGGTGCCGCTCCTCGACGGCGATGTCGTTCTTCGCGAAGTCGAGGTCGAGCCCTATCCCGGCGTTGTTGACCAGCACCTCGACCGGCCGCGTCGGGTCGGAGAGTCGGGATGCCGCGGCATCCGTGCCCTCGTCGGTCGTGAGGTCCGCCACCAGAACCTCGGTCGCGACCCCGAACTCGGCGCGCAGCCGCTCGGCGACGGCGTCCAGCGCCGCCCGGTCGCGCGCCACGAGGACCACGTCCGCACCCTTCGATGCGAGCTGTCGCGCGAACTCCGCGCCGAGACCCGAGCTCGCGCCGGTGATGAGTGCCGTCTTCGCCATTCCGCCACGCTACCGGCGATGCATGCGGCGTGTCAGGCGATCACCGAGACAGGAGAAGACACCGAAACAGGACGTGGTGACGATCACACATCCTGTGTGCGCGATTTCTCCTGTGTCCGTGACGGCGCGGACGGATGCCGGGTGTCGCCCGCCCGCGCGAGACGCCCGAGGATGAGGGTCAGGGGCGGATGAGCGTCAGGAAGCGGTAGGGCACGCCGGTGCGTGAGACGGTCCAGCCGTCGGCGGGATCGATGCGCGCGACGTCCCACCCGGAGCGATCGGGGGCGAACGTGTCCCCCTCGACCTCCAGGTCGAGCTCCGTCACCTCCAGGAGGTCGGCCCGCTCGATGGCCTCGGTGAACAGGCGCGCGCCGCCGATGACCCAGACCTCCCGCGCGTCGCCCACGAGCGCGAGGGCCTCGTCGAGCGACGAGGCGCGCTCCGCGCCGTCGGCGGCCCACTCGGCATCCGTCGTCACCACGATGTTCCGCCGGTCCGGGAGCGGACGGAACCGCTCCGGGAACGACGACCACGTGCGCCGGCCCATGATGACCGGATGTCCCGTCGTGCGCTCCTTGAAGTGCGCAAGGTCCTCCGGCACGTGCCAGGGCATGCCGCCGTCCTTGCCGATGACGCCGCCGCGGGCCTCCGCCCAGATGAGCCCGAGACGCGGGCCGGGCGCGCTCACACCGCCACCGCGGCGCGGATCGCCGGGTGGTGCTGGTAGTCCTCGACGACGATGTCGTCGTAGGTGTAGTCGAAGATCGAGTCGGGCTTTCGCGCGAACGACAGCGTCGGGTACGGGTAGGGCTCACGGGAGAGCTGCTCGCGCACCTGCTCGAGGTGGTTGTCGTAGACGTGGCAGTCGCCGCCCGTCCAGACGAAGTCGCCGGGCTCGAGGCCCGTCTGCTGCGCGATCATCATCGTCAGCAGCGCGTACGACGCGATGTTGAACGGCACGCCCAGGAACATGTCGGCCGACCGCTGATAGAGCTGGCACGACAGCTTTCCGTCCGCGACGTAGAACTGGAACAGCGCGTGGCACGGCGCGAGCGCCATGTCGGGGATGTCGGCCGGGTTCCACGCCGACACGATGAGCCTGCGCGAGTCGGGGTCGGTGCGGATCTGCTCGATCACCTGAGAGATCTGGTCGATCTGGCCGCCCGAGGGTGTCGGCCACGACCGCCACTGCACGCCGTAGACGGGACCGAGCTCGCCGCGCTCGTCGGCCCACTCGTCCCAGATGGTGACGCCGTGCTCCTGCAGCCAGCCGACGTTGGACTCGCCGCGGAGGAACCACAGCAGTTCGTAGACGATCGACTTCAGGTGCACGCGCTTGGTCGTGATGAGCGGAAACCCCTGCGACAGGTCGAAGCGGATCTGCCGCCCGAACACGCTCGTGGTGCCGGTTCCGGTGCGGTCGTCCTTGTGCACGCCGCTGCGCACCACATCGGCGAGAAGGTCCTCGTAGGGGGTGGGAACGGGGTGGCCGGATGCCGGGTGCGCGCTCATGACTGCCAGGTTACCGGCGGCGGTGCGCACCGGTTCTGTGACGCACGGTTCGTCATCTGGGCGGCATCGGGCCGCCCCACGGCCGTGGCGGTCTAGGGTGAGGGGTTGTGAACCTGTCGGAAGCCGCGATCGTCCTCGCCGCCCTGCTCGCGGTGACCGTCGGCGGCGGTTTCATCCTCCGCTGGCAGCAGAACCGGCCGCGGCGGCAGAACCCCGCCGAGATCGTCGAGCCCGAGCGGCTGGGCGCCACCGCGCTCGGCGAGCGCGCCACGCTGCTCCAGTTCAGCACCGAGATGTGCGCGCGCTGCCCCGGCGTGCACCGCACGCTCGGCGCGATCGCCGACGCGCACGACGGGGTGCTCCACCTCGACGTGGACCTCACCCATCGTCCCGATATCGCCAAGCACTTCCACGTGCTGCAGACGCCGACGACCCTCATCCTCGACCGCACCGGGGTCATCCAGACCCGGTTCGGCGGCACGCCGAGTCGCGGCGCCGTGGAACTCGAACTCGGTCGTGTGGCGGCGGAGGATGCCCGTGTCTGACATCGCCCGCCCCGCCTCCCCGAAGGGCATCGATCCCCGCGGACCGCGCTTCGCGGCATCCGTCACCGCGGTGCTGCTGCTCGTGGACGTGTTCCTCGGTCTGATCGGCGCGTCGACGGCGCGCGCGACCGCCGCCTTCGGCTGGTTCGCCTATCAGCCGCTGGCGGACTCCGATTTCGCGTTCGTCGCCGGGTCCTGGCTGCTGCCGACCCTCACGGTCGCCCAGCGCGCCGCCGACCCCGCGTTCCTCCTGCTGCTCGTGATCGCCCTGCTCTTCCTCTGGGGCGTCGTCTCACCGCGCACGGCGCCGTGGGGTGTGCTCTACCGCCGACTCGTGCAACCGCGACTGGCGCCGCCGACGGACCTCGAGGACCCGCGCCCGCCGCGCTTCGCGCAGGGCGTCGGCCTGTTCGTGACCGGCGTCGGGCTTCTCCTGCACCTGATCGGCGTGCCGTGGGCGCTGCCGATCGCGGCGGGCATGGCGTTCATCGCGGCGTTCCTCAACGCGGTGTTCGGGCTGTGCCTGGGATGCCAGTTGTACCTGCTCCTGCAGCGCGTCGGCCTGTGGGGCCGCCCGGCCTGACCCGGTTCCCTCCCCCGGCCCCCGCGTCTAGGCTCATGACGGGCGCGGATCGGCGCCCGTCAGCGACGTCCCTGCGGGGACACGGGAGGACAGTCATGAGCGTCACGAGCGAAGCGACCACCAGCTGGAAGGGCTCCCTGGCCGAGGGCTCCGGCCAGATCGCGCTGGAGAGCTCGAATCAGGGGCCGTTCGATGTGAACTGGAAGGCCCGCAGCGAGGGGTCCACGTCGGTCACGACGCCCGAAGAACTGCTGGCCGCCGCCCATTCATCGTGCTTCAGCATGGCGCTCTCGCACGCGCTGACGGGCAACGGCACCCCGCCCGAGAGCATCGAGACCACGGCCTCGGTGACCTTCATCCCCGGCACCGGCATCACCGGCTCCCACCTGAACGTCAACGCCGTGGTCCCGGGCCTGTCGGCGGAGGACTTCGCCCGCATCGCCGGTGAGGCGAAGACCGGATGCCCCGTCTCGGCGGCGCTGGCCGGCATCGAGATCACCCTCGAGGCCACGCTTGGCTGATCGTCCCGACGCGCGCATCGTCGTCGCCGGCGCCTCCGGCCTCATCGGCCGGGCGCTGGTGGCGGCGCTGCGCGCCGACGGCGTCGCCGTCAGCCGGCTCGTCCGGCGGCCGGCGCAGGCAGCCGACGAGATCGCGTGGGATCCCGGCAGGGAGCCGCTGCACCCCGATGTGCTCGCCGGCGCGCGCGCCGTCGTGGGGCTGAACGGCGCGACCCTCGGTCGGTTCCCCTGGACGAAGCGGTACCAGCACGAGCTGGTCTGGTCGCGGATCGCCCCCACTCAAGCCCTCGCGGCCGCCGTCCGGCGCCTGGGCGAGGACGCGCCGACGTTCGTGTCGGCATCCGCCGTCGGCTACTACCCTTCGGGGCGCGGCACGGAACTGACCGAGGACGCGCCGCGCGGCGAGTCGTTCCTGGCCGACCTCTGCGGCGAGTGGGAGGCGGCGGCGCAGCGCGGGGCGGGCGAACGGGCGCGGGTCGCCGTCCTGCGGACGGCTCCGGTGGTGCACGCCGAGGGCGTGCTCAAGCCCCTGCTGCTGCTCACGCGGCTGGGGGTCTCCGGCCCGCTCGGCCGCGGCACGCAGGTGTGGCCGTGGATCTCTCTGGACGACGAAGTCCGCGCGATCCGCCACGTCATCGACGCCGGTCTGACGGGTCCCGTCAACCTCACCGGTCCCGAACGCGCGACCGCCAACGACCTCGGCTTCGCGCTCGCGCGACGGATGAACCGTCCCTACCTCGTCCGCGTGCCGGCGTGGGCGCTGCGCGCCGCGCTCGGACGCGACGCCGCGGACGGTCTGCTCCTCGGCGACCTGCCGGTCGTGCCGCGGGCACTGTCGGCATCGGGCTTCGTCTTCTCGCATCCCACGGTGGAGGATGCCGTGGCCGCCGCCGTCCCGGTCTGATCCGCCGCCGGCTCAGGCGCCGGGCGTGGAGTCGGACCGCGCCAGCGCGATGGCCTTGCGGATCGCCTGCCGTGCCCGGGTGCGGTCGCCGGCGCCGTCGTAGGCGAGACCGAGCCGGAACCAGGCGCGCCAGTCGCCGGGATGCTCCTCGACATCGGCGCGGTACGCCGGGAACAGAGCGTCGGCCTGCGCGCGGTCGACCCGCCCGCTCTGCCGCACGTCGACCTCCTCGGACGGGAGACCGCCCTCGGCCTCGAGGCGGGTGGCGAGGCGCTCGGCGCCCCGCCCGAACATGATCTCGCGCCACAGCGCCCACGCCGCGATGACCGGCAGCACGACGAGAGCGACGCCCATCGCGATGCCGACCGGCTCGCCGGAGACGAGCAGGAGCCACGCGCGCTGCGCGACGAGCACGATGTACAGCCCCAGCAGCACCGCCATGACGGCGACGCCGATGCGAGCGCTCATGCGCCGGTGGTGCGGGCGACCTGGCCCGGGGCGGCGCCCTCGTCGACCGGAGCCTCGGCGGCGGGCGCCTGGCGGGGCCGCAGGCCCAGATCGATGAGCGCGTCGAGGCCGACGAAGACGCCGCGCGCGTCGCGGGCGGCGTCCAGGGCGATGCGGATGCCGGGGGCGTAGGCCAGAGCCGGCTCGACGGTGTCGTGGACGATCGTGAGCGACTCACCAGGGCCGGACAGGATCGTCTCCTGCCGAGCGACGACGCCGGGGCGGCGCAGCGAGTGGATCGGCACGCTCGAGACCTGCTGGCCGCGGGCGCGCTGATCGACATGGGGCGAGGAGACCGGGCCCGCCTGGGCGCGGGCGTCGGCGATGAGCTCCGCGGTGCGCACGGCCGTGCCGCTCGGCGAGTCGACCTTCGTCTCGCGGTGCGCCTCGACGATCTCGATCGACGGGAAATGCGGCGCGGCGGCGGCGGCCAGGGCCGAGCCGATGACCGATCCGAGCGAGAAGTTCGGGATGAACACCGCGCCCGTGCCGGCGGCATCCACCAGGGGGCGCACCAGGGCGATGCGCTCGGACGACCACCCCGACGTCCCGACGAGGACGTTGATGCCGCGCTCGATCGCGGCGCGGACGACCTCGACGGAGACCCCGGGGGTCGAGGCATCCACGACGAGGTCGGCGCCGTCGATGTCAGCCAGGTCGCTCGAGGAGCCGAGCACGGCGACCGTCTCGAAGTCGTCGGAGGCATCGATCACGCCCGCGATGATCCCGCCGAGCTTGCCGGTGCCGCCCACGAGGGCCACTCTCGTCGTCATGCCACCAGATTACGGGGTCGGCGAGGGGCCGAGACGGCGGGCTACCCTCGGAAGATGCCCACCCTCGTCCCCCTCCCCGTCGATGATCCGCGCTCGCAGGCGCTGCTGGCGGAGTACTTCCAGATGCGCGGCGAAGCCTTCCCGCAGGGCGAGACCTACCGTCCGGTCTTCCCCACGGCATCCGTTTTCACGCCTCCCGCGGGCGTGTTCGTCGTGGCCGTCGACGACGGCGCCGATGTCGGATGCGGCGGCATCCGCCGCATCGAGGACGGTCCCGCGGGCGTGAGGTACGAGGTCAAGCATCTGTATCTGAGGCCCGAGACCCGCGGTCGCGGCTGGGGGCGTCTGCTGCTGGAAGACCTCGAGCGCCGCGCCCGCCAGTGGGATGCGGCCGAGCTCGTCCTCGACACGCACCACACCCTCGCGGCGGCGGGCGGCCTCTATGCCCGCTCCGGGTTCGAGGCGATCGCGCCCTACAACGACAACCCGAACGCGACGCGCTGGTACGGCAAGCGACTCGACTGACGTGTCGGACTCAGTGGCCGCCGCGGAGCGCCGTGACCGGCTCGATGCGGGCGGCACGGCGCGCGGGGAACCCTCCCGCGACGAGTCCCACGACCGCGCCGAGCACCACGCCGCCCGCCGCCACCCACGGGTCCACGATGGGCGTCCACTGCTGCGCGACGCTGATGCCGACGACGGCGGCGACAGCCAGGGCCGAGCCGATGAGCCCGCCGAGCAGGCCGATGACGACCGACTCGACGATGAACTGGCCCGCGATCTGACGACCGGAGGAGCCGAGCGCGCGCCGCAGGCCGATCTCGGGCACCCGCTCCATGACGTTCAGCATCGTCACGTTCGCGATGCCGAGCGCCCCAGCGAGCAGCACGATCGCCCCCAGCACGAGGAAGACGATGTTGACGTCGGCCTGCACGTTCTGGCCGAGCGACGACGACGCCGCGGGGGCCGCGACCTCCAGCCCTTCCGGGTCGTCGGGCCGCAGCGCCAGCGGCAGCTGCTCCGCGAGTTGCGGGCCGGTTCCCGGCAGGATGCGCGCCTGCAGTGTTCCGGGCGCCGCCAGCGCCCGGTCGTGCTGGGCCGTCGAGAGCGGCATGACCACGGCGTCGAGCAGATCGCCCTTCGCCTGCAGTCCACCGTAAATGCCGATCACGGCATACGCGACGTCGCCGATGAAGATCGACGGCTGACTGTCCACCCGGTTGATGCCCAGGCGGTCGGCGGCGCGCGTGCCGAGCACGACGACGCGATCGGCACGGTCCTCGTGCCCGGCGTCGAACATGCGGCCCGTCACGATCGACCCGCGCAGCACGTCGAGCAGCTCGGGTGTCGCCGCAGCGAGGGCCGGGGATGCCGTGGCCGCCGCCGACGGGTCGTGGATCGGCACGGCGGTGATGGCATCCTCCCCCAGCGACAGCTCGGCGAGGAGGACGGCCGACTCGATGCCGACCAGGGTCTCGGCCCGGTCGACCGCGTTCCACGGCAGCCGTGAGGTCGCGACCGATCCGCCGCGCGTCTGCGCCTCGGCCGGGGAGACGACGACCTGGGTCGCCTTGACGGCGTCGAACTGGCGCGCGATCTGGTGCGCGGCGGTCTGAGCGAAGCCCACCGTCGCGACGAGCGCCCCGATGCCGAGCACCGTGCCGGCGATCGTCATCACGAGGCGCCCCGGTCGCGACCCGATGTCGGCGGTCGCCTCGACGAGCAGGTCCTGGAACAGGAACCGATCGGCGTGCGGCACCGGCTCCACGAGCGCGGATCCGGCCGTCGGTGCGTCCGCGCGGCGCCGCGGCAGCCGCAGCCACGAGGGGCGGGAGGGCCGCGCCATCAGGCGACCTCGCTCAGCCGGCCGTCCGCGATCCGCACGCGGCGCGACGCGCGGGCGGCCACCGCCGGATCGTGCGTGATGACGACAAGGGTCAGCCCATCGGCGCGCAGCTCGTCGAACAGGTTCATGACCTCACCAGAGGTCGCGCCGTCGAGGTTGCCGGTCGGCTCGTCGGCCAGCAGCACGCTCGGCGCACTCACGACGGCGCGGGCCACGGCGACCCGCTGACGTTCGCCACCGGAGAGCGTCGCCGGCAGAAAGTCGACGCGGTGCTCCAGGCCGACGCGGCGCAGCGTCTGCCGCGCGCGCTCCTCGCGCTCGGCGCGCGGCACGCCGCTGTACAGCATCGGCATGAGCACGTTGTCGAGGACGGTGCGCCGCGGCATGAGGTGGAACGACTGGAACACGAACCCGATGCGGCGCGCCCGCACGGCGGCGCGTTCGTCCTCGCTGAGCGTGCCGGTCACGACGCCGTCGATGCGATACTCGCCGACGGTGGGCCGGTCGAGCAGGCCGAGGATGTTGAGCATGGTGGACTTGCCCGACCCGCTGGGTCCGATGATGGAGACGTAGTCGCCCTCGTCGATGGACAGGTTCACGGCCTTCAGCGCCTGCACCTCGGGCGGGCCCGGGAACGAGCGCGTGATGTCACGCAGTTCGATCAGCGTCACCGTCCGACCACCACGAGGTCGCCCTCGCCGAGGTCGCCGTCCGTCGCCGTCACCTCGACCTGACCGCCGGCGGCAAGACCCGTCTCCACGACGACCATCCGCGTCTGGGCGCGTTCGCCGTCGCGCGGGTCGCCCTCGACGACCTCGACGCGCGACTCGCCGCCCGGGCCTGCGGTGAGCGCGGCGACGGGCACGTACAGCACCTCGCCGCTCGTGGACCCCACCGGGATGGTCACGCGGACGTTGCGCCCCTGCACCTGCTGCGCCTGCTCGGTCGTCAGCGCCTCCGGCGTGAGGGTGACCGACCAGCGCTCCCCGGCGCTCTTGCCGGGGGTGAGGGCCTCGACCGTCGCGGCGTGCTCCCCGCCGTCGGGCAGGTCGAACACGGCGCGGTCGCCGACGGCCAGCAGCGCCGCGTCGGCTTCGGCGATCGACCCGGTCAGCGCGATCGTCGCACCGGACACCGTCATCGCCGCCCCCTGCAGCGTCTGGCCACGGGTCACGTTGACGGCGTCGACGCGGCGGGGAAGATCGGTGAGGTAGAGCACCTCCCCCGCCGGCAGCGTGGGCAGAGCGTCCTGGCGGGCA
The DNA here is from genome assembly GCF_016907815.1 of Microbacterium aurum. Classification (NCBI taxonomy): domain Bacteria; kingdom Bacillati; phylum Actinomycetota; class Actinomycetes; order Micrococcales; family Microbacteriaceae; genus Microbacterium; species Microbacterium aurum. Next base: position 2,843,748 of record NZ_JAFBCQ010000001.1, read on the forward strand.
CGGGCGAGCGCGCGCTGGGCGTCGGCCAGCTGCTGCTCGGCCGCCTGCACCCCGGCGCGCGCCGAGGCGGTGTCGGGGGCGGTGTCCAGCTGCTGCCGGCGCAGCTGCGCGAGCCCGACATTGTCCTGCGCGTTGCCGACGTCGGCCTGCCAGCGGGCCATCGCCGCGGCATCGGCGGGGTCGGCCGGTTTGCTGGCCTGCACCACGGCGAGCTCGCGCTGCGCCTGTGCGATCGCCACGTCGGCCTCGCGCACCTGCTCCGCCGAGGCACCGGCACCGGCACGGGAGAGATCCGCCCGCGCCGACGCGAGCGACAGCTGCGCGGCCCCGACACCGTCTTCGGCGGCGGACACCCCCTCCGCGGCGCCCTCGGCGGGAACGGGAGCGGGGTAGCCGGCCTGCGCGTACAGCGCCCCGACCGCGGCGGCCGCCTTCTCGTCGAAGACGTCGGAGGCCGGGTCGCCGGCGTCGATGCCGACCGCGGCCATGGCCTGCTTGAACTGCACGACGTCGGGTCCGCTCATGCCGAACGCGAGGCTGCGGTAGGCGGGCAGCTCGCCGGGCAGGACGATCACCGGACGGCCCGAGACCGTCAGCGCGACCGACAGCGGGTCGAGCATCGCGCCCACCTCGGGGACGTTGCCGGTGACGACGGCGGCGCCGCCGAGACCGGACGTGTCGATCGTCACGTCGACGGCATCCGCATACGCGACCTCACCACGGATCGTCACATCGTTGCTGAGCGCACCGAACTCCACGGGCACCGTCACCAGGCCCGCCTCGGGCGGCTCGCCGGAGGCCGCCGCGTCAGCGGGCGACAGCACGAATCTGCCCACCAGCAGGCCCGCCACGAGCGCCACCACGGCAGCGGCGGCGACCAGCCACAGCGCCCGGTTGCCGGTGAAGACCCGCCGCCAGCCGCTCACGCGCGACGCCCCCGCGGCATCACCCGCGGCGACGTCGCCGTCGACGACCTCGTCAGCGGCGATCAGGCGGTCGAACTCCGGATCGTCGTTCGGCCCCACTCAGCGGCCCGCCTCGGCGTCCGCCTTGAACGCGTCGAGCTCGGCCTTGTGGTCGGCGACGAACTGCTCCTCGAGCGCATACGTGACCTTCTGGTACTGCGCGCGGTAGTCGACCTTCTCCCGGCAGTCCAGGTCCACGAGGGCCAGGGCGATCTCGCGCTCGCCCAGTTCGTCGAGCGCCGGGTCGTCCTCGATGTACTCGGTCTGGTTCTCGTAGTACGCGTTGAGCTCCTGCGAGATGGAGTCCGTCGCCTCCTGCTGCGTCGCGAACCCGGGCTCACCGGCATCCGCCATGCACGAGGCCCACTTCGCGTTCAGGTCGGCGAGGTCGGGGTGGTTCGGCATCTCGGTGTAGAAGTCGTTGATGGCGTCGGTGAGGTCCTGGTGCTCGCCGGAGCTCCACGGGTCCTCGCCGTTCAGCTCGTGCTGCGCCCAGCCGGAGCAGCCCGCCGTCTCCCAGTTCCACTCGTAGGAGCCGTCGTCGTTCAGCTCCTCCTCGGTGGGACTCGGGCCGTACAGCGCCTCGTAGTAGGCGGCCTGCTCCGACTCGGACAGGCTCGCGACGTAGTCCTGGTTCGGGTCCACGGACTCGGTCTCCTCGACCGGGGCCGCGTCGCGGCCAGGCCAATTCACCATGCCGTAGCCGTACTGCGAGACCCACTCGCGGTCGTCGGTCTTCCACTCCTCACCGCCGCCGTACGAGATGCCGCCGGTGGTGTCCATCGGCTTGTACTCGAACCCCTGCTCCGCCATGCACTGCGCCTGCAGCTCCTCGATCTTCTTCTGCTGCTCCTCGAACTTCGCCTGCTGCTCCTCCTGGTCGAGGTCGCCACCCCACCCGGCCGACAGGTAGGCGGTCAACGGCGAGAGCTCCTCCGGCGAGGCGGTCGTCCCGTCGCCGGGCGCGCAGGCGGCAAGCGGGAGGACGAGAGCGGATGCCGCGGCGAGCGCGACGGTGAAACGGCGACGGTTCATGGGTGTCCTCCGGAGGGGGCGTTGTGCCTTCATCCTGACACGGCGGACTCATAGGACATGCCTCACGCCCGCAATGTCATCCTTAAGGATGATGTGACCGGTGATCAGACCGGCGGGACCTCCGGCAGACCGGTCCGCAGCTCCATCGGCAGGTGCGCCAGATCGTTGTGGGCGACGAGCGCCCACGGCCGGCCGGCCCGCTGAGCGAGGACGGTCAGCCCGCAGTGCGCCTGATTGATCGTCAGCCACCGCCACTGCGGCGCCTCCAGGACCTCGCGCACGAACCACGCGATGACGAAATTGTGGGTGATCAGCAACTCGTGCGTGTCGGGCTTGCGCACCAGGAACTCCGCGACGGCGTCGTCCATCTGGGCGCGCCCGGCATCGACCTCGGCGTCGGTGTACGACCCGAAGAACGGCTCGTAGATCGCGGGCGTGTCGTGCGTCATTCCCGTCGGGATGCAGTCGAACAGCAGCGCCGAGGGCTCCGGGGTGACGGCGGACAGACGCTCCGCGACGGCGCGCGCGGTCTCGGCGGCACGCTCCAGCGGGGAGTGCCAGACGGCCGCCAGCGGTACGCCGGAGAGGCGATCGGCGAGCAGCTCCGCCTGCCTCCTGCCCCGCGGCGACAGTGGCCCGTCCTCGAGGCCGTGCTCCGCGTCGAGGTGCTCACCGTGGCGCACGAGATACAGATAATGCGTCACGGTCACTCGTCTCGCCATCGGGGGTGGGGGCTCCTCCACCATACGTCAGACCGACGACGCCGGACCTGCCGCGACGCGCGGCGGCGCTACTGCGCGGCGCGGGCGATCTCGGCCAGGTGCGCCCGGCTGAGGCGGGCGCCGATCCCCTGCACGAGTTCGTCGACATGGCTCACGGCGTACACGTTCACGATCGGCGCGACGACCGTGCGCTGCGCGCGCAGCCACGCGATCGCGACGGCGGACGTCGGGATCGACAGCTCGGCGCCGATGCGGTCCAGCGCACGGAGCATGCGGGTGCCGCGTCGGTTCATCGCCGCCGCCAGCTGGCTGCCACGCACCGAGTCGGCCACGCCCGCCCGGCTGCGGACGGCACCGGCCAGGTAGCCGTGCTCCAGCGCCTGCGATGGCGTCACCGCGATGCCCTGAGCGCCGGCGACCAGCCGCAGATCGCCGTCGTACTCCGTCTGCCGCAGCACGTTGTAGGGCACATCGAGCGCCGTCAGCCGGGGGTACCCGGCGGAGGCCAGGATGCGCGCCTCGACGAGCTGTGCCGCCGTGTGCCCGAGCGAGCCGAGCGCGCGGACCTTGCCGGCCTCGATGAGCCACTCGGCCGTCGCGAGGGTGTCTTCGAGAGCCGTGACCCGGTCGCTGGTCGCGTCGAGGTACAGCACGTCGATCCGGTCGGTCTGCAACCGGGTGAGCGATGCCTCGACGGCGCGGATGAGGTTGACAGGTCCCAGACCGGAATGGTCGGGGTTCGTGCCGACGCGCACCCCCAGCACGGTCGCGTCGCGCGTGCCCCGACGGTGGAGCCACTGGCCGATGATGTGCTCACTGCGACCGGCGGCGTAGCCGTCGGAGGTGTGGACGGCGTTCCCGCCGCGCTCGCGGTGGGCGTCGAGGATGCCGTGGGCCGCCGCCATGTCGACGTGCCAGCCGAACTCGGCGCCGCCGAGGATCAGCGGGAAGACCTCGAAGCCGGTCTCGCCGAGCGGCACCCGGATCGCTGCGCCCAGCGGGGCACCCTGGACCGGAATCGGCGCGGACGGGTGCTCCGAGACCGTCGGCGTGCCGGTCTGCGGGCTCGCCTGGGTGGGCGACGTGCCGACGCCGAAGAAGCCCATCTGTCCACCCCCTCACGGAGCCGCACAGGAGGATCCGCGTTCTCCGCACCCCCCGGTGCGTAGTACCGAGGGTAGGCCAGGCCTCCGACACAACCGGTCATTGCGGGGGCCGGGCGGTAAACATTGCATAACGCTTGGGTCACGGCATCCGTTCGGGACGCTGCGATGTCCCCCATTCGGGGGACAATCCGCGCGGAAAACGGATGCCCGCCCCTCCGAGACGGGAGGAAGCGGGCATCCGTGTCCTAATGCGGTGGCTCAGCCTTCGGCGGGAGCCTCCGGGCCCTCGCTCGCGGCGGCGCGCCCCTCCTGGTCGGCGGCCTCCTCGAGCACGGGCTCGAGCGACAGCTTGCCGCGGTCGTCGATCTTCGTGATCTTCACGAGCAGCTTCTGGCCGACCGAGAGCACGTCCTCGACGTTCTCGACCCGCTTGCCACCGGCGAGCTTGCGGACCTCGCTGATGTGCAGCAGGCCGTCCTTGCCGGGCAGGAGCGAGATGAACGCGCCGAACGCGGCCAGCTTGACGACGGTTCCGAGGAACTGCTCGCCCACCTCCGGGTTCGTCGGGTTCGCGATCGCGTTGACCTGGGCGCGGGCGGCCTCGGCCGACGGGCCGTCGGTCGCGCCGATGTAGACGGTGCCGTCCTCCTCGATGGAGATCTGCGCGCCGGTCTCGTCCTGGATCGCGTTGATCGTCTTGCCCTTCGGGCCGATCAGCTCGCCGATCTTGTCGACGGGGATCTGCACGCTGATCACGCGCGGCGCGGTGGGAGCCATCTCGTCCGGGCCGTCGATGGCGGCGTTCAGGACGTTCAGGATCGTCAGGCGCGCCTCCTTGGCCTGCGTCAGCGCGGCCGACAGCACCGACGACGGGATGCCGTCGAGCTTCGTGTCGAGCTGGATGGCCGTGACGAACTCGCTCGTGCCGGCGACCTTGAAGTCCATGTCACCGAGGGCATCCTCGGCGCCCAGGATGTCGGTCAGCGCGGCGTAGCGCGTCTGGCCGTCGACCTGGTCGGACACGAGGCCCATGGCGATGCCGGCGACGGGCGCGCGCAGCGGCACACCCGCGTTCAGCAGCGACAGGGTCGAGGCGCAGACCGAGCCCATCGACGTCGAGCCGTTGGAGCCGAGCGCCTCGGAGACCTGGCGGATCGCGTAGGGGAACTCCTCGCGGCTGGGCAGCACCGGCACGAGCGCGCGCTCGGCGAGGAAGCCGTGCCCGATCTCGCGACGCTTCGGCGAACCGACACGGCCGGTCTCACCGGTCGAGTAGGGCGGGAAGTTGTAGTGGTGCATGTAGCGCTTGCTCGTCACGGGCGACAGCGAGTCGATCTGCTGCTCCATCTTGAGCATGTTCAGCGTCGTGACACCCAGGATCTGGGTCTCGCCGCGCTGGAAGATCGCCGAGCCGTGCACGCGCGGGATCACCTGGACCTCGGCGTCGAGCGGACGGATGTCCGCCAGGCCGCGGCCGTCGATGCGGACGCCCTCGGCGAGGATGCGGCCGCGGACGATGGTCTTCGTGACCGACTTGTATGCGGCGGAGAACTCCAGGGTCGCGACGGCCGGGAGCTCCCCCGCCTCGACGGCGGCCAGCAGCTGCGCCTTGACGTCGTCCTTGATCGCGTCGTCAGCGTTCTGACGCTCGACCTTGTCGGCGATCTGGTAGACCGGCACGAGGCGGTCGTACGCGCGACCGGCGACGAAGTCGTAGACCTCCTGGCTGTACGCCGGGAAGACCGGGTAGGGCTGGATCTCCTTGGCGGCCGTGTTCGCCACGACGTTCTGCGCCGCGACGAGCTCCTTGATGAAGGGCTTGGCGGCCTCGAGGCCCTGCGCGACGATCTCCTCGGAGGGCTTCGTGGCGCCGGCCTTGATGAGGTTCCAGCTGTGCTCGGTGGCCTCGGCCTCGACCATCATGATCGCGACGTCGCCGTCCTCGAGCACGCGGCCCGCGACGATGAGGTCGAAGACGGCATCCTCGAGCTGCTCGGCCTTCGGGAAGGCGACCCACTGGTCGGCGTGCTCGCCGTGACCGGGGATGAGCGCGAGCCGGACGCCGGCGATCGGGCCGGAGAACGGCAGACCCGAGATCTGCGTCGAGAGGGATGCCGCGTTGATCGCGAGCGCGTCGTAGAACTCGCCGGGGGCGATGGACAGGACGGTCACGACGATCTGGACCTCGTTGCGGAGGCCGTCGACGAACGACGGACGCAGCGGGCGGTCGATGAGGCGGCAGACGAGGATCGCCTCGGTGGAGGGACGGCCCTCGCGGCGGAAGAACGAGCCGGGGATCTTGCCGGCGGCGTAGGAGCGCTCCTCGACGTCGACGGTCAGCGGGAAGAAGTCGAAGCCTTCGCGCGGGTGCTTGCCGGCGCTGGTGGCCGAGAGGAGCATCGTCTCCTCGTCGAGATACGCGGCGACGGCGCCCTGTGCCTGCTGCGCGAGTCGTCCGGTCTCGAACCGGATCGTGCGGGTGCCGAAGCGGCCGTTGTCGAGGACGGCTTCGGCGGCGGTGATTTCAGGACCTTCCAAGAGGTCTCTCCTTCTTTGTTTAGACTCGCGGGCGCGTTTCGACCGCGAGATCGTGCGAAGGAGCAGGAACAGGCAGATCCAGACGCGCGACAGTATCGCGGAGATCGTCAGCGCTGGTCACCAGTCGAAAGTCACTCTGCGAGAGAGGAACCCACCACAAGCGACCAGCTTCCTGCCGGCCTGCTCCAGATTCCGCGGAGAATCCACGGCATCCTGCACCAGCCTATCAGGCGACCATATGCAGCACGCGCGGGGCGTGCGTATGGTGGTGATCATGAGCACCGACGACACCACGGCATCCGACGAGATGAAGCGCAAGTTCAAGGAGGCGCTCGAGAAGAAGAACGCGCAGCAGCGCGTCGGCGAGGCGCACCTGGACGGCGACTCGGCGATCCACGGCACCCACGGCGCCGTCACCAAGCGCGAGTTCCGCCGCAAGAGCGGCTGAACCTAGCGGTCCGGATCCCAATCCGCCGGGCCTGCCGAACCGGCCGGGTACTCCTCCAGTGGCACGTCGCCGCGCGCCCAGGCGTCGCGGATGGGCTGCAGGATGCGCCAGCACTCCTCGGCGGCGTCGCCGCGGACCGACAGCGTGGGGTCGCCGTCCAGCAGGGCCGCGAGCACATCGACGTACGCGCGCTGCGCCCCGACGCCCAGCTCCGCCTCGAGCGTCGCGCGGTGCAGGGCGAAGGGATCCGATCCCCCGTTGACGTTGATCGACAGCGACAGCCGGTCGGGGCCGAGCGAGAAGCGGAGCACGGCGGGTTCCTCGGCGCCGGTGAAGCCCGCCGGCAGGTGGCGGACCGGTCGGAAGCGCACGACGATCTCGGTCACGGCGTCGCCGATCGCCTTGCCGGAGCGGAGCGTGATCGGCACCCCGGCCCAGCGGTCGGTGCGCACCTCGAACGTCGCCTGCGCGAGCGTCTCGGTCTGTCGCGACGGGTCGACGCCCGGCTCGGCGGCGTAGTCCGGCAGGTCGCGGCCGTCGATCGTGCCGGCGGTGTAACGGGCGCGATGGGAGAAGCGCACCGCGTTGTCCTCCCACACGTGCGTGGCCCGCAGCGCGGCGGCCGTCGCATCGCGCACATCGGCGTCGCCGAGCGTCGCCGGGGGCGTCATCGTGAGGATCGCGAGCACCTGCAGCAGGTGGCTCTGGATCATGTCGACGAGTGCGCCCGCCCGGTCGTAGTACCCGGCGCGTCCCTCGAGCCCCAGCGATTCGTCGAAGCGGACGGTGATCGCGGCGATGTGCTCGGCCGACCACGCCGGTTCCACGAAACGGTTCGCGAAGCGCACGCCCAGCAGGTTCAGCACCGTGGACCGGCCGAGGAAGTGGTCGACCCGGAACACCTGACGCTCGGGCACGAGCGCGCGCAGCACCTCGTTGAGCTCGCGCGCGCTGGCCTCCTCGTCGCCGAACGGCTTCTCGAGAGCCAGGATCGTGCCCGGCGGCAGGTCCTTCGGCTTCAGGGCCCGGCAGGCGGATGCCGCGACCTGCGGCGGCACGGCGAAGTACAGCACGACGCGGCCGTCGTCCACCTCCGGCAGCGCGTGCAGGATCGTCCGCAGGCCGCTCGCGGTCGATGCGTCGGCGCGGATGTAGGGGGTCGAGACGATCGACCCGGTGAGCGCGCTCTCGGCATCCGCCGTCCCGAACGCGCGCCGGACGGTCTTCCGCCACTGCGCGTCGGAACTCTCGCTGCGACCGGTTCCGACGAGGTGCACGCGCCGTTCGGGCTGGGCGACCAGCAGTTCGCCGAGCGCCGGCAGCAGCAGGCGCGAGGCGAGGTCGCCGCTCGCGCCGATGATCACGAACACCGTCTCGTCCGACATGAACGCCACACTAACCCGCGAGCCTGCCGGGCCGCGTGGGGGCGCCTGCGAGAATCGCATCGATGCCCTCTGAGATCGCAGACTACGCGCTGCTGAGCAACTGCCGCACCGCGGCCCTGGTCTCCCGCGACGGCGCGATCGACTGGCTGTGCCTGCCGCGATACGACTCCGCGTCGGTCTTCGGCGCGCTGCTCGGCGACGACGCGCACGGCAGCTGGCAGCTGCGCCCCGACGAGCCGGATGCCGTCGCGGAGCGCCACTACGACGGCGACACCTTCACGCTCGTCACCCGCTGGACGACCCCGGGCGGCGTCGCGGAGGTTCACGACGCCCTCACGATCGCTCCCCACACGGTCGCGGTCGTCGAGCGCATCGACCTCGTGCGGCGGCTGGTCGGAGTGTCGGGCTCGGTCGCCTTCACCCACCGGCTGCGGATGCGGCCGGACTATGCCCGCGCCCTGCCCTGGGTGCGGCAGCGCGGCACGCGCGCCGAGCCCGAACTCGTCGCGATCGCCGGGCCCGACAGCCTCGTGCTGCGCGGGGCGAAGTTCGAGCCCGAGGACCATTCCCACCGCGCTCAGGTGACGGTCGCCGCCGGGGAGGTGCACGACACCGTGCTGACGTGGCATCCGTCCCACCGCGAGCCGCCGCGGCGCCTGGACGTCGCGGCCGCCCTCGACCGCACCCGCACGTGGTGGACGGAGTGGGCCGACCGTATCGACGTGCGCGAGGTCCACCGCGCCGAAGTGGTGCGGTCGCTGCTGATCCTGCGGGCGCTCACCCATCGCGACACGGGCGGCATCATCGCCGCCGCGACCACCTCGCTGCCGGAGCAGTTCGGCGGTGAACGCAACTGGGACTATCGGTTCGTGTGGTTGCGCGACGCAGCGCTGACGCTCGAGGCCCTCGTGGCCCACGGCATCCTGCAGGCCGCCGGCCACTGGCGGTCGTGGCTGCTGCGGGCCATCGCGGGCGACCCGAGCCAGATGCAGATCGTCTACGGCATCGGCGGCGAGCGCGACCTGCTGGAGCGCGAGCTGGAGTCGCTCCCCGGGTACCGGGGCAGCGCGCCGGTGCGGATCGGCAACGGCGCCGCCCTGCAGTACCAGGCCGATGTCATCGGCGAGGTGCTCGTGGCCCTGCACACGACGCGGGACTGGCGGAGTCGGCCTTCTCGTGGCCGCTGGAGCGTGCGCTCCTCGGCCACGCGACGGCGCGGTTCGACGAACCCGACCGCGGCATCTGGGAGATCCGCGGCGAGCCGCACATGTTCACGCACTCGCGGGCGCTCGTCTGGGCGGCCTTCGACCGCGGCGTCCGCGCGGTCCGCGAGCACGGCCTGGCGGGCCCCGTCGAAGAATGGGAGCGGATACGCGATCGCACGCGCGCGGAGATCGACGCGCGCGGCGTCGCCCCCCGGCGGATGGTTCACGCAGTTCTACGGCTCGACCGAGGTCGACGCCTCCCTGCTGCTGCTGCCCGCCGTCGGATTCTGTGCGCCCGACGACCCGCGGATGCTGGCGACGGTCGCCGAGATCGAGCGCACCCTCGTCGTCGACAGCCTCGTGCACCGGTACCGCACCGACACCGGCGTGGACGGTCTGGGTGGTGACGAGAACCCGTCCCTCGCATGCTCGCTGTGGCTGGCGGAGCAGTACGCCCGGTCGGGGCGCGTCGCCGATGCCCGGGCGATGGTCGACCGGGTCTGCGCCCTGGCGAACGACGTGGGCATGTTCTCGGAGGAGTACGACGTGGCAGGGCGCCGGCAGGCCGGCAACACGCCGCAGGCGCTGTCGCATCTCGCGCTCGTGCGGGCGGCGGACGCCGTCCACGCCGCCGGCGGCCGCGGCTGATCCGGCGCGTCCGCCGACGCGCTCAGCCCTGCTGCGCCCGGTCCCGCGTGCCGGGACGGGGGATCACGATGTAGCCCTCGTGCTTGGCCGACCGACCGTCTCCGGCCGTCCGACCCCGCAGCCGCCGCCACAGCCACGGCAACGCATCCCGTCGCAACCAGGTACCCGCCGGCGCGGGCTCGTCGTCGGCGTGCAGCGCCTCGTCGAGGCCCGCGAGTGCCGCGGCATCCGGCACCCCGAGCACATCGGCCGCTCGGTACGCGACGAAGCGGTGGCCCGCCGAGCGCAGATGCACTCTGTCGTCTGCCCACAGCAGCGGCGCCCCCAGGTCGGGGTGCGCTTCGAGGTCGAGGAGGATCGCACCGGTACGCGCGGCGATCCTCCGGAGCTCGGCGTTGAACCGGGCGAAGCGCTGCGCGAAGATCGCCGCCGTGCGGCGATCGGGCAGGAACGGGGTGACGAGCAGGACATCGCACCCCGCCGCACGCAGGCTCGCCACCGCGCCGCCGACCGCGGCGGCGAGCGCCGGGACGTCCGCCCGAGCGCCCACCAGGTCGTTCGCGCCGATGAGCACCGACACCAGATCGGGGCGGAGCCGGTGCGCCGCGGGCAGCTGCTCGTCGATGAGCTGCGCGACGGTGCGGCTGCGCACCGCGAGGTTGGCGTAGCGAAACGGCCCCTCCCGCCCCGATAGCGCGAGCAGCTGCGCCAGCCGGTCCGCCCACCCGCGATACTCCCCTGCGGGCATGCGCGAGGCGTCGCACAGTCCCTCGGTGATCGAGTCGCCGAGCGCGACATAGCGCCGCCAGCTCGGCGTGCGCGGGGCCGTCTCCGCGGGCACGGGGCGGGGCGAGGGCAGCGGGTGCACCCGCGCGCGTCGCGCGTCGTCGAGGGTGCGCAGGCGCGCCGCGCGCGCGTAGTGCCCGACGAGCGCGTCGCTGAGCGTCGCCCACGCGCGAGGTGCGACGCTCTCGCGGGCCGCCGCGCCGAAGGCGCGCCGCTTCGAGGGGTCGCCCACGAGATCGGCGACCCGCGCCCGGAGGTCGCCGAGGTCGCCGGGGCGGTACAGCCAGCCGTCGACGCTGCTGCGCACGAGGTCGACCGGGCCGCCGCGCCCCGTGGCGACCACGGGCACGGCGCTGGCCATCGCCTCCTGGATCGTCTGGCCGAAGGTCTCGCTCTCGCCAGGGTGCACGAACACGTCGAATCCGGCGACCGCCTCGGCGAGGGCGTCGCCCGTCAGGTGCCCGAGGAACACGGCATCCGGCAGGCGCCGCTGCAGCATCGCACGGTCGGGACCGTCGCCGACGATCACGAGGCGGATGCCGGGGAGTCCCGCCAGCGCGGCGAGATCCGCGACCTGCTTTTCGGGCGCGAGACGGCCGACGTATCCGACGATGGTCCGGCCGCCGCCCACGTCTGCCCGCCACCTCTCGCTGCGCCGGGCAGGGGCGAAGCGCTCGAGGTCGACGCCGCGCCCCCAGAGCGAGACCCGATCCACCCCGAGATCCTCCAGCTGTGCGAGCGAGGCGGCCGACGGGGCGAGCGTGAGGGTGGCGCGCCGGTGCAGCCGGGTGACGTGCCGTTCGGCGAGCGCCATCGCCCGTGGCAGACCGTAGCGACGGGCGTAGGCGGCGACGTCGGTCTGGTAGACCGCGACGGTCGGCAGGCGCAGGTCGTCGGCCGCGACCTGCGCCTGCCAGCCGAGGAGGAAGGGCGAGGCCAGGTGCACGACGTCGGGGCCGAAGGCGCGCAGTCGCCGCGCGAGGGTCGCGCTGTGGGGAGCGGCCAGCCGCACGGCCGGGTAGCTCGGCAGCGGGAGCGACGCGATGCGCTCGGTGGCCACGGGGGTGGAGCGGTCGCCCCCGCGCCGGGGTGCGGGGGCGATGACGAGCACGTCGTGGCCGGCACGCTGCAGGCACGACGACACCTGGAGGACGGAGCCGGTGACTCCGTTCATGTGGGGCAGGAATGTCTCTGCGACGATCGCGACTCTCACGTCTCCACAGTGGCGGGCATCGCCCGGTCGTGGCCCGTCCGACCCGGCGCCGGAGAGAGTGTTCACGCGATGCCCGATGTCACGTCACCTTCGGGCAAGCCCGCCGTCGTCTGGGGCGACGCCGAGCGCATGTCGGCTGTTCGCGTGCCGTTCACGGGACCGCGGTAGGACGGAGCGGTGAGCGCTGACCTGCTGGCCGGACTCGGGCACAGCGGATGGCTGCTGCCGGCGCTGTTCGCCCTCGTCCTGCTCGACGCGCTGCTGGTCGTCGTCCCCGGCGAGGTCGCGGTGAGCGCCCTCGGGGCCCTGTCGGTGTCGGTGGGGGCGCCGCCGCTGGCCGCGGTCATCGTCGTGGCGTCGGCGGCGGCGCTCACCGGCGACGCCCTGTGCTTCCTGGTGGGCCGCCGTGTCGGCGTCGAGCGCTGGCGATGGATGCGCACCGACAGGGTGCGCCGGGCCGTCGCCTGGGCGCGCGGGCGCCTGGACCGCAGCACCGCGGCGGTCGTCTTCACCGCGAGGTTCGTGCCCTTCGCACGGCTCGCGGTCAATCTCACCGCCGGCGCGACGGGTGTCGGCGCGGTGCGCTACCTGGCGGTCGCGGCGGGCGCGGCGACCGCGTGGGGCGTCTACCAGGCGGTGGTGGGCGCGGCGGTCGCGGCGCTCCTGCCCGACGCCCCCGCGCTCGCCGTGGTGGTCTCGGTCGTCGTGGCGCTGGCGCTCGGGATCGTCGTCGACCGCATCCTCGCCGCCCGTGCGCGGGTGACCGGTGCGCGGCGCCAGAATGGAGTCATGACGTCACGCATCGCCATGCCCGCCCGCCTCTCCGACGCCGACGGGGCCGACGCCCGCGTGGGCCTGGCGAACGCGATCTTCGACGATGTGGCGGCGCTCGTGCGCGCCGAGGGCCTGGACGTCGTGGTGGTGCGGGACACCGACCTCTCCGGCTTCGACGGCCTGGTGCTGCCCGGCGGCGGCGACGTCGACCCGGCTCGCTACGGCGGCGACCCGTCCGCGCCTTGCTACGACGTCAACGCTGCGCAGGACGAGCTCGACCTCGGCATCCTCGCCGCCGCGATCGAGCGCGGCCTGCCGGTCCTCGGCGTCTGCCGCGGACTGCAGGTGCTCAACGTGGCGCTCGGCGGCACCCTCATCGAAGACCTCGCCCCGGGCGCGGTGCGGCACACGCCGGGAACCGACGGGTGCGGCGAGCTGGAGTGGACGTGGCACCCCGTCGCCGTCGCCGCCGGTTCACGGCTGCGCGACGAGATGGATGCCGACGAGATCCCGGTCGCGTCGGGTCACCATCAGGCGATCCGCGCGCTCGGGACCGGGCTCGTCGCGACAGCGGTCGCGCCGGACGGCGTCGTCGAGGCCGTCGAGCACGAGAGCCTGCCGATCATCGCGGTGCAGTGGCACCCGGAGGCCGAGGGCACCCCCGCCGATCTGGCGGCGGCGCCCTTCGCGGCCTTCGCGAGCCTCGTGCGCGCCGGCCGGCTCGCGGCGCGCTGACTACTCCCCGGCGAGGCCCCCCAGCAGGTGGCCGTCCTTCGGCGCGTTCAGCAGCCGGGTGAAGCTGTCGAGATAGTTCTCCGGGCTGAGCGGGTCGGCGTTCTGCGCCGCCGGCCGGCGGGCGATGGCCGCCGCGAACTCGCGTGCGCCGCGCTCGACGCGGGCCGACAGCGGCGCGACGTCGTCGGCGGCGGCACCCCAGTCGCTGGATGCCGCGAACACACCCGTCGAGACCGGCTCGGCGTGCAGGTACGCGAACAGCGGGCGGATCGCGTAGTCGATCGCCAGCGAGTGCCGCGCCGTGCCGGCGTTCGCACCGATGAGCACCGGCATCCCGGACAGGGCGTCGGGATCGAGCACGTCGATGAATGACTTGAACAGTCCCGAGTAGCTCGTCGAGAAAATCGGCGTGACCACGATGACGCCGTCTGCGGAGACGACGGTGTTGATCGCCGACTCCAGCGCGGGCGGCGCGAAGCCGGTCAGCAGGTTGTTCGTGATGTCGTGCGCGAGGGCGCGCAGCTCGACCGTGTCGACGGTGGCCTGGATGGGCTGGCCGTCTGGTCCCTGAACCTGTCGCAGGGCGGCCACCGTGGCCGCCGCGAGGCGGTCGGCGAGCATGCGCGTCGACGAGGGGTTGGACAGGCCCGCCGAGACGACGGCGATGCGCCGGGCGGTCACCGTGCACCGCCCGTCGCTGCGGCGCCGAAGGCCGAACCGGCGGGCGCCGGCTGGTCCTGGTAGGGCGACGGGCCGCTGAGGTTGTCGCCGCGGTTCGCCCGCGGCGTCGCCTGCCGAGCCGGGCCGTCGCCATAGGCGGCCTTCACGAGAGCCGCGTGCGTCGGAGCATCCGGCACGGCGGCCGGACGGTCCTTCGCGAACTCGCGGCGCAGCACCGGCACGACCTCGCCGCCGAGGAAGTCGAGCTGCTCGAGCACCGTCTTCAGCGGAAGCCCCGCGTGGTCCATGAGGAACAGCTGCCGCTGGTAGTCGCCGAACAGCTCGCGCATGCCGGCGTAGCGGTCGATGACCTGCTGGGGCGACCCCACGGTCAGCGGCGTCATCTCGCTGAAGTCCTCCAGGCTCGGTCCGTGGCCGTACACGGGCGCGTTGTCGAAGTACGGGCGGAACTGCGCCACGGCATCCTGCGAATTGCGCGCCATGAACGCCTGGCCGCCGAGGCCCACGATCGCCGTCTCGGGCGTGCCGTGGCCGTAGTGCTCCCAGCGCTGGCGGTACAGGCCGATGAGGCGCTGGTAGTGCTCGGCCGGCCAGAAGATGTTGTTCGCGAAGAACCCGTCGCCGTAGTAGGCGGCCTGCTCGGCGATCTCGGGCGTGCGGATCGAACCGTGCCAGACGAACGGCGCCACCCCGTCGAGCGGCCGCGGCGTTGCGGTGAAGCCTTGCAGCGGCGTGCGGAACGTGCCCTCCCAGTCCACGACGTCCTCGTGCCAGAGCTTGTGCAGCAGCGCGTAGTTCTCGATCGACAGCGGCAGGCCCTGGCGGATGTCCTTGCCGAACCACGGATAGACCGGGCCGGTGTTCCCGCGGCCGAGCATGAGGTCCATGCGGCCGCCGGAGAGGTGCTGCAGCATGGCGTAGTCCTCGGCGATCTTCACCGGGTCGTTGGTCGTGATGAGCGTCGTCGCCGTCGAGACGATGAGGCGCTCGGTCTGCGCGGCGATGTACGCGAGCGTCGTCGTCGGGGACGACGACCAGAACGGCGGGTTGTGGTGCTCGCCGAGGGCGAAGACGTCCAGGCCGACTTCTTCGGCGTGCTTCGCGATCTCGACGGTCGCGCGGATGCGCTCGGCCTCGCTGGGGGTGTGGCCCGTCGTCGGATCCTGGGTGATGTCGCTGACGGTGAAGATGCCGAACTGCATCTGCGGGGCAGCCGCACCGGTGGTGGTCTCGTTCACGGTCCCTCTTCCCTTCGCGGATGCCGCGGCATCCAATACATGCGAATGAATGTATCTGGTGCAACGCGCCTGCGTCCAGGCTATTCCCGACCGGCCGACGGGGGCGGGTAGGGTGGCCAGCGACATGACGACGACGCCCTCCGCCCCGCAGACCGGCGCCGTCCGCGCGCCCCGGCGTCGCGTGCCGCTGTGGGACAACGCCCGCTTCGCGTGCATCGTGCTCGTCGTCCTCGGCCACGCGGTGCAGCGTTTGACGTACGACAGCGACATCGCGCTCGGACTGTACCTGCTCGTCTACGCGTTCCACATGCCGGCGTTGGCGATCATCTCCGGCTACTTCTCGAAGTCCGACTCCCCGAGCCGACGGCAGATGGCGCGCGTCCTCACCGACATCGTGGCGCCGTACGTCATCTTCGAGACGCTCTGGACGCTGACGAAGTGGCTCGTGGAGGGCCAGGCGAACCCCAACCTCACCCAGCCGTCGTGGACGCTGTGGTTCCTCCTCGCCCTCGCCCTCTTCCGCCTCGTCCTCCCCTACCTCGCGCTGCTGCGGTGGCCGCTCGTGTGGACGGTCGCCATCTCGCTCGCCGTCGGCTACTGGCCGAACATCGACTCGACGCTCTCGCTGTCGCGCACTCTCGGACTGCTCCCGTTCTTCACGCTGGGGTGGTGGCTCGCCCACCACGACATCGTCGCCCGGTTCCGGCTGCTGCAGCGACGGCGGCTGTGGGTGCGGGTGGGCGCGGTCGCCCTCTTCGCCGTCTCCGGCTTCGTCGCCTGGTACTTCGTGGACGCCTGGCGCGCCGTGAACCTGCGGGAGTGGCTGTTCTACGACGAGGACTACGCCACGCTCGGCGGACCGTGGTGGTCGGGGGCGCTGCGACTCGCGCTCATGGCGATCGCGCTCGTGCTGAGCGTGGCGTTCTTCGCCCTCATCCCCCGCGGCACGTACTGGTGGACCCATTTCGGCCAGTACACGATGTACGTCTACCTGCTGCACTCGTTCGTGCTGTACCCGTTCCGCGAGACCGGGATTCTCCGCAACGCCGAACCGACCTGGCTGTGGCTGCCGGCGGTGGTGGTCCTCTCGGTCGTCATCGCACTGGCGCTGGCCACGAAGCCGGTGCGCACCGTCTTCCGTCCGCTCATCGAACCGCGCCCCGCGTGGCTGTTCGCCGATCCGGCCCTCGCCGGCCGCGAGGGGCACCGCTCCGACCCGACCGGCTCGCGCCGACCCCGGTAACCCGGCGCAACACAGGGGCGGATGCCGCGGCATCCGCCTACTCTCATCGCATGAGCGACCTGAACCTTCCCGTCCTCGACCTCTCACTCCTGGACGGCGACGCGGACGACGCCGCGCGCTTTCGCGCGGCGCTGCGCGCCGCGACCCACGACGTCGGCTTCTTCTACCTGACCGGCACCGGGATCCCGCCGGAGCTCGAGGTACGCCTGCACCGCACCGCGCGCGCGTTCTTCGACCTGCCCGAGGCCGACAAGCTCGCCATCGAGAACGTCAACAGCCCGCACTTCCGCGGGTACACCCGTATCGGCGGCGAGCGGACGCAGGGAAAGGTCGACTGGCGCGAGCAGATCGACATCGGGCCCGAGCGCACGGCGGTCGACGATCCGGACGCGCCGGAGTACGCCCGCCTCATCGGCCCGAACCTGTGGCCGGAATCTCTCCCCGAGCTGCGCGAGGTCACGGCGCAGTGGCAGGAGCACCTCGCCGGCGTCGCCCGGAAGCTCCTGCGCGCCTGGGCGCTCGCCCTCGGCGCGCCGGAGACCTACTTCGAGGAGCACTTCGGCGAGCCGTCGACCCTGCTGAAGATCGTCCGCTACCCCGGCACCGACGCCCCCGAGCCCGCGCAGGGGGTCGGAGCGCACAAGGACTCCGGCGTGCTGACGCTGCTGTGGGTCGAGCCCGGCAAGGGCGGGCTGCAGGTGCAGCGTGACGGGGTATGGGTGGATGCCCCGCCCGTGCCGGGAGCCTTCGTCGTCAACATCGGCGAGATGCTCGAGTATGCGACCGGCGGGTACCTCGTGGCGACCAATCACCGGGTGATCTCACCGCGGCATCCGGACGATCGGATCTCGGTGCCGTACTTCTTCAACCCCGCCCTGGACGCGACGCTGCCGCTCATCGAGCTGCCGGCCGAACTCGCCGCGCAGGCGCGCGGCGTGACGCAGGATCCCACGAACCCGATCCACGCGCGCTACGGCGAGAACGCGTTGAAGTCCCGGCTGCGCGCCCACCCCGACGTCGCCGCGCGCTGGCACGCCGACCTGCTCGCCGCCCGCGCATAGCCCTGGCATCCGCCGGCCTGCGCGCCGAGACGGGAGATCTGTGTCGAGACGGGGTGCGGCGCATGCCGTCTCGACACGAATGTCCCGTCTCGCGAAGCCGTCGCGCGAACGACGAAGGCCGCCCACACCGTGGGCGGCCTTCTCAAGAATGTTCTGCGCGATTGAACGCTCGTGCGATGCTTAGCGGCGCAGACCGAGACGCTCGATGAGCGAGCGGTAACGGTTGATGTCGATGTCCTGCAGGTAACCCAGCAGGCGACGACGCTGACCGACGAGCAGGAACAGCCCACGACGCGAGTGGTGGTCGTGCTTGTGCTCCTTGAGATGCTCGGTGAGGTCCTTGATGCGCTGCGTCAGCATCGCGACCTGCACCTCGGGGGATCCGGTGTCACCGGGGTGCGTCGCGTACTCTTCGATGATCGCCTTCTTGACGTCTGCTTCCAGTGCCATAGGTGATCCCCTCTCTCCTTGTTGCGCGGCGCCCGACGCCTGATGCGTGGGCTCTCTTTATCCGCGGCCGATCCAACGGCAACCTGAAGAGTCTACCAGTCTCCTAGGCTCGGACGATGCCCCGCCTGCGCCGCGACAGCTTCATCGACCTGCGGCCGTTCACGGCGAGCCCCGCCTTCGCGCGCATGTGGGTCGGGTCGACGCTCGCCGGGCTCGGCGGGCAGCTGACCATCGTCGCGGTCATGCTGCACATGTACGAGCTGACCGGGTCGACGTTCGCGGTGTCGATGATCGCCGTCGCCGGGCTCGTGCCCATGGTGATCGCGGGACTGTACGGCGGGATGCTTGCGGATGCCTTCGACCGGCGCCGGGTCGCGCTGATCGCGGCATCCGTCACCTGGGTCTCGACGTTCCTGCTGGCCGTCCTGGCGTGGGGAGGCCTCGAGACGGTCGCGTGGCTGTACGCGCTGAGCGTCGTCAACTCCGCCGCCAACTCCATCGTCTCGGCGACCCGGCAGGCGATCGTGCCCCGGCTGCTCCCCCGCGAGCTGCTGCCGGCGGCGTCGGCGCTCAACGGCATCACGATGGGCATCATGGTGATGGGCGGGCCCGCCCTGGCCGGCGTGCTCGTCGCCCTCACCGGCTACGCGTGGACGTACTCGATCGACGTCGCGCTCATGCTCGCGAACTTCCTCGGCCTCTGGTCGCTGCCGGCGATCCGTCCCGAGGGCACCATGGTGCGACCCGGCCTCGAGTCGCTCCGCGACGGATGGCGGTTCCTGCGGCGCGCGGCGAACATCCGGCTGCAGTTCATCCTCGACATCATCGCGATGACCTTCGGGCAGCCGATCGCGCTGTTCCCCGCGATCGGCGCCGTGCTCCTCGGCGGCGGCGCCATCACGACGGGTGTGCTGACGGCGGCGATCGCCGCGGGCGCGTTCGTCTGCAGCGTCTTCTCCGGCCCGTTCGGGCGAGTGCGGCGCCAGGGAATCGGCATCGAGCGGGCGATCATCGTCTACGGCGTCGCGATCGGCCTGTTCGGACTCGCCCTGCTGGCCGGCGCCCTCGGCGCGTTCGCCCCCGAGACAGTGGACGAGGGGCACCCGAACGTCGTCATCATCGTCGTCGCGGCCCTCGCGCTTGCGCTCGCCGGTGCCGCCGACAACGTGAGCTCGATCTTCCGCAACACAATGGTGCAGGCCGCCGTGCCCGACGCCATCCGCGGGCGGCTGCAGGGCATCTTCATCGTCGTCGTCACCGGCGGTCCGCGCCTCGGGGCGCTGTACGCCGGGACGCTCGCGACGTTCACGGCGCTGTGGTTCCCGCCGCTCCTAGGCGGGATGCTGATCATCGCGCTCGTCGCGGTGCTCGTGCGCCTGAGCCCGCGTTTCCGGGCCTACGACGCCGAGCATCCCGTGCCGTAATGAGGCGACGGGGCGGATGCCGCAGCATCCGCCCCGTCGTCGTTCAGGGTGCGTCGGGGTCCGCAGGCGGATCCCCGAGCACAGGTCAGGCCTGGATCGAGCCCTGCAGGTCCAGCGTGATGGTGACGTCCTTGCCGACGAGCACGCCGCCGGTCTCGAGCGCCGCGTTCCAGGTGAGGCCGAAGTCCTCGCGGTTGATGACGGTCTTCGCCGTCGCGCCCGCCTTGTAGTTGCCCCACGGGTCGGTGCCGAAGCCGCCGAACTCGACCTCGAAGGTGACGGGCTTGGTGATGCCGCGGATCGTCAGGTCGCCGTCGACGAGGAAGTCGCCGCCTTCGTAGCGGACACCCGTGGAGACGAAGTCGAGCGTCGGGTACTGCTCGGCGTCGAAGAAGTCGGCGGAGCGGAGGTGGGCGTCGCGGCCCTCGTCCTTCGTGTCGACCGAGGCGACGTCGACGGAGGCGGTCACCTTCGTGTCGAGCGGGTTCTCGCCGGCCTCGATGGTGGCGCTCTTGACGCCGAAGACGCCGCGCACCTTGGAGATCATCATGTGGCGGACGGAGAAGGTCACCTCGCTGTGCGCGGGGTCGAGCACCCAGGTGCCGGCCTTGTAGCCGGGGATGTCGATCGTGGTGGTCGTGGTGTCGGTCATGTCATGCCCTTCGAAACGGAAGATGGTCTGCAGGGGTGAAACACCCCCGCAGACCATCTATTCCCACGAATATAAAAATCTTCTGAACGTTCAGCCGACCTTCAGCAGATCGATGATGAAGATGAGGGTCTTGCCACCCAGGAAGTGGCCGCCGGCGGGGCCGTAAGCCAGGTGCGGCGGGATGACGAGCTCACGGCGACCGCCGACCTTCATCCCCGGGATGCCGTCCTGCCAGCCCTGGATGAGACCGCGCAGCGGGAACTGAATGGACTCGCCGCGGCCCCACGAGGAGTCGAACTCCTCGCCGGAGTCGTACTCGACGCCGGCGTAGTGCACGGTGACGGTGTCACCGGGCTTCGCCTCGTCACCGTCGCCGACGATGATGTCGCGGATGACGAGGTCGGCCGGCGCGGGGCCGGAGGGGGCGTCGAACTCGGGCTTGGTGCGCTCTTCACTCATGGCATCCATCCAAGCACGGATGCCCGCGGCGCGCGCCCCGGCCGGTGCCGGACCGTGCCGGACAAGACTCAGCGCCCGGTGCCGCGGCGATGCCTGCGTGTCTCCCGGGCGCTGAGTTGGCCTGCCCCCATTGTCGCGGCGACCCCCGCGGGCGTCAAGAGGCCGGTGCGAGCAGGGCGGCGCGGGCCGCGACCGCCCGCGTCAGGAACACCTGCTCGTCGGCGGCCGCCGCCGGGTCGCGCCCGGTGAGGGCGCGCTGGCGCGCCGCCGCGAGACTCGTCGCCTCGGCGATGAACCCGCGCATGATGCGCCGGCGATCCCCGGGGAGGCCGGCCGCCCACTGCAGCGCCCGCCGTCGCCCCGCGGGGGTGGCGAGAATGTCGACCTCCATCGGCGAGAACCAGCCCGCGGCGGCGTACTCGCCGAGGCGCTCCCGGGTCAGCCGCGCCTCCTCGCGGCGGAGGGCGATGAAACCGCCGACGAACCCCGCGAACAGGGGCACCTGCAAGGTGGCGTACAGCGCGAAGAAGTCGGCGAACATGGCCGAGCCGTTCCACAGCGCGTGCAGCACGGCCGCACCCAGCATGCCGCCGATCCACGGTCCCACCGCGGCGCGCGTCGGGGTGCCGCGACGCGCCACCCGGCCCAGCACATACCCCGTCACGGCGGTGAACATGACGTGCGCGAACGGGGACAGGATGCCGCGGAGGAAGAACGTGAAGGTCGTCTCGGCCACGCCGCCCTCGATGAGGCTCGTCGAGAAGTAGAGGATGTTCTCGGTGAAGGCGAAGCCCGCGCCGACGAGCGCGCCGTAGACGATGCCGTCGACAGGGCCGTCGAAGGTGCGCCGTGCGGCGGCGAAGACGATGAAGACGCCGAGTCCCTTCGCGAACTCCTCGACCAGCGGAGCCTGGATCACCGACGAGAACGCCGCCCGGGCGGCGGAGCCGTCGTCGGGCACGAGGAAGCCGAGACCGATGTCGACGGCCAGCGCGATCACGACGGCGGCCACCGCGCCCCAGGCGAGCGCGAACACGACGAGCCCGGTCGGCTCCGGCTCCCAACGGTCGGCGATCCGCACCGCCAGGAGCACCCCGGTCAGCGGCAGCAGCGCCAGCACCATCCCGACCACCGGCGCGACGACGCCGAGGAAGGTCAGGATGTAGGCGGCGAGCGCGACGAGGAGCACCGCCAGGATCGCGTAGGCCCATACGGGCACCGATCGCCCGGCGCGTGCGGGCATCGGGAGCACCGGCGGCGAGACGGGGGCGGGGGCGACGGGCTGAGGCGGGACCTGGGGGCGGTGCGCCAGCGGCGACGGGTAGCTCACGGTCGAAAGCCTATTGCGCCGCATCCGGGATCCGACGGCCACGGTAGCCTGGGACGATGCGCCTGGCCCACGTCGTCCTGCCCGGATCGTCGCATCCGCAGCTGGTCGTGGTGACCCCGCGCGGCGCCGTCGCGGTTGCGGGCCTCTACGACGGCGCACCGCACGACCTGCCGCAGCTGATCGCGGGCGGCGACGATGCCCGCGCGCGCGTGGCCGCGGCATCCGCGGACGCGCCGGGCATCGCGCTGGAGGGTCTCACCTTCGGTCCGGCGGTCCCCGCTCCCCCCGTGGTGCTCGCCATCGGCCTGAACTACGCGGCGCACTCCAGCGAATTGGGCCTGAAGGCCGACACCGCGCCCACCGTCTTCGTGCTGTGGCCGAACTCGCTGTCCGCCCACGAGCAGACGACGACGTGGCCGCGCACGCTCAGCGAGTCGGTCGACTACGAAGCCGAGCTCGGCGTCATCATCGGTCGGCCGGCGAAGGACGTCGCCGAGGCCGATGCGCTGTCGCACGTGTGGGGCTACACCGTCGTCAACGACATCACGGCGCGCGACATCCAGTTCTCCGAGGCGCAGTGGTCGCGGTGCAAGTCGTTCGACGGGTTCACGCCCAACGGCCCGTTCATCGTCACCGCCGACGAGATCCCCGACCCGCAGGATCTGCACATCTGGGCCGTCGTCGACGGGCAGGTCGTGCAGGACGCGTCGACCGGCCAGATGATCCGTCCGGTGTCCACCCTCATCGCGCACCTGTCGCGCTCCGCGACGCTGCTGCCGGGCACCCTCATCTCGACGGGCAGCCCCGGCGGGGCCGGCTACTCGCGCGACCCGCAGATCTTCCTCCGCGACCGCTCGACCGTGACGGTCGGCATCGACGGGATCGGCGAGCTCACGACCCACTGCCGCATTCTCGGCTGACGCCTCCCCCCTTCCCCCCATCGATGCTCGGTGGAGGAGGGTGGCGAAGGTCAGCGGCCGGACTGCTCCAGGATCTCCTCGCACGTGATCGTGATGCCGTTGACGACCACGTTGCCCGTGGGGTCGTTGAGGCACGCGTTGACCTGGTTGACGAGGTCGGCGCCGCCCGCGGCGTTGAAGAGGGCGACCGCGAGGATGATGCCGATGATCGTCAGAACGAGCAGCACGCTGCTGACGATGATCGCAGCGAGCGCCATGCCGTTCTTCTGTCCGGCCTTGCGGCTCTGCACGAGCGCCACGATGCCGAGGATCAGCCCGACCAGCTGCAGGCCGACCGGCACGATGGCCAGCACGAGCGCCACGATGCCGAGGGTCTTGCCGGGGTACGAGCCGTTCGCCGCGGGACCGGCGTTGTAGGCCGGTGCCGCCTGGTAGGCCGGTGCGGCGTAGGCCGGGGCGCTGTCGGCGGCGGGCGGAGCCGGCGGTGCGTACTCGCCGTACGCCGGCTGCGGAGCCGGGGGCTGGTTTCCGGGTGCGGGGGTCGGGCTGTTGGGGTCGCTCATGGGGGCCTCCTGTGTCGATCCGGCACATACCGGCTGACGACACGCTAACGGACGGAGCGGCGCGCGCGCATCATCCGCACCGCGCGTGGGCAGAGCCGCCCCTCAGCCGGCCTCGACGATGCTCTCGGCCGGCTGGACGACCGGGATCGCCTGGGTGATGGTCTCCAGGCCCGACAGCCGCGCCGGCGAGAGCTGCTTGTCGACCTCTTCCCGAGTCATGAGCCCCGCCTCGACGACGAGGTCGCCGACGTTGCGGTGGGTCAGCAGCGCCGTCTTGGCGAGCGCCGCCGACGCCGCGTAGCCGATGAACGGGGTGAGCGCCGTGACGACCCCGACCGACGAGCCCACCATCGCGCCGAGCCGCTCGCGGTTTGCGGTGATCCCGTCGACGCAGTTGACCCGGAGAGTTCGCATGGCCCGGCGCATCCACGTGATCGACTGGAAGATCGAGTGCGCGATGATCGGCTCGAAGGCGTTCAGCTGCAGCTGGCCGCCCTCGACGGCCATCGTGACGGTGAGGTCGGCGCCGGCGACCGAGAACGCGACCTGGTTGACGACCTCCGGGATGACGGGGTTGACCTTGCCGGGCATGATCGAGGACCCCGCCTGCTGCGCGGGCAGGTTGATCTCGCCGAGGCCCGCCTGCGGGCCGCTGGAGAGCAGGCGCAGGTCGTTGCAGATCTTCGAGAGCTTGATGGCGTTGCGCTTGAGCGACGCCGAGAACGACATGAACGAGCCGGTGTCGCTCGTCGCCTCGACGAGGTCGTCGGCGGTCGCGAGGTCGAGGCCCGTGATCTCCCGGAGGTGGCGCAGCACCGCCGGGGCGTAGCCGGCGTGCGTCGTGATGCCGGTGCCGATGGCCGTCGCGCCCATGTTGATCTCGTACAGCAGCGAGGCGTTCTCGGTGAGGCGCTGGTGGTCGTATCCGAGCGTCGTCGCGAAGCCGTGGAACTCCTGCCCGAGGGTCATCGGGACGGCATCCTGCAGCTGCGTGCGGCCGATCTTGAGCACGTCGTGGAACTCCACCGCCTTGGCCAGGAACGACTGCCGCAGCAGATCGAGCTCCTCCAGCAGCGTCATGAGGTCGAGACTCAGGCCTACCTTGACGGCGGTCGGGTAGACGTCGTTGGTCGACTGGGAGCGGTTGGTATGGTCGATGGGCGAGAGGTAGGCGTAGTCGCCCTTGGGGCGGCCGGCGAGTTCCAGCGCGATGTTGGTGATGACCTCGTTCGCGTTCATGTTCGTCGAGGTGCCGGCCCCACCCTGCACGACGCCGACGACGAACTGATCGTGGAACTCGCCGTCGATGACGCGCTGCGCGGCACGGTCGATGAGGTCGGCGCGCTCGGCATCGAGCACGCCGATCTCGAGGTTCGCGCGCGCCGAGGCCTGCTTGACCATCGCGAGCCCGTTGACGAGGTCGCGGTAGACGGAGATCGGCCGCATCGAGATCGGAAAGTTCTCCAGCGCCCGCGCGGTGTGGATGCCCCAGTAGGCGTCGGCGGGGATCTCCATCGATCCCAGGGAGTCGGTCTCGGTGCGCGTCGTCGCGTCCAGTGCCATGAGTGCAGTCCTTGTGGGTCGTCGCCTCGGGTGGATGTGCTCCGAGCCTAACGCGCCGCCCCCACCGCCGCGGTGTGCACCGCGTACAGCCGGCCGGCTTGACCTCGCCGCGGCGTCACCGCTTCCGGGAGAACGCCTCGAGCCGCTCCGCGGGGCTCAGCGCCGCCATGCGACGGGTCCACTCCGCAGAGAAGACGTCCGCCGTCTCGGCCTCCCCCACCGGCACGACGGCGTGGGTGATGGTGTCGTCGTAGACGTGGACGAGCTGGAAGGACTGCCCGGCATCCATCCCGTTCACCTCCTGCGGCGGCCGCTGCAGGTTCATCGTGTAGCAGGTCGCCGAGGCGACGCTGACCGGGATGCCGTGGAAGGTGCCCGACGTGGAGTAGTGGAGGTGGCCGGCGAGGATCGCCCGCACGTCGCTGCCGGCGATCGCGGCGGCCAGCTCGTCCTGATGCTGCAGCTCGAGGATGTCGAAGAACGGGATGTGGCTCGTCAGCGGCGGGTGGTGCAGGGCGAGGATGGTGCCGAGCGGCGCCGGGGTCGCCAGCACGCCCCGCAGCCAGTCCAGCTGCGCGGCGTCGAGATCGCCGTGATGCCAGCCGGGGACCGTGGAATCCAACGCCACGAGGCGCAGGCCGCCGAGATCCCAGACGCCGGTGACCGGTTCTGAACTCGGCGCGGCGTCGAGCAGCCCCTCGCGCAGCGCTGGGCGCTCGTCGTGGTTGCCCGCCACCCAGACCACGGGGGCGCCCAGCCGGGCCGTGAACGGCTCGACCTCGGCGCGCAGCGCCGCGTAGGCGTCGGGCTCGCCGAGGTCGGTCAGATCGCCCGTGAACACGATGGCGTCGGGACGGATGCCGGTGCGCTCGACGGCGGCGAGGGTCGCGGTCAGGTTGCCCGCGGTGTCGTACCGGCCGCCCAGCGGGCGGTTACCCGCCAGCAGGTGCGTGTCGCTGATGTGCACGATGACGCGCTGGGCGGGTGCGTGCCGTCCGAACTGCATGGCCCCAGCCTAGGCCGGGGCGCCGACGCCCGGTCGCGGGGTCGGCCGAGGCCGCTCGTCGTGCGGCCGATGGTGGCGCCGACGCCGCCGCTCAGTGCCCGACGACGATGAGGACAAGGCCACCGAGCACCGCGAGCGCGCACAGGCCGAACGACCCGTATGCCCCGACCAGCGCGAGCCGCTTCTGGCCCTCGGTCAGCGGGCTCTTCTTCGCGGCCTTCGCCGCGGCCTTCGCGGCCCGCTGCGCTTCCTTCTCGGTGATGACCGTGATCGCGTCGGTGAACTCCGCCGGGGCCACGACCGGCGCACGGCCGGCACGGACGAGCAGACGCAGTCCGACGGCGTAGAACCCGACGACGAGGAGCGCGCCCACGAGCGCGGCGGCGAACACCTGCACGAAGGCGAACCAGTCGATCGTGATGTCCATCACCGGTCCTCCTTCTTCGCGGCCTTCTGCGCCTTCTGCGCCTTCTGCGCGTCCGCGCGCTGCTTGTCGGCGGCGCGGCGGTCATCGGCGGCCTGTTTCGCGTCGGTCTTCGCCTTCGCCTTGCGCTCCGCCTTCTCCTTCGCCTTCACCTCGGCCTTCAGCCGCGCCTCCTCCCGGAGGATCGCGCGCTGCCGGCGCGTGGGGGGCGCCTTGCGCGGCACCTTGACGGCCAGTCCCGAGTCGGCGACCTCGCTCATCGCGTTCGAGGAGTCCACCTGGTTGCGGCGCGACCGCCAGAACAGGCCCACGATGATCGCCACCGCCAGCACGGCGTCGACGGCGATCCCCCAGTTTCCGAACCACACGACCAGCAGGGCAGCGGCGGCTCCCACGGCCGCGGATGCCGGGAGGGTCAGCACCCAGCCGACGGCGATGCGCCCGACGGTGCGCCAGCGCACCTTCGACCCGCGCCGCCCGAGACCCGAGCCGATGACCGAGCCGGACGCGACCTGCGTCGTGGACAGCGCGAAGCCGAGGGCACTGGAGGCGAGGATCGTCGCCGCGGTGGAGGTCTCGGCCGAGAAGCCCTGCGCGGGCTTGACGTCGGTGAGGCCCTTGCCGAGCGTGCGGATGATGCGCCAGCCGCCCATGTAGGTGCCGAGCGCGATCGTGAATGCGCAGGCGAAGATGACCCAGGTCTGCGGGTCGGAGTGGTCGCTGTCCTGCCAACCCGCCATGATCAGCGCGAGCGTGATGACGCCCATCGTCTTCTGCGCGTCGTTGGTCCCGTGCGCGAGCGCGACGAGGCTCGACGTGAAGATCTGGCCCCAGCGGAAGCCGTCGCGTCCGTCGGGTTTGCTGTCGTAGCGGCGCGTGACGGCATACGCCAGGCGGGTCACGAGGAACGCGATGACGCCGGCCGTGAACGGGGCGATGAGCGCCGGCAGCACGACCTTGCTCAGTACCATGCCGAAGTCGATCGCCTGCAGGCTCGCGCCGACCAGGGTCGCACCGATGAGGCCGCCGAACAGGGCGTGCGACGAACTGGAGGGCAGGCCCAGCAGCCACGTCAGCATGTTCCAGGTGATCGCGCCGATGAGCCCGGCGAAGATGATCGGCAGGAAGTCCAACGGCGTGATCTGCTCTTCGCGGATGATGCCGTGCGAGATGGTCTTGGAGACCTCCGTCGACAGGAACGCGCCGACGAGGTTGAGGCTCGCTGCGAGCAGGACGGCGACCTTGGGCTTGAGGGCGCCGGTCGCGATCGGCGTCGCCATCGCGTTCGCGGTGTCGTGGAACCCGTTGGTGAAGTCGAAGAACAATGCCAGCGCGATGACCAGCACGACGATGAGGGCAGCGGTTTCCACAGTTCGCTTTCGTCGGGATTTCCAGGGAAGGGAGCCGATGCGATCGGCGGCGCGAACGAACAGTTCACCGTGGGTTCATGTTCCGGCAACCGGACGAGGAAAATCCTCGCACATCCGCCGGTGTTCGCAGAACCGCCCGGGCGGGCAGAGCCGTCGGTTACCGTGGACGCGTGAGCACGCCCGCCCCGCCCGTCGCCCCCGCCCGCCCCATCACCCGCACCCACCACGGCGACGAGGTCGTCGACCGGTACGAGTGGCTGCGTGCGAAAGAGGATGCCGACGTCGTCGCGCACCTGGAGGCGGAGAACGCCTACACTGCTCAGCGCACGGCGCACCTCGCCGGGCTCCGGGAGCGCATTTTCGGCGAGATCCGCTCCCGCACGCTCGAGACCGACCTGTCGGTGCCGACGCGCCAGGGCGACTGGTGGTACTACGGCCGCACCGTCGAGGGCCAGCAGTACGGCATCCACTGCCGGGCGCCGCTGGCCTCGCCCGACGACTGGACCCCGCCCGTCCTCACCCCCGGCGAACCGGTCGCCGGCGAGGTCGTGCTGCTGGACGGCAACACCGAGGCCGCCGGCCACGAGTTCTTCTCGCTCGGCAGCTTCGACGTCTCCACCGACGGCGGCAGACTGCTCTACGGCGTCGATGTCGAGGGCGACGAGCGCTACACCCTCCGCATCCGCGACCTCGCCACCGGCGCAGACCTCCCCGACACCGTCGAGAACACCTCGTCCGGCGCGTGCTTCTCCCCCGACGGCCGCTACGTCGTCTACACGACCGTCGACGAGGCGTGGCGCCCCGACACCGTGTGGCTGCACGAGGTGGGCACGGATGCCGACGCCGACGTGCGCCTGTTCCATGAGCCCGACGACCGGTTCTGGGTGGGAGCGGGGTTCACGCGCAGCGAGAAGTACCTGGTCATCGAGGTGGGGTCCTCGATCACGACCGAGGAGTATCTCGTCCCGGCATCCGACCTGCGTGCCGAGCCGCGCTCGATCTGGCCGCGCCGCGAGGGCGTGGAGTACTCCGCGACGCACGCCGTCGTCGGGGGCGAGGACGTGCTCTACGTGCTGCACAACGAGGGCGCACTGGACTTCGAGCTCGTGCGGGTGGCGGCGGCCGACCCGGGCGGCGCGCGCGAGGTCGTGCTGGCGCACGAGCCCGGCCGGCGTCTCCTCGACGTCTCTGCGTTCCGCGACTGGGCGGTGGTGTCGTATCGGCGCGAGGGACTCGCGCGCATGGGCATCCTCGACTACGCGAGCGGCCGCGTCGACGAGCTCGCGTTCGACGAGGACCTGTACACCGCCGGCGCCTCCGGCAATCCGGAATGGGCGCCGCCGGTGGTGCGGCTCGGGTACGGCTCGTTCATCACCCCCGGGACGGTGTACGACTACGTCGTCGCGACCGGCGAGTTCCTGCTGCGCAAGCGCCAGCCCGTGCTCGGCGGCTACGACCCCGCCGACTACGCGCAGCGCCGGGAGTGGGCCACGGCATCCGACGGCACGCGCGTGCCCGTCTCGCTGGTGTGGAAACGCTCGTTCGGTGACCCCGGCGACGGCGCCGCCCACCCCGTCCACCTGTACGGCTACGGGTCGTACGAGCACTCGATCGAGCCCGGGTTCTCCGTCGCGCGCCTGTCGCTGCTCGACCGGGGCGTCGTGTTCGCGATCGCGCACGTGCGCGGCGGCGGCGAGCTCGGCCGGCAGTGGTACGAGGACGGCAAGCTGCAGCACAAGCGCAACACGTTCACCGACTTCGTCGCGGTCGCGCAGCACCTCGTCGATGCGGGCGTCACGACGCCGTCGCTGCTGGTCGCCGAGGGCGGATCGGCCGGCGGCCTGCTGATGGGCGCGGTCGCGAACCTCGCCCCGGAGCTGTTCGCCGGGATCCTCGCCGACGTGCCGTTCGTCGACGCGCTGACCACGATCCTCGACCCGTCGCTGCCGCTCACGGTCATCGAGTGGGACGAGTGGGGCGACCCCCTGCACGATGCCGAGGTGTACGCGTACATGAAGTCATACTCGCCGTACGAGAACGTGCGAGAAGGGGTGCGCTATCCCCGCATCCTCGCCGTCACCTCGCTCAACGACACGCGGGTGTACTACGTCGAACCCGCCAAGTGGGTCGCCCGGCTGCGCGAGGTCGGTGCGGACGCGCTGCTGAAGTGCGAGATGGCCGCCGGACACGGCGGCGTCAGCGGTCGCTACAACGCGTGGCACCAGCGCGCCTTCGAACTCGCCTGGCTGCTGGACGTGCTGGGCCTCGCCGAGGGCTGACCCGCGGCATCCTGCGCCGCGCTGCGTCACGTCACGTCACGTCACGTCACGTCAAGTCACGGAGACAGGAGAAATCGCCGAGGCAGGACGTGTGATCGATGGCATGGCCTGTCTCGGTGAGATTTCCTGTGTCGGTGATGCGCGGGACGCGGGAGGGCAACCCCGGATGCCGAGGCGTCGGCGTTCGGACGCGGTCAGCGGTGCGCCGGCGCGAGGTGGAGGCCCTGCGCCATCGCCATCCGGATCGTTGCGATGACCTCGTCGGGGCAGAAGAGGATCTGGTAGTAGTCGAAGCGCAGCACGGTGTAGCCGCGCAGCACGAGCCGCGCGTCCGCGCGCAGGTCCCGCCGCCGATCGGCGGCTTGGTGATGCGTGAACCCGTCGATCTGCACCGCCAGGAGGTCGCCGATGATGGCGTCGATGGGCCGCCCGTCGACCCAGACCTGCTGCCGCACGACGACGCCGATGGAGCTCATCAGGCCGACGAAGACGGTCTCGAGGCCGGAGTCGGACAGCAACGAGGCGTGGGCGGCGATGGATCGCGCCGCAGCGCCGTGCCACTGCACGCGCGCGACCTCCGCCGCAGAGATGCGCTGCTTGCGCAGCGCGGACTCCCACACGCTCAACGCTTCGGCGACCGGGACGCACGCGGCGACATGAGCGAGCGTGTTCACGAGCGGCTCGCGCACGGCGGTCGCCCCGACGGGGACGACCGGGCGGCTCCAGTGCAGGCGCAGACCCGGGCGACAGACCCGCGACGCCGTCGCATCCACCGCCACGTGTGTCTCTTCGTGGGCGGGCGTCCACAGGCCCGAGAGGCTCGCCTCGCTGAGACACGTCAGCCGGCCACCGGCCGCGACGGCCGCGCGCACCGGCGCGGGCGCGTCCGGAAGCGCCAGCCACGACCGCCGCACCCAGTCCGCGACACCGGCGGCGACCGCCGAGCGGATCGCGTGGGTCGTGAACCCCGCCGCGCGCAGCGCCGTGGTGTGCGCGACCGCATCGTGCTGGCGGAGCCACTGAGCGAGCTGTTCGGGTGATGTCACGTCCCCAGACTGGCCGTGCGCCCCGGCATCCGGCCCCTGCAACGGCCGATCTGTGGACAGATCCACGAGAAGGCCGTCTGGGGAGAGGGCGATGATCGCGCCGGCGCTCCACCCCACCGCGCCAGGCCCGCGTCACGGAGACAGGAGAAATCACCGACGCAGGACGTGTGATCGATGACACATCCTGTCTCGGTGAGATTTCCTGTGTCGGTGATGCGGACGCGCGAGGAGGGGCGGATGCCGCGGCATCCGCCATCGGTCAGCCGAAGAGGGCTGCGGCCTCTTCGTAGCGGTACAGCGGCACCGAGTTGAGCTCGCCGAGGGCCTCCTCGAAGGAGACCCGCACGATGTCGGTGCCCTTCATGGAGACCATCTGGCCCCACGCCTCCTCGGCGACGACGTCGGCGGCGTGCAGTCCCAGCCGGGTCGCCAGCACGCGGTCGAACGCCGACGGCGAGCCGCCGCGCTGGATGTGGCCGAGCACGGTCGAGCGCGTCTCGATGCCGGTCAGCCGCTCGATCTCGGGCGCCAGCACCTCGCCGATGCCGCCCAGGCGCGGACGGTTGAACGCGTCCAGCCCCTTGTCGCTGTACGCCTCGTCCATGCCCTTGAGGGTGAAGCCCTCCGACACGACGACCAGCGGCGCGCGGCCACGGTCGTGCGCACGCTGCACCTGCGCCGTGATCTCCTCGAGCGACATCGGCACCTCCGGGATGCAGATGACGTGCGCGCCGGCGGCGATGCCCGAGTGCAGTGCGATCCACCCGACGTGGCGGCCCATGACCTCGGCGACCATGCAGCGCTGATGCGAGTCGCCGGTCGTGCGCAGCCGGTCCATGGCCTCGGTGGCGATGTTGACGGCGGTGTCGAAGCCGAAGGAGTAGTCCGTCGCGCGCAGGTCGTTGTCGATCGTCTTCGGCACGCCCATGACGTTGATGCCGTCGCCCCACAGGCGGTTCGCCGCGGCGAGGGTCCCCTCGCCGCCGATCGCGATGATGCCGTCGATGTGGTGACCGTAGAGCGTCTTGGCGATGTTCTCGGCGCCACCGCGCGGACCCTCGTACGGGTTGGTGCGGCTCGTGCCGAGGATCGTGCCGCCGACCTTAGACAGGCCCTTGACCTCGTGACGCGTGAGCGGGAAGAAGTCACCGTCCACGACGCCGCGCCAGCCATCGCGGATGCCGACGAACTCGATGTTGTACTTCGTGGTGCCCTTCAGCACGACACCGCGGATGACGGCGTTCAGTCCGGGGCAGTCGCCGCCGCTGGTGAGGATGCCGATCTTCATGGAGAGGTCCTTCGGTTCAGGTGGTCGTCCGGCGTCACTGCCACAGTCGACACTATCGCCGCGGAGGCGCCACATGCCACCGGACCGGCCGTCCAAAAGGACGACCGGTCCGGTGTCGCGGCGGGAGCCGGCGGTGCGGCGTCAGCTGCCGCCCAGCGCCTGACGCAGCAGGTGCATGAGCGCCGAGAGCTGGACCGAGTCGCTCGAGGTCGGGTCGACCTGCTCGCCGTCCAGTGCCCGCGCGGCGAGGGACTGCTTCGAGTCGATGAGCTCGGCGATCTTCGTGTCGATCGTGTGCGCCGCGATGATCCGCCACGCCGTGACCGGCTCGTCCTGCCCGATCCGGTGCACGCGGTCGATCGCCTGCGTCTGCTCGGCGGCGGTCCAGCTGAGCTCGGCGAGCACGACGTTGGACGCCGCCTGCATGTTGAGGCCGACGCCGGCCGCCGTCAGCGAGCACACCGCGATCGCGACGTCGGGATCGCCGTTGAACGCGTCGATCGCCTGCTGCCGGGCGGGCGTGGACTGGTCGCCGCGGATCGAGATGGTCCGCAGTCCGGATGCCGCGAAGTGCGCTTCCGCGGCATCCATCACATCGATGTGCTTCGCGAAGAAGACGACCTTGCCGACCGAGCGCTGCAGCTGGACGGCGTAGTCCGCCGCCAGCAGCGCCTTGGCCTGACCGATCTTGCGGACCATGGTGAAGACGTTGTCGGCGCCGGCCCCGGCGGCCTTCGACTCCTCCAGTTCGCCGTGGGCGACCAGGCGGACGATGTCCTCGTCGTACTCGCCCAGGCGCACGGTGTCGCCGCGCGCCTCGATGATGCGGCGGTACTTCGCTGCCAGACGCTCGCCCAGCTCGTGCTCTGCGGCGCGGATCGAGCGGCCGTACTCGTCGTCGAGCTCCACGGGAAGGTCGGCGACGAGCTTGTCGGGCAGGTCGGCCGCGACATCCTTCTTCTTGCGGCGGACGATGCCCATCGAGATGACGGCGTCGCGCGCTTCGGGATAGAACGCCTTGTCGGCCGGGGTGAGGCCGGTCGCGTCGAGCTTGGCCATGAGCTCGGGCCCCGGCTTCTCGCCGTTGGTCCAGCCGAGGAAGCGCCAGATGGCGTCGAAGTCCTCGACGTCGTTGATCAGCGGCGTTCCCGTCAGGGCGAGCATGAGCGGATCGCGCACCTGCTCGCGGATGCGAGCGCCGAGCGCCAGCACGTTCTGCGAGCGCTGGGAAGAGAGGTTCTTGATGAAGTGCGCCTCGTCGACGACCATGCCGCGCAGCCCCAGCGAACCGAGCCACGCCAGGTGCCGGTCGAGCACCTCGTAGTTGACGATGAACACGTCGGCGAACGCGTCGACGGTGTCGCCGTCGCCGTGGATCACGGTCGCGCGACGCTGTGGCGTCCACCGCTCGACTTCGCGCGCCCAGTTCATCTTGACGACGTTGGGAACGACCGCCAGCAGCGGGTAGGCATTCGCGACGGAGGCGGCGAGCACCGACTGCGCGGTCTTGCCGAGACCCGGCTCGTCGGCGAGGAGGAACGACCGGTGCCCGGTGCGCACGGCCTCGAGGAACCGCGACTGGTGGGGCATGATCTCCAGCCCCTTGGGCGAGAGACGGTCGAACTCCGGGACGGGCGGCAGTTCCATGGACGCCGCCGCTCCCCCCGCGCCGGTCTCGAACGCCTTGTAGAGGGGGCCCATGAGCTCCCAGCCGTCCAGACGGCGGCGCACGGAGGATGCCGGGGCGCGCAGCGCCACATCGGGGGCGAGGAAGGGGTTGGCCTCGCGGCGCGCCTCGATCTGCGGCGGGATGACCTGCCGTTCGGCGAGCGCGGCGGGCACGACGGGCGTCTGCACCGGGGCGACGTCGGTGATGATCAGCTCGTCCTCGGGCAGTTCGGCCCCGGACTCGAGCAGCCAGTCACGGCGCATCCGCTTGGCGACGGGAGAGGTCGCCGCGTCGACTTCGAGCAGCTGGATGAGGGACGTGTCGCGGGCGGCGGTCTTGGCGAGGATGGTGGCCACCCCGTCGAGGCGCTTCAGCAGCTCCGCGCGCGCCGCGGCGGCGATCGCGTCGTCGGCCTTGACGCGGGCGCGCTCCTCGCGCACCAGGAACGCGATCACCTGAAACTTGACGCGGTTGGTCGGCCCGAGCTTGCCGCGCT
Source organism: Microbacterium aurum (assembly GCF_016907815.1). Taxonomy (NCBI): domain Bacteria; kingdom Bacillati; phylum Actinomycetota; class Actinomycetes; order Micrococcales; family Microbacteriaceae; genus Microbacterium; species Microbacterium aurum. Next base: position 2,878,470 of record NZ_JAFBCQ010000001.1, read on the forward strand.
GGGCCTTGGCCTCGACCTCGCGCACCTTGCGGGCGAGGATCGGGATGAGCGGCGCGTCGTCGTCGCGGCGCGCCGCCGAACCCCGCGAGGACGAGCCGCGTCGGCGCGAGGCGGGGGCGATGGATGCCGTGGGCGGCATGCTCCTCCTGAGCGTGAGACGCCGGTGAGAACCGGCGTGCGTCCGGTCGGAGGACCGGGCGGTCGGAGTCCGCGACGGCTGCCGCGGGAGGGAAAGCGCGAGGTCCGCTCCCCCGGCTGCGGGCACTCGCTTCTGCGAGCTGCGGCGACGGCGGACGGATCCCCGACCCTCAGTCTAGCGCGTCCGCCGTCGGCGTCGAGAAACCACGCGCGCGGCAGCGCGGCGCGGATCAGGAGGCGGAGCGCAGCCGCAGGCTGTTGAGCACGACGAAGACGCTCGAGAAGGCCATCGCGGCCCCGGCGATCATCGGGTTCAGCAGGCCCAGGGCCGCCAGGGGCAGCGCCGCCACGTTGTACGCGAACGCCCAGAACAGGTTGCCGCGGATGATCCGCATCGTGCGGCGGCTGAGACGGATCGCGGTCAGCACGGGCGCGAGCCCGTGCCCGGTGAGGGCGATGTCGCTGGCGTGCATCGCGGCATCCGTCCCCCCGCCCATGGCGAGCCCGAGGTCCGCGGTCGCCAGCGCCGCGGCGTCGTTGATGCCGTCGCCGACCATCGCGACACGGCGGCCGTCCTGCTGCAGGAGCCCGATCTGGGCGACCTTCTCCTCCGGCAGGACGCCGGCGATCACGCGAGGGATGCCGACGGCCGCGCCCACGGCACGCGCCGCGCCCTCGTTGTCGCCGGTCAGCAGGATGACGTCGAGCCCGAGCGCGCGCAGCGCCGCGACGGTGCGCGCGCTGTCGGCGCGCACCGTGTCGGACACCGCGAGCACGGCGCGCACGGCGCCGTCCCATCCGGCGACGACCGCGGTCGCCCCGGCCTCCTCGACGGCGGCGACCGCGGCGCGCGCCGGCTCGGGGAGCTCCCCCGCCCGCTCGGCGGCGAAGGCGGCCCGGCCGGCGAAGACGTCGTGGCCCTCGACCGTGCCGCTGACACCGCGCCCGGCATGTCCCGCGAACTCGGTGACCGCGGCGGGCGTGGGCGCGAGGCCCGCCACCGCGCGCGCGAGGGGATGCTCGGACGCCTGCTCGAGCGAGCCGACGAGGTGACCGATGCGCGCGGCATCGGCGTCGCCGATCGGGACGACGGACGTGACCGCCATGCGCCCCTCGGTGACGGTTCCGGTCTTGTCGAGCACGACCGTGTCGATCCGGTCGGCGGCCTCCAGCGCCTCGGGACCGGTGATGAGCACGCCCAGCTGGGCGCCGCGCCCGGTGCCCACGAGGATCGCGATGGGGGTGGCAAGTCCCAGGGCACAGGGGCAGGCGATGATGAGGACCGCGACGGCGGCGGTGAAGCCCGCGGCGATGGACGCGCCGCTGAAGCCGCCGACGATCATCCACGCCAGGAGCGTGAGCACCGCGAGGACGATCACGACCGGGACGAACACGCCGGAGATGCGGTCGGCGAGTCGCTGCACGCGGCTCTTGCCCGCCTGCGCGTCCTCCACGAGCCGGGCCAGGTGGGCGAGACGGGTGTCGTCGCCGACCGACGTCGCGACGACCATCAGGCGGCCGTCGGCGGCGATGGTGCCGCCGGTGACGGTGGCGCCGGCATCCACCTCTACGGGGACGGACTCGCCGGTGATCATGCTCTCGTCGACCGATGCGCGGCCCGAGACGACACGTCCGTCGGTGGCGATCTTCTCCCCGGGACGCACGACGAACACGTCGCCGACCTGCAGCTGCTCGATCGGCACGCGTGCGCCGGACTCGAGTTCGACATCACGCGCGGACAACTCCATGAGGGCGCGCACGGCGGCACCGGCGCGACGCTTGGAGCGCTGCTCGATGACGCGTCCCAGCAGAAGGAAGACGGTGACGGCGGCCGCCACCTCGAAGTAGACGAGCGACGACGGGTCGTGGACGGGCACGAAGAGGCCGGTGTCGTGCGTCATCCCGATGCGGCCGGCGCTGCCGAACAGCAGCGCCCACAGGCTCCAGAGGTACGCGGCGCCGGTGCCGAGCGTGATGAGGGTGTCCATCGTCATCGCGCCGTGTCGCGCGTTGGCGAACGTCGCACGGTGGAACGGCCAGCCGCCCCACAGCACCACCGGGGTGGCGAGGACGAGCGAAACCCACTGCCAGCCCGGGAACTGCCAGGCCGGGACCATGCCGAGCACCACGACCGGCAGCGCCAGCACCGTGCTGACGACCAGCCGCGTGCGCAGCGTCACCGTGCCGGGGCGGTCCTCGACGTCGTGCACGTGGCCGCCGGATGCCACCGCGTGCGCGGCATGGTCGGCGTGGGCGTCCTGCGGGTGAGGGTGCGGGTGGCCACCGTCGTGCACGGGCGCGGCGGCACGAGTGCGCACGTGGGCGTCGTACCCCGCTTCGCGCACGGCGGCGACGAGCGTGTCGGCATCGAGCGCGGCCGGGTAGTCCACGCGTGCCGATTCCGTGGCGAGGTTGACCGCTGCCGTCACGCCGTCCAGGCGCTGCAGCCGCTTCTCGACGCGGGCGACGCAGCTCGCGCAGGTCATCCCCTCGATGTCGAGGACGGCCTGGGCGCGCGCGTCGCCGGTCGAGGTGCTCACTGCCCTGCGACGAGGACGTAACCGGCCTCGTCGACGGCCGCGGCGACCGCGGCATCGGACGGCGCATCGCTCGACGCGACGGTCAGGATGCCGGTGCCCACGTCGACGGTGACGTCGGTGACGCCGGGAACCTTGCGGACTTCGCGCGAGACGGCTCCGGCGCAGTGCGCGCAGGTCATCCCCTGGACGGTGTAGGTGCGGGTAGTCATGGTGAAACTCCTCTCGACGCCGCCCGGAGGGGGCGACATCCTCGACAACCAGGATACCCCCCTGGGGTATTCCCGTCAGTCGCTGGCGAGGCCGCGCTGCCAGTGCTGCAGCAGTCCCGGGTCGTCGGTGACGATGCCGTCCACGCCCAGGGTGGTCGCGGCATCCCACTGACGATCGGAGTTCAGCGTGTAGGCGACGACCCGCAGGCCGGCCGCGTGCAGGTCGTCGACGGCGTCGGGGTGCGCCTTCAGCGCGGAGCGGTCGACGACGATGCCCCGCGCTCCCACGCCGAGTGCCGCGTCGACCACGTCCGCGGGCAGGGACTTCAGGATGAGGAGGCGCGAGATGACGCGGGAGTGCGTCTGCACGTAGGCGAGGGTGCGTGCATCGAAGCTCGCGACGGCGACCTGACGCTCCAGCCCGCGCGCCGCGACCTCGTCGACGAGGGTCGCGGCGGCCTCCGGCGTCCACACGCCCTTGAGGTCGAGGATCGCCTTTCCGTCCAGCCGGGCGAGCACGTCGAGGAACTCCGTCGCCGTCGGCACCGATGTGCCGGCGAATGCCGCGGAGTACGACGCCCCGGCGTCCAGCCGGCGCACCTCCGCCAGCGTCAGCGCGGCGAGCGGGCCGGTGCCGTCGGTCGTGCGGTTCACAGTGCGGTCGTGCATGAGCACCGGCACGCCGTCTGCGGTGAGGGCGAGGTCCACCTCGACGTAGTCGAAGCCGCTCACCAGTGCCGCCCGGACGGCGGGCAGCGTGTTCTCCGGGGCCATCGCCGAGCCGCCGCGGTGAGCGGCGATGAAGGCCGCCTCGCCGGGCGTGCGCTCGGCGCCCATCAGCTCGACCGCACTGACCCGCGCGGGCGACACGCCGGCGAGGGCGATCACCATGCTGGCGGCGGCGAGCGCGCAGACGATCAGGAGGGCGGGAAGCCGATCGGCGGGCCGCTCAGGGGTCATCGGGTGATCCTTCGTGCCGGGTGACGTCGTCGTCATCGCCACCCTAGCGCGGCCGTTACCCTTCTGTGATCTTTTTCGACGCGTACGCTGGAGCCATGGCCACCATCACCGAGCGCGACCTCGCCGCCACCATCGACCACGCGATCCTCAAGCCCGAGCTGACCCGCGCGGACGTCGACGCCGAACTCGACATCGCCGCCGAGTGGCGCGTCTTCAGCGTGTGCGTGCGCCCGAGCGACATCGCCCACGCCGTCGCGCGCCTGGACGGCACGGGCGTCGCCGTCGGCACGGTCATCGGATTCCCGCACGGCACGACCTCCACCGCCGCGAAGGTCGCCGAGGTGCGTCAGGCGCTCGCCGACGGCGCGACCGAGTTCGACATGGTCGTCAACATCGGCGCGCTGCGCTCGGGGTTCGACGACGTCGTGACCGCCGACATCGCTGCGGTCGTGGCCGCGGCATCCGGTCACGTCACGAAGGTCATCCTGGAGACCTCGCTTCTCGACGACGAGCAGATCGCCCGCGGCAGCCGCCTGACCGAGGCCGGGGGCGCCGACTTCGTCAAGACCTCCACCGGCTTCGCCGGCGGCGGCGCGACCGTGCCGCATGTCGAGCTCATGCGGGCGAACGTGGGTCCAGGCGTGCAGGTCAAGGCTTCCGGCGGGGTGCGCAGCTACGCCGACGCCCTGGCGATGCTCGCGGCCGGCGCGACGCGCCTGGGCACCAGCGGCAGCGCCGTCATCCTCGGCGAGGCGCGGCGCGTGGATGCCGGCGGCGACGCCGTCGGCGCCGTGGACGCCTCCTCGTACTGACCCGGGTCAGGTCAGCACGGCGCGCACCCGCGCGACGTCGTCCGTCATCTGCGCGATGAGCGCGTCGATGCCCTCGAAGGCGACCATGCCGCGGATGCGGTGCGTGAACTGGATCTGCACGCGGTGACCGTACAGGTCCAGCGTCGTCTCATCGAGCACGTACGCCTCCACCTGCCGCAGCGGGACGTCGTCGAAGGTGGGGTTCGTGCCGACCGAGATCGCCGCGGGGTATCGCGTGGTCACGCTCGACGCATCGTCCGGACCGCCGAGGTCGACGAGCCAGCCGGCGTAGATGCCGTCGGCGGGGATGAAGCCCTCGGCGTCCGCGCTGAGGTTCGCCGTCGGGAACCCCAGCTCGCGACCGCGCTTGAGGCCGTGCACGACCTCGCCGGTCACGGTGTGCGCGCGGCCGAGCAGTCGGGCCGCGCCCTCCACGTCACCCGCGGCGAGCAGATCGCGCACCCACGACGACGATACGCGCCGACCGCCGCCCTGCACATCGCCGACGACGTCGACGTCGAAGCCGTACTCCTCGCCGAGCCGCTGCAGGAGCACGGGATCGCCCACCCCACCCCGGCCGAAGCGGAAGTCGTCGCCCACCATGACGGTGACCACGCCGAGCCGCACCAGCACATGCTCGACGAACACCCGCGGCTCGAGGGCCGCCAGTTCGGCGTCGAAGCGGAGGACGAGGGTCGCATCCACCCCCGCCTCGGCGAGGAGGGCGAGCTTCTGGTCGACACTGGAGAGCGGCTCGGGGCAGAGCTCGGGCCGCAGGAGACTCAGCGGGTTGCGGTTGAACGTCACCGCCACCACCTGGGCGCCCGCGTCGGTCGCGGTGACGCGGGCGCGGTCGATCACCGCCCGGTGCCCGGAGTGCACGCCGTCGAACTTGCCGATCGCGACGACGCTCGGTCCGAAGCCGGCAGGCACCTCCGCGGGGTCATGGAAGACGATCACCAGCTGGACCTCCCCGTCGCCAGCGCCCCGGCATCCGTCGCCTCATCGCTCGTCCGTCCGGAGCTGCGCAGCCACCACAGTCCCACGAAGGGCAGCACGAGGGGCACCCAGAAGTAGCCGAAGCCATAACCCGACCACACGGTCGCGTCGTGGAGGAACAGCTCCGGGTGCGTCAGGCTCAGCGTGCCCACGACGAGCACGCCGACCAGTTCGAAGCCGATCGCGATCCACGCGATGACGTACCAGACGCGGGAGTCCGAGCGCACCAGCGCGACGGTCGCGAGGATGTACACCGCCGCGGCGACCGCCGACAGCGTGTACGCGAGCGGAGCGGCGGCGAAGTCCTGCACGATCTGGACGAACGAACGCCCGGTCGCGGCAAGCGCCATGATCGCGTAGACGACCACGAGGACGCGTCCGATGCCGGTCATTCGGGTGCGAGGCTGTGACGACATGACTCGTCAATGATAGGCGCCCAAGCGCCCGCTTCAGGCCGCCTGAACGGTCCAGATGACCTGCATGCGCCACACCATGACGGCTACCGAGAGCGCGGCGACGCCCATGATGACGGTGCTCCACCGGCTGCGTTCGATGAGGGCCCAGAAGACGGATGCCGGTGGGATGAGCACCGCGGAGACGAGATACACCCAGTACTCCAGCGCGCTGCCCACGGGCGGATTGCCCGCGAGCGGTGCGACGATCGCGATGACCACCTGCGCGAGCAGCAGCACGAGGACGAGGGCCATGCCGCCCACGGTCAGATCGCTCGGCCGGCGGCCGGCCAGGCCCAGGATCAGCGCCACGGCTCCGACGACCACGGCGACGACGAGCTGGACGATCGTGAACCACAGGATCATGCGTCCTCCGCCATGTTCATCGCGCTCTTGACGTCGCCGCCGCGGCGCTCGACGATGCCGACGAGGCGGCCGTCCGGATCGATCGCCGCCGGCGTCGCCGTCGGCAGCCCGGCCAGGCGGTCGGCGGCACCCGCGAGCCGCTTGCCGTGACGGAGGTCGCGCGCCTCGTCCGCCGTGACGGGAAAGGCGCCGAGCACCGCGGTCGCCACGTCCGCCGGGGGCAGCAGGCGCAGGTCGCCGGTCAGGTCGGTCGCGGCGTCGGCCACCCCGAACGGGCCGATGCGGGTGCGGCGGAGGGCGGTGAGGTGGCCGCCGATGCCGAGGGCGGCACCGAGGTCGCGGGCGAGCGCGCGGATGTAGGTGCCGCTGGAGCAGTCCACCACGACATCCAGATCGATGACGCCGTCGCGTGAGCCCGACGCGGTCCCTTTGCCCGCTCCGGCCGCTGAGCCCGCTCCGGACCCGGAGCCCGCCGCGGCGGCTGAGCCCGCTCCGGTCCCTGAGCTTGTCGAAGGGCGCACCTCGAAGCGGCTCACCGTGACGGTGCGGGCTTTCAGCCGCACCTCCTCCCCCGCGCGAGCGAGGTCGTAGGCCCGCTTGCCGCCGATCTTGATCGCCGAGACGGTGCTGGGAACCTGGGAGATCTCGCCCGTGAGCGCCGCGATGCCGTCCCGGATGCGCTCGTCGGTCACGGCGGCCAGCGCCGCGGCATCCGCCTGCGCCGTCGTCGTGCCGTCGGCGTCGTCGGAGTCGGTCGACACTCCCAGGCGGATCGTGGCCTCGTAGGTCTTGTCGAGCCCCACGATGTAGGTCAGCAGGCGCGTGGCAGGGCCGACACCGAGGATGAGCAGGCCGGTCGCCATCGGGTCGAGAGTGCCGGCGTGACCGATCTTGCGGGTGCCGAGCGCGCGTCGCGCGCGGGCGACGACGTCGTGGCTCGTGATGCCCTGCGGCTTGTCGACCAGCAGACTGCCGTTGGGTGAGGCGGAGGCGTCGGGCATTCCTCCAGCCTAAGCGGCGCGGTCCGCGCCGCTTCGTGTTCCCAACTCAGTCTCCGCGCCGTCGCGGCCGCGGACGGTTCCAGGAATTCCGGGCACCGTCGCTCGTGCGCGAGCCGTGCGGACTGAATTGCGCACGCGCGAGCATCGTAGGCTGGCGTGATGCCCGACCTCGCCGCGCCGCTCATCGCGTGGTACCGCGAGAACGCCCGCGATCTGCCGTGGCGGCAGCCGGGCTTCGGCGCGTGGGGAACCCTCGTCAGCGAGTTCATGCTGCAGCAGACGCCCGTGGCGCGGGTCATCCCGCACCTGGAGGGGTGGCTGCAGCGCTGGCCGACGCCGACGGCGCTCGCCGCCGATCCCCCGGCCGCCGCGGTGACGCAGTGGGCGAACCTCGGCTATCCGCGCCGCGCGCTGTGGCTGCACCGCGCGGCGGTGGAGATCCGCGACCGCCACGCCGGCGTCGTCCCCCGTGAGGTGGACGACCTCCTGGCGCTGACCGGGATCGGCGACTACACCGCGCGGGCGGTGGCTGCGTTCGCGTACGGCGACCGGCATCCGGTCGTCGACACCAACACGCGGCGGGTACTCGCCCGGGCCGTCGACGGCCGCTCCCAGCCCGGCCCGCCGTCGAAGGGCGACCTCGCGGCCATGGCGGCGATCCTGCCCGCGGACTCCGCCGAGGCGGCGATCGTCAACGCCGCAGCGATGGAGCTCGGCGCGGTGGTCTGCACGGCGCGCGCGGCGCGCTGCGACGCCTGCCCGATCGCCGATCGGTGCGCGTGGCGCGCCGCCGGCCATCCCGACACGGGAGACACCCGCCGCCGCCAGGCGCGCTACGAGGGCAGCGACCGGCAGGCGCGCGGGGCTGTGCTGCAGGCGCTCCGTGGCGCCGTCGGCCACGCGTTGGCGGATGCCGCGGTGATCCCGGACTGGTCGGATCCCGCTCAGCGTGACCGCGCGATCGATTCCCTCATCGCCGATGGCCTCGTCGAGGCGTCCGGCGGCACCCTGCGGCTCCCCCACTAGCTCCGGGGAGCGGAGTCAGTCCTCGTCGTCGGCGTCGTGCTCGCGGGGCTTGACGTAGGGGTCGGCGTCGCCCGCGTAGGCGGCACCTGCCGCGAGACCCGCGACGGCGGCATCCCGCTCCTGCGCCTCGCGGAGGAGGTCGGCGATGTGGCCGGCGTTCTCGGGCAGGGCGTCGGGGATGAACTCCAGCGACGGCGTCAGGCGCACGTTCAGGTGCTTGCCGACCTCGCTGCGCAGCATGCCGGTCGCCGACTTCAGCGCCTGGGCCGAGGCCTCGCGCTCCTCGTCGGTGCCGTACACGGTGTAGAAGACGGAGGCGTGCTGCAGGTCACCGGTCACCCGGACATCCGTGATGGTCACGAAGCCCAGCCGCGGGTCGCGCAGCCCCTTCTCGAGGCGCTCCGCGAGGATGACGCGGATGCGGTCGCCGAGCCGTGCCTGACGTTCGCCTGCCATGTTGTCGTCCTTTCCTTGGGGCGTTTCGTCTCGTCGCTTCGCTCCTCGCTCAACGACCGGGGACCAGGTCCCCGGTCGTTGAGCGAGCGAAGCGAGTCGAAACGCAGGGGTCAGCCGCGGGGCTTCTCCACCATCTCGGTGGTCTCGATCTCGTCGCCCACCTGGATGTCGTTGTACTTGCCCAGTCCGATGCCGGCCTCGAAGTCCGTGCGGACCTCGGTGACGTCGTCCTTGAACCGGCGCAGCGACTCGATGGCCAGGCCATCGGCGATGACGACACCCTCGCGGATGACGCGCGCCTTGGCGTTGCGCGTGATCGTCCCGGAGCGGACGATGACACCGGCGATGTTGCCGAACTTCGAGGAGCGGAACACCTCGCGGATCTCGGCCACACCCGACTGCACCTCTTCGAACTCCGGCTTGAGCAGGCCCTTCAGCGACTGCTCGACGTCCTCGATCGCGTTGTAGATGACCGAGTAGAACCGGACGTCCACACCCTCGCGGGCGGCGCGCTCGCGCGCCTTCGTGTCGGGGCGGACGTTGAAGCCGATCACGATCGCGTTGTCGATCGTGGCCAGGTTGATGTCGGACTCGGTGATCGCACCGACACCGCGGTGGATGATGCGCAGCTGCACCGAGTCGTCGACCTCGATCTTGAGCAGCGACTCCTCCAGCGCCTCGACGGCACCGGAGACGTCACCCTTGATGATGAGGTTGAGCGACTCGACCTTGCCCTCTTCGAGCGCACGGGTGAAGTCCTCGAGCGAGATGCGCTTGCGGGCCTTCGCCAGCTGCGCGTTGCGCTCGGCCGCTTCACGCTTCTCGGCGATCTGACGGGCGGTGCGGTCCTCCTCGGTGACGATGAAGGTGTCGCCGGCGCGGGGCACGGAGTTGAGACCCTGCACCTGCACGGGGCGCGACGGGAAGGCCTCGTCGACCGCGTCGCCGTTCTCGTCGATCATGGCGCGGACGCGACCGTAGGCCGTTCCCGCGACGATCGCGTCGCCGACGCGCAGCGTTCCGGACTGGATGAGGACCGTCGCCACCGAGCCGCGGCCCTTGTCGAGCTTGGCTTCGATCGCGACACCGCGGGCCGCCTTGTTCGGGTTGGCCGTGAGGTCCAGACCCGCGTCAGCGGTGAGCAGAACGGCGTCGAGGAGATCCTGGATGCCGATGTTCTGCCGGGCCGAGACGTCGACGAACATGACGTCGCCGCCGTATTCCTCGGCGACCAGGCCATACTCGGTCAGCTGCTGGCGCACCTTGGCGGGGTTGGCCTCGGGCTTGTCGATCTTGTTCACCGCGACCACGATCGGCACACCGGCCGCCTGGGCGTGGTTCAGCGCCTCCACCGTCTGGGGCATGATGCCGTCGTCGGCGGCGACCACGAGGATCGCGATGTCGGTCACCTGCGCACCACGGGCACGCATGGCGGTGAACGCCTCGTGACCGGGGGTGTCGATGAAGGTGATCGCGCGCTCGATGCCATCGTGCTCGGTCCACACCTGGTAGGCACCGATGTGCTGGGTGATGCCGCCGGCCTCGCCCGCCACGACGTTGGTCTGACGGATCGCGTCGAGCAGTCGCGTCTTACCGTGGTCGACGTGACCCATGACGGTCACCACCGGCGGCCGGATCTCGAGGTCGTCCTCGCTCTCGGCCTCCAGCTCCGCCTCGAGGTCGAGACCGAAGCCCTCCAGGAGCTCCTTGTCCTCGTCCTCGGGCGAGACCATCTGGATCTTGTAGCCGAGCTCGGCACCGAGCACCTCGAACGTGGCCTCGTCCAGCGACTCGGTCGCGGTGGCCATCTCACCGAGGTTGAAGAGGATCGTCACGAGCGTCCCGGGCTGCACGGTGTAGCCGCGGATCGCCTCGAGCTTGTCCGCGAAGTCGGCGATGGAGGCGCCGCGGCGGAGACGAATGATCTCGCCGTTGCCCTTCTGGACGTTGACGCCGCCGACGACCGGGGCGTCCCTCATCTCGAACTCTTGCCGCTTCGCCCGACGCGACTTGCGCTGCTTGCTCTTGCCGCCGCCCTTGCCGAAGGCACCCGCGGTGCCGCCGCCGGGACCGCGACCGCGGCCGCCACCACCACCCGGGCGACCGGCGAAGCCACCACCGGGCGCGCCGCCGGGAGCACCGGGACGCTGGAAGCCGCCGGCGCCGCCGGGACGACCGGGACCGCCGGGACGCTGCTGGAACGGGGCGCCGGGACGGCCGCCACCGGGGCGACCGGCACCACCGGGACGCGGAGCGCCGGGGCGCGGGGCGCCGGGACGCGGCGCCTGCGGGCGCGGGATGTTGCCGGGGGTCGGGCGCTGGCCCATGCCCTGTGCGGAAGCGAACGGGTTGTTGCCCGGACGCGGACCGGTGGGACGCTGGCCCATGCCCTGGCTCGACGCGAACGGGTTGTTGCCGGGGCGCGGAGCGCCACCGGGACGCGGAGCGCCGGGCGTCGCGGTGCCCGGGGTAGCCGTGCCGGGCGTTGCCGCCGGCCTGTCGGACGCCGGCTTGTCGGCGACCGGGGCGGGCGTCGCCGCCGCGGCGGGGGCCGCCGAAGCAGGCGTCGCGGCCGCGGGCGCGGCGGGCGCAGCGGGAGCCGGCTTCGGCGCGGCAGGCGCGGCGGGGCCGGGGCGGGCGCCGCCGGGGCGGGCCGGGGTGGCCGGCTTGCTCTCCGCCGGCTTCGCGGCGTCGGCGGGCTTCGCCGCGCCGTCGGCCTCGAGTGCCGCACGGAGCTTGCGCGCCACCGGGGGCGCAATGGTCGATGAGGGGCTCTTGACGTATTCGCCGAGCTCCTTCAGCTTCGCGAGAGCGACTTTACTGTCGACTCCGACCTCGGAAGCGATTTCGTGCACGCGTGGGTTTGCCACAATTCTCCTGTCTGAGGTCTCCCCCGGACAGGGCAGACCGTTACTTGCGGACGGGTCTCATTTCGAGCCGTTCACTTTGTGTCCATAGCCGTTCAGCCGTTTCGCTGGTGGGTGTTCTGAAAGGTCTGCGTGTCGAGCGGGCCCGACACACGCAATGCTCGTCCGAAGGCGCGGCGCCGGATGGCGGCATCCACACACGCGCTCGTGTCATGCACCCACGCACCCCGACCCGGCAGGACCGCCTTCTCGTCTGCGACGAGGGCACCGCCTTGTTCCACCACTCGCAGGAGGGAGGACCGTGGGGCACGCGCGCGGCATCCCACGCACGTTCGAACGGGTTCCATCCTACCCCGTTACTCGTCTTCCAAGATGCTGTCGGGCTGGATGTCGATCTTGGCGCCGGTGAGCTTGGCCGCGAGGCGGGCGTTCTGCCCTTCCTTGCCGATCGCGAGCGAGAGCTGGTAGTCCGGGACGAGGGCCCGGACGGCCTTCGTACCCGCATCCAGCACGAACGCCGACGTCACCTTCGCCGGCGACAGGGCGTTCGCGACGAACCGGGCCAGTTCGGGGTCGTAGTCGACGATGTCGATCTTCTCGCCGCCGAGTTCCTCGGTGACGGCGCGCACGCGACGACCGAGCTCGCCGATGCAGGCGCCCTTGGCGTTGATGGCGGGATCCTTCGCCGTCACGGCGATCTTGGTGCGGTGACCGGCTTCGCGGGCGAGCGAGGTGATCTCCACGAGACCCGATGCGATCTCGGGCACCTCGAGGGCGAAGAGCTTGCGCACGAGTCCGGGGTGGGTCCGCGAGACGGTGATCTGCGGGCCCTTCAGCCCCTTCGCGACCGACGTGACGTACACGCGCAGGCGCGCACCGTGCGGGTACTCCTCGCCGGCGACCTGCTCCTCGGGAGGCAGGATCGCCTCGACCGTGCCGAGGTCGACGTGCACCATACGGGGGTTCGGGCCCTGCTGGATGACACCGGCGACGATGTCGCCCTCCTTGCCGCGGAACTCCCCCAGGATCGCGTCGTCGGCGATGTCGCGCAGGCGCTGGCTGATGACCTGCTTGGCGGCGAAGGCGGCGATGCGGCCGAAGTCCTCGGGCGTCGACTCCTCCTCGCCGATGACCGCTCCCCCCTCGTCGAGAAGGGGGATGAACACGGCGACGTGGCCGGTCTTGCGGTCGAGCTCGGCGCGGGCGCCCGCGGGAAGCTCGCCGTCGGGCGAGGTGTGCTTGGCGTAGGCGGTGAGGATGGCCTGCTCGATGATGCGCACGAGCTCATCGAAGGGGATCTCCTTCTCGCGCTCGACCGTCCGCAGCAGTCCCAGATCGATGTCCACAGGTGCCTCCCTATTCAGCTCTTCGGCGCCGGGTCACCCCGCGCCATCCCACCAACGTTACCGGATGCCGCGGGGTGCGACCCCGGGGATTCCCGGCGCCCGCGATGGGCACCATACTGGCTACATGCACCTGCGCAGCGACCGTCGTCCGGCCGACGACGCCGACCGGACGGCCGACCCGGGGCTCATCGGCCTGCTCGGGTTCGTCATCGCGACGTTCACGGCGCAGCTGGCGCACCTCGGCGTGCAGGACGAGCACCCGGTGTTCTGGATCGGGGCCGTCTTCGGGGGCGTCGTGCAGGTGCTCGCGGGCATGCTGTCGTACTTCAAGGGCGACGATTTCCACTTCCTCGTATATAACGCGTTCGGCTGGTACTGGATCGTCGTCCCGGGGTTCCTGCTCGGCGAAGAGCTCGGGGTCCTCGACGTCGCTCCCGGCGCCCGCGGCACGTTCGCCCTCTGCTTCGCCGTGCTCGCACTGGCGTTCACCCCACCGGCCGCGCAGCACAACTCGGTGCTGCCGGTGACGCTGCTGTGCGTGTCGGCGGGACTCACGCTGCAGGGTTTCGCGGCGTTCGCCGAGGCGCCCGCCCTCGCCACCACGGGGTCGATCCTGCTGCTGGCCGCGTCGGCGCTGGCCGCGTACATGGGGATCGAGAAGTTCTATTGGCGCACACTCGGCCGCCACCTGCTCCCGCTCGGACCGGCATGGATCCGCCCGGCGGGACCCATCGATCCGGAGTCGTGACGTGACCGGCAAGCCCGTGAAGGCGGCGGCACGGGATGCCGAGGCGAGCACGCCCCTGCGTGCGCTCGCCCGCGGCGGCTACGCGGCGAACGGCGTCGTGCACGTGCTCATCGGCACGATCGCCCTGGCGATCGCGTTCGGCGGCCAGGGCGAGGGCGATCAGTCCGGCGCCTTCCGCGCGATCGGCGACGCTCCCCTGGGTTTTCTCGCACTGTGGCTGCTGGCCGTGCTGCTGTGGGCGCTCGGCGTGTGGCATCTCGTGGCGGGGGTCGCGGTCAGTCGCCGCTCCGACGTGAAGAAGTGGGCGGTGCGGGTCGCCGAGTTCGGGCAGGCGATCGTGTTCGTCGCGCTCGGCGTCATCTCGGCATCCGTCGCCCTCGGCGCGCGCCCCGACGCGGAGCAGACGGCGGAGGACGCCAGCCGCGGCGTGGTGGCGATCCCGGGCGGCGCGGTGCTGCTGGGCGCGGTGGGCCTCGGCATCGGCATCGGCGGCATCGCGTTCGTCGTCATGGGCGTACGCCGATCGTTCCGCTCGAAGGTCGCGATCCCGCCCGGCAGGCTCGGCCGCGCGGTGACGGTGCTCGGCGTCATCGGCTTCATCGCCAAGGGGGTTTCGCTCGCGATCATCGGCGTGCTGCTCGTCGTCGCCGCCGTGGCCGTCGACCCGGCGGCCGCGGGTGGACTCGACGGGGCGATCGACGCGCTGCTGGGCGTCGTCGGCGGACCGTTCCTGGTCGGTTTCGTCGGCGCGGGATTCGTCGCGTACGGGGTGTTCTGCTTCTTCCGCGCCCGCTACGCGAAGCTGTGACGGTTCCGCGACAGGGCCCCCGGACCTACGCGTGAGGGTCGGGCGGGCTCGCCGGCGGAGCGCTGCCGAACTCGTTGATCGCCCGGATGAGGTGGAACAGCTCCCCGACCCGGGACTGGTCGTAGTGCATGATGATCCGCGGCAGGTCGATCCGGTCGTCGTCGGCGACCTCGGGCTTGAGCGGACCGGTGCGCTCGATGCGCCCCTTGGTCACGAGGTGGGCGAACCGTTCGTTGAGGCTCTCGAGCTCGGCATCCGTCGGCTCGGCACGCAGGCGCAGCACGAGGCGTTTTCCCACCCAGCGCAGCGAGTCGTAGTTGCGCCAGAACCCGGTGATCTCGTCGGCCGCGGCGGTGACCGAGTCCGTCACGAGCGCGCGATCGAGGTCGTCGGGCGAGATCACTCCCGCGGGAATGAGGTGGTCGTCGACATAGCGGCGGAAGGCCGCCCAGAACGTCCCGCCCGGCGCGTCGAGCAGCACGATCGGCGTCGGGTCGGCCTTTCCGGTCTGCTGCAGCGTGAGCAGCTCGAACATCTCGTCGAGCGTGCCGAAGCCGCCGGGAACGCACACGAAGCCGCGCGACTCTTTGACGAGCATGAGCTTGCGGGTGAAGAAGTACTTCATCGCGACGACGCGACCCGCCTCGGCGACGAGGGCGTTGGGCTTCTCTTCGAACGGCAGCCGGATCGAGACGCCGAGGGAGCGCTCGGGGCCGGCGCCCTCCGCCGCCGCCTGCATGATGCCGGGACCGGCGCCGGTGACGACGAACCAGCCTCGCGCGGCGAGCGCGGCGGCCACGTCGACGGCGGCGCGGTACAGCGCGTCGTCGGGTCGCGTGCGCGCCGAACCGAAGATCGTGACCTTCGGCACGTCGCGGTAGGGCGCGAACAGCCGGAACGCCGCGCGCATCTCGGTGAGCGCGGCGGAGGTGATCTTGAGGTCGAGCCGGTCGGTGCCGTCGAGCCCCAGCCCCACGCCGGTGGCGAGGATGCGGGCGACGAGGTCCTGGTTGGCGGTGACCCCGGCATCCGTCAGCAGCGCGCGGATGTGCTCGGTCACTTCGGGAGGCAGGATGCGGTCGGGCATACCTCCACCCTGGCATGACCTTGCGTGCCGCGGGCCTCCGCGAGGTGAACGGATGCCGCTGTCAACCCCCTGGGTCGCCGACCGGCGCCGTGACAGCGTCACGGTATGAGCGAGAACAACGAACTGACCGGCCCCGAGGCCGCCGCCCGTGTGAAGGAGCTCGTCGAGGACATCGACTTCACGATGTTGACGACGGCGGATGCCGACGGCCATCTGGTGAGCCGACCGATGAGCACGCGGGAGATGGACGAGAACGGCGACATCTGGTTCTTCACCTCCGACGACACGAAAAAGGTCGACGAGGTCGAGGCGGACCACGACGTGGGGCTGTCCTACCTCGACGCGAAGGGCATGCGGTTCGTGTCGGTCGCCGGCACGGCGCGCGTCGTGCACGACCGCGCGAAGATGGAGCAGCTGTACACGCCGTCGCTCGACATCTGGTTCGAAGACGGGCTGGACACGCCGGGCATCGCGCTGCTGAAGGTGACGCCGCGGGAGACCGAGTTCTGGGAGCCCGCCCACGGCAAGCTCGTCATGGCGGCGGGGATGCTCAAGGCCCTCGTGACCCGCGACACCCCCGACGACACGATGCGCCACGGCAAGATCAGCCGGTAGGTCGTCGAGCGCCATAAAGGTGGCGCATCTTGTCGCTTCGCCGCGGCGGTAGCGGCACTTCGCGCCACCTCTTCGGTCGCGACACGTCGGCAATGCCCGCGAAGATTGTGGGGGCTAGCACCGATGCGCCCGGCACCGCAGTGCGGGATGATCACGCCATGGCTCGGTTCATGGTGACCGCGATGCCGTTCTCGGGGCACGTCGCTCCCGTCCTCACGGTCGCGCACACCCTCGTCGCGCGGGGGCACCACGTGCGGTTCTACACCGGGGCGGCCTTCCGGGAGCGGGTGGAGGCGACGGGCGCCACGTTCGTGCCGTGGCGCGCCGCGCGCGGGTCAGCGCGCGGTGAGCCGCGCCACCACCTCGGCGACCGGCACGACCTCGCGCTCCCCCGACCGGCGATCCCACAACTCGACCTCGCCGTCGGCCGCGCCGCGGCCCACGATCACGATCTGCGGCACGCCGACGAGTTCGGCGTCGCCGAACTTCACGCCCGGCGAGACCTTGGGGCGGTCGTCGTACAGGACGTCGAGCCCCGCGGCATCCAGCTGCGCCGACAGTGCCTCGGCGACCTCGAACACGACCGCGTCACGGCCCGTCGCGACCACCTGCACGTCGAAGGGGGCGACGGATGCCGGCCAGATGAGGCCCTTCTCGTCGTTGTTCAGTTCGGCGATGATCGCGAGGATGCGCGTCACGCCGATTCCGTACGACCCCATCGTGACCGTCACGAGCTTGCCGTTCTCGTCGAGCACCTTCAGACCCAGTGTCTCGGCGAAGAAGCGGCCGAGCTGGAACACGTGACCGATCTCCATGCCGCGGGCGAGCTCGACCGGACCTGATCCGTCGGGAGCCGGGTCGCCGGCGCGCACGTTGGCGACCTCGACGACGCCGTCGGCGAAGAAGTCGCGTCCCGCGACGACCGAGTGCGCGTGTTTCTGGTCGATGTTCGCCCCGGTGATCCAGCTCGTCCCCTCGCCCACGCGCGGGTCGACGAGGTAGCGGATGCCGGTGGCCGACTCCTCGCCGAGCACGGCGCCCTCCGGCGACCACGGACCGATGTAGCCCTTGACCAGGAGGGGATGGCGCGCGAAGTCCTCCGGGGTGGCGGGCTCGACCGCAGCCGGGGCGAATGCGACCTCGGCGCGCTTCTCGTCGATGTCGCGGTCACCGGGGAGCCCGACGACGACGAGTTCGCGCGTGCCGTCGAGGTGCGTCAGCGCGAGCACGACGTTCTTGAGCGTGTCGGCGGCGGTGTACTCGCCCTCCAACACGGCGTTCGAGTGCGCGACGAGCGTCTCGATCGTCGGCGTGTTCGGCGAGTCGAAGACGACCGGGGAGCCGGCCGCGTCGAACGGCACCGGCTCCGGCGCCTCGGTGGTGAACGCCTCCACGTTGGCCGCGTAGCCGCCCGCGGAGCGCACGAAGGTGTCTTCTCCGACGGCGGTCGGGTGCAGGAACTCCTCGCTGCGCGCGCCGCCCATGAGGCCGTTGTCGGCGGCGACGATCACGTACTCGAGCCCCAGCCGCTGGAAGATGCGCTCGTACGCGTCGCGCTGCGACATGTACGACGCGTCCTGACCCTCGTCGGTGTAGTCGAACGAGTACGCGTCCTTCATCGTGAACTCGCGGCCGCGCAGGAGCCCCGCGCGGGGCCGGGCCTCATCGCGGTACTTGTCCTGGATCTGGTAGATGGTCAGCGGCAGGTCCTTGTACGACGAGCACAGGTCCTTCACGAGCAGCGTGAACATCTCCTCGTGGGTCGGCGCGAGCAGGTAGTCGGCGCCCTTGCGGTCCTGCAGCCGGAAGATTCCGTCCCCGTAGGAGGTCCATCGGCCGGACTGCTCGTACGGGTCCCGCGGCAGCAGCGCGGGGAAGTGCACTTCGAAGGCACCCGCCGCAGCCATCTCATCCCGGATGATCGCCTCGATCTTCGCCTTGACCTTCAGGCCGAGCGGCAGCCAGGTGAACACGCCGGGCGCGGCGCGGCGGATGTAACCGGCGCGCACGAGCAGCTTGTGGCTCGTGACCTCGGCATCCGAAGGGTCTTCGCGGAGCGTGCGGAGGAAGAAGTTCGACAGACGGGTGACCACGAGCGTCAAGCTTAGCCGCGGCGGCTACTCCGACCCGGCGGCTACTCCGACCCGGTGGCAAGGACGAACAGCACGCCCTGTGCGGTATCCGCGACGCTGATCCCCGAGAGGCGCGCTCCCTGAAGGTGGAGCAGGTTCACCCCGTCGCTCACGTACACGTCGCCCGTCGACGTCACCCGCGCGGGAAAGCCGCCGACGGTGGCCTCGGCGGAGTCCGGCACGTTCGCCGACACGGTGCGCCATGCCCACGCGCCGTTCGGCACGGCGATCACGCTGAAGTTCGCTCCCTTGTCCCCCTCGGCCGTGGGCGTCCGTCGCCAGTCGCACCGCGCCGTCATGCTCGAGGCAGCAGCCAGGCGCTCGTCGACATCGCTCGCCGCGGGACGGACGAGCGCCGTGCGGGCAGCGTCGGAGCCGAGGATCGACGTGAGTCCGATCGTGTCGGCGATCTTCTCGCAATCGAGCGGTTTCACCCAGGTGGTCTTCTGCGACCGCACCGGGTCACCTTCGGCCGCGGCGGCCGAGATCGCATCGGCGATGCCGCCGAGCATGGTGAGGGCCGTCGCACTGTCCTCTGACGCGGCGACCGCGCCGACGACGAGCGTGACGTGTCCGTTCGCCGACACGGGCGCCCAGCACTGCCCGGTGATACCGTCCCGCTCGCACGCGGCTTCGGCGGCGAGCGTCGCGACGTCGCCCCGGACGAGCGCGTCGGGGATGATGTACACGTCCACCGGCGCGCGGCTGCCCCGCAGTGAGCACGCGAGTCCGCCCGCCGTGTCGATGCCGACGTGCCAGAGGTCGGCGAGCGCTTCGACGTGACGGATCTCGCCGAGCGCATCCGCGACCCCCGGCGCCGTCGCCAGCGCGGCGCATCCGCCCGCGATCGGGCTCGTCGGGGACAGCGTGCGCACCGCCGGACTCTCGGTGGGTGACGGCGTCGGTGACGGCGTCGCCGAGGAGATTTGCTCGGTCTGGTCCGCGTCGGTTGTCGTGTCGGATGCCGACGTGCAGCCGCTCACGAGCAGCACAGCCAGCACGGCCGCAGCGACACCGGCCAGACCCCGCCTGCTCCTCGGGAAACCGGATCTCACCCTCGTCACACGCACGTCGGCATGCTAACGGTCGAACCTGCACGATCCCCTCGGCACCGACCTACACTGACCCCGTGCCCCGCCCTCGCCCCCGCCTCCTCTCCGCGGCGTCCTGTGGGGAGCTGGCCGCCTCGCTCGCCGCCCTGCGACACGCGCTCGATCTCCCCGAGACCTACCCCGCCGACGCGCAGGCCGAGGCGGAGCGCGCGGCCGCCGACGTGCCCACCGATCCGGGCGAGGCGGACCTCGCTGACCTGCGGGAGATCGAGTTCCTGACGATCGATCCGGCGGGGTCGACCGACCTCGATCAGGCGCTGCATCTCGAGCGCACGGCGACGGGGACGATCCTGCACTATGCGATCGCGGACGTTCCCGCCTTCGTCGAGCCGGGAGGGGCGCTGGATGCCGAGACGCGCCGTCGCGGTCAGACACTGTACGCGCCCGACGGGCGCATTCCGCTGCATCCGCCCGTGCTGAGCGAAGGTGCGGCATCGCTGCTGCCGGGCGTGGACCGCCGCGCCTACGTGTGGCGCTTCGAACTCGACGAAGGCGCACGCCCGGTGGAGACGACGCTGACCCGCGCCGTCGTCCGCTCGCGCGCAGTGGTCATACGACGACGCGCAGCGCGCGACGGATGCCGGCACCGCCCCGCCGAGCCTCCTTGCGATGGCGTGGTTCGGCGCGCAGCGCGCCGACCGGGAGCGCGAGCGCGGCGGCGCGAGCCTCAACATCCCCGAAGCCCGCATCGAGCCCGACGGCGACGGCTACCGGCTCGAGCTCGACCACGGCGTCGCGCTCGAGGAGTGGAACGCGCACGTGTCCCTCTTGACCGGGATGGCCGCGGCCGACATCATGCTGCGCGGCCGCGTCGGCATCCTGCGCACGATGCCGCCCGCCGACCCCGATGACGTCGCCGACTTCCGCGCGCAGACGGTCGCGCTGGGGCTGCCGTGGCAGGACGGTGTCGCCTACGGCGACTACCTGCGCGGTCTCGACCGGTCGCCGGCGGCGCGCGCGGTGAAGGAGTACGCAGCGGGTCTCTTCCGCGGCGCGGGCTACGTCGCGTTCGACGGCGAGGTGCCCGACGAGACCATCCAGGCGGCGATCGGCGCACCGTACGCGCACACGACGGCGCCGCTGCGCCGGCTCGTCGACCGCTGGGTGCTCGTCATCTGCGAGGCGCTCGCGAACGGGCGCGAGGTCCCGGAGTGGGCGCGCGCGTCGCTGTCCGACGTGCCGGCGCCCATGGCGCGCAGTTCGCAGCTGGCGTCCCAGCTCGACGCGGGCGCTCTGGACCGGGTCGAGGCGGCCGTGCTGCACGGCCGCGAGGGCGAGGTCTTCGAGGCCGTCGTGCTCGCCCAGCGCGGGGACGGCGCGCGGGTGCAGCTGACCGACCCGCCCGTGGGCGCGAAGGTGAAAGGCCTGGATGCCGCCGCGGGCGCCACCGTCCTGCTGCGGCTCGTCTCGGCATCCATCTCGGACGGGACCGTGACGTTCGCGGGCGTCTGACCGCCGCTTCAGGTGGCGGATGCCGCGGGCATTGCTCGAGGATTCCCGCGGAACGCGCCACCTGAAGCGGGGCCGGCGTGCCGTGCGGGGTCACGTGCGCCGTAGGGGTATGCGATATATTGCATATCGTGCCTGTTCCCGCCGAGACACTGCCGCGCCGACCACTGCTGCGCGAAGACGTCCTCGCGCGGCTGCGCGACGCCATCGTCGACGGCACCCTCGCCCCCGGCGAGCAGCTGCGCGACGGCGACCTCGCCGCCTGGCTCGGCGTCAGCCGCACCCCCGTGCGCGAAGCGCTGCTGGAGCTCGGCCGCGCGGGCCTCGTCCGTGCGGTGCCGGGACGGTCGACGGCGGTCGCTCCGGTCGACGCCGACGCGGTCCGCGATGCGCAGGCCGTCGTCGCCGCGATGCACGCCCTCGCCGTGCGCGACGCCGTCCCCCGCCTCACCCCCGGCGACCTCGACGCGATGCGCGCCGCGAACGCCGACTTCGCCGCCGCCCACCGTCGCGGCGACGTCGACGCCGCGATGGATGCCGATGACCGCTTCCACCGGGTCGCGATCGACGTCAGCGGCAATCGGGCCGTCGCCGGCGTGCTCGCCCAGTACGAGCCGGTGCTCCGCCGCGCCGAGCGCCTGCGGTTCGGCTCCCACGAGGGCGAAGCCTCCGCCGCACGGCACGCGCAACTGATCGAGCTGTGCGCTGCGGGCGACGCCGATGCTGCCGCGCGTCTCACCGAACAGATCTGGCAGACCCTGACCGCCGACCTCCCGTCATCCACCGTCGAACAGGACACCGCATGAAGCTGCACGAGTTCCCCCGCCACCCGCTCACGTTCGGGCCGAGCCCGCTGCAGCACCTGAAGCGCCTCACGCAGCACCTCGGCGGCGCGCAGGTATGGGCCAAGCGCGAGGACGTGAACAGCGGCCTCGCGTTCGGCGGCAACAAGGTCCGCAAGCTCGAGTACATCGTCCCCGACGTCCTCGCCTCCGGCGCCGACACGCTCGTGTCGATCGGCGGATACCAGTCCAACCACACCCGTCAGGTCGCCGCCGTCGCCGCCCATCTGGGGCTGAAGGCCCGCCTCGTGCAGGAGAAGTGGGTGCCGTGGGATGACTCCACGAACGACAAGGTCGGCAACCTCCTGCTCTCCCGCATGATGGGCGCCGACTCCCGACTCGACGACGCCGGCTTCGACATCGGCATCCGCGACTCGTGGAAGCAGGCCCTGCAGGAGGTGGAGTCCGCCGGGGGCACGCCCTACCCCATCCCCGCGGGCGCCAGCGAGCACCGGCTCGGCGGTCTCGGTTTCGCGAACTGGGCGTTCGAAGTCGCCGAGCAGGAGAAGGCGCTCGGCGTCTTCTTCGACACGATCGTCGTGTGCACCGTCACGGGTTCGACCCACGCCGGCATGATCGCGGGCTTCGCGGCGCTGGAGGACCTCACCGGCGTGAGGCGCCGCGTCCTCGGCATCGACGCCTCGGCGACCCTGGAGAAGACGCGCGATCAGGTCGCCCGCATCGCCCGCAACACCGCCGAGCTCATCGAGCTCGGCCGCGACCTCCGCGACGACGAGATCCAGGTGCTGGAGGGATGGGCGGGCGAGCTCTACGGCATCCCCGTCGCATCGACGATGGATGCCATGGCGCTCGGCGCGCAGCTCGAGGCGATGATCACCGACCCGGTCTACGAGGGCAAGTCGCTCGCCGGGCTCATCGACCTGGTGCGCTCGGGCGACATCCCCGCGTCGTCGACCGTGCTGTACGCCCACCTCGGCGGCCAGCCCGCCATCAACGCCTACCACTCCCTCTGGGACCCCGCGGCCTGACGATCTCGTTTCGAAAGCAGGGCGAAACGCGCCTTCCGGCCCCCAGAGCGGCCGGAGATGTCGATTCGCCCTGCTTTTCGAACATCGGCGGCATCCGAACGCGGCGGCATCCGGCGTCTGCGACGTCCTGGCGCCGGCGGCATCCGGCGGGGTCGTCAGCGCCTGCCGCTCGCCGTGGGACTCGGCGCCGTCACCCGGGCGAGCGGACCGACGCCCTCGCGCCGCTGGAAGACGAGGTGCGTCTCGGTCGTGCGAACCGACTCGTGCACGGTGATGTGCTGCAGCACGATGTCGCGGAGCGCAGTCGCATCTTCGACCGCGACGTGCACGAGGAAATCG
The DNA here is from genome assembly GCF_016907815.1 of Microbacterium aurum. Classification (NCBI taxonomy): domain Bacteria; kingdom Bacillati; phylum Actinomycetota; class Actinomycetes; order Micrococcales; family Microbacteriaceae; genus Microbacterium; species Microbacterium aurum. The sequence continues at coordinate 2,901,763 of NZ_JAFBCQ010000001.1, forward strand.
TCCTCGCCGGCGACGTGGAACGCCTCGATCACGCCGGGGGTCGCGACAATCGCGTCGAACAGCCGGCCGACGCCTTCGCGCGTGTGCCGGCCCAGCCGCACCCGAATGACCGCCTGCAGCGGAAGACCGAGGGATGCCGGGTCCAGCACGACCTGCACGCCGGAGACCACGCCGCGGGAGCGGAGCGAGCGCACCCGATGGGCGCAGGTCGATTCGGCGATGCCGAGCTCGTCGGCGAGGGCCTTGTTGGATCGCCCCGGTGACCGCACGAGAGCGGCGAGCAGCCGCAGATCGAGGTCATCCAGACCCGACGCACCCGCTTGCGCATCCACCAATGCCGCCTCCTCTTCTCGTCTCGATATTGCTCGATCACGTGGGATCTGGTCAACGGCTTGCGTGATCCGCAACATGCGACCCGTGCAGCTGCACTGTCCGCCACAATGCCGGCATGGACCACCTCGATACTCTCGCCGTGCACGCCGGTCGCGACGACCTCGCCGACCTCGGCGTCCACACTCCCCCGCTGGATCTGTCCTCGACCTATTCGCTGCCCGACGTCGAACGCGGCGGAGACTCCTACGAGGCACTCGCCGGGGGCGGCACTCCCCTCGCAGGAGGCAGCCACGTCTACGCGCGTCTGTGGAACCCGACCGTGGCGCGCTTCGAGCAGGCGCTCGCCGCACTGGAGGGTGCCGACGCGGCCGTCGCCTTCGCCTCCGGCATGGCGGCGCTCACCGCCGCTGTGCTCTCCCACACCACCGCCGTCGCCCGCCCGCACGTCATCGCCGTCCGCCCGCTCTACGGCGGCAGCGATCACCTGCTGTCGACGGGCCTGCTCGGCACCGAGGTGACGTTCTGCGCCGCCGACGAGATCGCCGCGCACCTCCGCCCAGACACCGGCCTGGTCGTCATCGAGACCCCCGCCAACCCCACCCTCGAACTCGTCGACATCGCCGCCGTCGTGGCGCAGGCAGGCGAGGTGCCGGTGCTCGTCGACAACACGTTCGCCACCCCCGTGCTGCAGCAGCCGCTCCGCCATGGCGCCGCGATGTCACTGCACAGCGCGACGAAGTATCTCGGCGGACACGGCGACGTCGTCGGCGGCGTGATCGCCTGTTCCGACGAGACCGCGGCGGCGCTGCGCCGGGTGCGGGCGATCACCGGCGGCATCCTGCACCCGCTCGGTGCGTATCTCCTGCACCGCGGACTGCCGACGCTGCCGCTGCGGATGCGGGCGCAGCAGGCGTCGGCCGAGCGGATCGCTCGCCACCTCGTGAGCCACGACGCCGTCTCCGAGGTCTTCTACCCCGGCCTGGATGGCGACCCGGAGGGCCTGCTGACCCGGCAGCAGCACGGGGCCGGAGCGATGCTGTCGATCCGGCTGCGCGGCGGGTACGACGCGGCTGCGCGGGTGGCGGCATCCACCCGGCTGTTCACGCACGCCGTGTCCCTCGGCGGCGTCGATTCGCTGATCCAGCATCCGGCGGCCCTGACCCACCGGCCGGTCGCGCCCGACGCACGGCCGGATGCCGACATCCTGCGCCTGTCGATCGGTCTCGAGCACGCCGACGACCTCATCGCCGACCTCGAGGCGGCGCTCGATGCGGTGCGGACGCTCGCCGGCCCGGCCGCCGCGACGGCCGGCGCTGTCGCGAAAGCAGGCTGAACCGGCCCGCCGACGGGCCGGAAGGCGCCGCGAGGTCGATCCGCCCTGCTTTTCGAACGTCATCGACGGCGCGGGCGCGCGGCGCGGCTCGCCGGCGCGGCGCGCCGCCGGCGCGCGGCCCCGCGCCGGCGGCGGCCCAGCGGCGCGACGGCCCCCGCCCCCGGCCCCTCCCGGGCCGCACCAATCAGACGGTGACGACCTGCGCGGTGCCGACGGGGGCGTCCGGGCCGAGCTCGGCGGCGATGCGGTTCGCCTCTACGATGAGGGTCTGCACGATCTCGGCCTCGGGCACGGTCTTGATGACCTCGCCCTTGACGAAGATCTGGCCCTTGCCGTTGCCGCTGGCGACTCCCAGGTCGGCCTCGCGGGCCTCGCCGGGGCCGTTGACGACACAGCCCATGACGGCCACGCGCAGCGGCACCGTCATGTCCTTCAGCCCCTCGGTGACGTCGTTGGCGAGCGTGTAGACATCGACCTGCGCGCGCCCGCACGACGGGCACGAGACGATCTCGAGCTTGCGCTCGCGGAGGTTCAGCGACTGCAGGATCTGGTGGCCGACCTTGACCTCTTCGGCGGGCGGCGCCGACAGGGAGACGCGGATCGTGTCGCCGATGCCCTCCGACAGGAGGATGCCGAAGGCCGTCGCACTCTTGATGGTGCCTTGGAACGCGGGGCCCGCCTCGGTGACGCCGAGGTGCAGCGGCCAGTCGCCGCGCTCCGCGAGCAGGCGGTACGCCTTCACCATGACGATCGGGTCGTTGTGCTTGACCGAGATCTTGAAGTCGTGGAAGTCGTGCTCCTCGAACAGGCTCGCCTCCCAGACCGCGCTCTCGCACAGGGCCTCGGGGGTGGCCTTGCCGTACTTCTCGAGCAGTCGGCGATCGAGCGATCCGGCGTTCACACCGATGCGCAGCGACACCCCGGCATCCTTCGCGGCCTTCGCGATCGCGCCCACCTGGTCGTCGAACTTGCGGATGTTGCCCGGGTTCACGCGCACCGCGGCGCAGCCGGCGTCGATCGCCTGGAAGACGTACTTCGGCTGGAAGTGGATATCGGCGATCACCGGGATCTGGCTCTTCTTCGCGATGATGTGCAGCACGTCCGCGTCGTCCTGCGAGGGCACCGCGACGCGCACGATCTCGCAGCCGGATGCCGTGAGCTCGGCGATCTGCTGCAGCGTCGCGTTGATGTTCGTCGTGGGCGTCGTGGTCATCGACTGGACGCTCACGGGGGCGTCGCCGCCGACGAGCACCTTGCCGACCTTGATCTGACGGCTCTTGCGGCGCGGGGCGAGGACGTCCGGCACACGCGGCATCCCGAGGTTCACAGCTGGCACCGGACCAGCCTACGCCGCGGCGACCGGACGAAGGCTGAGCGCTGCCGCTGACGTGTGCGCATGAGCATGAGCCACCGGCTGGGCCGCATGAGCGGCCGCGACCCGCGAGAGCCGCACCGCGCGGCGACTCCCCCGGAGCTGCTGTTCGATCTGACGTTCGTCAAGCGCTACAGCCTGCTCGTCATCATCGCCCTCGGCGAGGTGGTGCTCGGCACGATCCTGACGATCTCCGCCGGCGTGCAGGAGAACCAGTGGACCGTGGATGCCGCGCTGCTCGCCGTCGCCGTCGCCGCCGTCGCCGCCGGGGCCACGCTCGCGTGGGGACTGCTCATCGTCGCCGCCTCCCCCGCTGTGCTCGTCGTCGGCTATGAAGCCGGTGGGTGGCGCCGCAAGCAGGAGCTCGTGGCGCGGGTGAGCGCTGCGGCCGTCTGATATCGTGACCGCATGTTCGCGCGCAGCTCCTGGTGGCACACCCGCTGAGGCGGTGTGTACGCGCGACCGGTAATCCCGAAGAGACACAGACCGCCCATCGAGGCGGTCTTTTCGTTCCAGCGACGAGCGGTCCGCCCGAACCACAGAAAGGCCCGGCATGACTCCGAGCCCGTCCGCCCAGCCCGACGCGCTGTCCGCCGTCCTCGCGTCGGGTGCGCCCTTCGCCCTCATCGCCCGCGACGAGAGCACCGTCGAGCTCCTCACCGGCGACGTCGTCGACGTGGCGCTGCTCGCCGACATCCCCGTGACGGATGCCGACGGCACACCGCGCGAAGTGCTCGCCCTCGTGCCGTACCGACAGGTCGTCGAGCGCGGCTTCGAGTGCCACGATGACGCCGCACCGCTGCGCTGCCTCGTCGTCGCCGAGCACACCCACCTGCCGCGCGCCGAGGTGATGGCCGCCCTCCCCACGGCCCCGGTGCCGCTGCACGACGCCGGCTTCGACATCGCCGACGCGGAGTACGCCGACATCGTGCGGACGGTGATCGCCGATGAGATCGGTCGCGGCGAGGGCGCGAACTTCGTCATCCGCCGCGACTACACGGCATCCGTCGACGGCGACGCGCTCACCGCGGGCCTCACGTGGTTCCGGGCGCTGCTGGAGCACGAGCGCGGCGCGTACTGGACGTTCCTCGTCTCCACCCCCGGCCATCTCGCGGTGGGCGCGAGCCCCGAGGCGCACGTCAGCGCGACGGGCGGCGTCGTCACGATGAACCCGATCTCGGGCACCTTCCGTCACCCCGCCGGCGGCGCGACGGCGGAGACCCTCGCGGAGTTCCTCGGCTCCACCAAGGAGACCGAGGAGCTGTTCATGGTCGTCGACGAGGAACTCAAGATGATGAGCGCCGTCTGCAGCGACGGCGGCCGCATCACCGGGCCGCACCTGAAGGAGATGTCGCGGCTCACCCACACCGAGTACATGCTGCGCGGGCGCAGCACGATGGATCCGCGTGACATCCTGCGCGAGACCATGTTCGCTCCGACCGTCACCGGCTCGCCGATGCAAAACGCGTGCACGGTCATCAAGCGGCACGAGCGCGCGCCGCGCGGCTACTACTCGGGTGTCGCGGCGCTGTTCACCCCGTCCACCGGCGCCGACGGGAGTGCGGCAGGGCACGACCTCGACGCCCCCATCCTCATCCGCACCGCCTACCTGGTGGACGGACGCCTGCGCGTGCCGGTCGGCGCGACGCTCGTGCGCCATTCCGACCCCGACGGCGAAGTGAGCGAGACCCACGGCAAGGCGGCCGGCGTGCTCGGCGCGATCGGCGCGGTGCCCCGCGACGAGGTCGCCGAAGCTGCCGCCCTCGACGAGGACGCCCCCACCGCGCAGCCCCGTCGCCTCGCCGACGACCCGCACATCGCGGCCCTGCTCGCCGCACGCAACGAGCGGCTCGCGCCGTTCTGGCTGAACCCGCAGGCCTCCGGCGAGGCGGGACCCTTCGCCGGGTTGACGGCTGTCGTGATCGACGCCGAGGACCGGTTCACGACGATGCTCGCCCACCAGCTGCGTCACCTCGGGTTCGCCGTGACGATCGTGCCGTGGGACCGGGCGGATGCCGCCGCGCAGGACGTCGCCGACCTCGTCGTGGCCGGCCCCGGACCGGGCGACCCGCGCGACAGCGCGAACACGCGCATCGCGGCGATGCGCGGCGTCGTGGACGCGCGGCTCTCGAGCGGCCGGCCGCTCGTGGCCGTCTGTCTCAGCCACCAGATCCTCGCCGACCGCCTCGGCATCGGTCTCGGCCCGCTCGCGGCGCCGCACCAGGGGCTGCAGAAGACGATCGACGTGTTCGGCACGCCGGCGTCCATCGGCTTCTACAACACGTTCACCGCACGGGTCGACCCGGGCACCACGAAGCTGGGTACGACCCAGATCGCGGCGGACCCGGCATCCGGCGACGTGTACGCGCTCCGCGGTCCCGGCTACGCGTCGGTGCAGGGGCACCTGGAGTCGATCCTGTCGCGCGACGGTCTGGCGACCCTCGAGCGCCTCGTCGCGCACGCCCTGACCCCGGTCGACGCGGCGTAGCGGGTCGGCAGCCGGCGCGACGGCACCGCGTCCGCGGCGTGGTCAGCCGAGCAGCTGCACCGGGTTGATGAGGTCGGCCAGGATGAGGATGCCGCCCATCACGACCAGCGCGATGACCACGACGAACGTCACCGGCACGAGCCGCGTCGCATCCACCGGAGCCGGAGGCGGTCGCCGCCAGAGCTTCGCCCACGCGCGCTTGATGCCGTCCCACAGCGCCACGACGATGTGACCGCCGTCCAGCGGCAGCAGCGGGATGAGGTTGAAGACGAACAGCGCGATGTTGAGCGACCCCAGCAGCCCCAGCAGCGTCGAGACGCGGTCGAGCACCGGCGCGTCGGTCGCGGCCACCTCGCCCGCCAGGCGCCCCACGCCGACGACCGACAGGGGGCCGTTGGGGTCGCGGTCGTGACCGGCGATCATGTCTGCGGCGGTCTGGTAGACGCGGGCGGGCAGCTGCCACATGATGCCGGCGACCTGCCCCGCCTGCGCGAGCGCCGCCTCGGGTCCCTCCCAGATCGGCTGCCGCACGTACTCCGTCGTCGCCGTCATCCCGACGAAGCCGACCTCGGCCGTGGTGACCGCGCCGTCGGCTCCCCGTACCTCGCGCTCGGCGAGCATCGGCGTCACGCGGAGGGTCTGCTCGGCGCCGTCCCGGCGCACGACGACGTCGAGCGTGCGGTTCGGCGCCGCCTGGATGATGGCGGATGCCGCCGCGAAGCTGTCGACGTCGGTGCCGTCGACCGAGACGATGACGTCGCCGGGCTGGATGCCGGCTTCGGCGGCGGGCGACGCGGGATCGTCAGGGGCGCAGGCGGTCTGGGTCGATCCGGCCGGCAGCACGCATTCGCTGACCGCGGCGATCGTGGTCGTCGCGGTCTGCACGCCGATGCCGCTGAAGACGATCGCGAACAGCACCACCGCCAGGACCAGGTTCATCAGCGGGCCGCCGAGCATGACGATGACGCGCTGCCACACCGGCAGCTCGTAGAACGCCCGGCGTCCGTCGTCGCCGGCGAGGGTCTCGTCGTTGGCGAGACGCGCGTCCTGCACCATCGTGGCGAAGAAGCCGCCGCCCGCCTTGCCGGCGGTGCCCGCGGCGGCGGGAGCGCCGGCGGCGGGGGCGTCCGCGGTCGCGGTCGCGTCGGGCGACGGCGGGTACATCCCCGCCATGGAGATGTAGCCGCCGAGCGGCAGCGCTTTCACGCCGTATTCGGTCTCGCCGATGCGCCGTGACCACAGGGTCGGGCCGAACCCGATCATGTACTGGCCGACCCGCACGCCGAACTTCTTGGCGGGCACGAGGTGACCGATCTCGTGCAGCGCGATGGAGACCGCCAGCCCGACGACGAGCAGCACGACGCCGATGAGGAAGGCGATGACGGTCACGAGCGTCGAGGGTATCGTGACCCGCTTTGAGTTTGCCCAACCGGTCCCGGCACGGCCGGTAGGCTCGTCGGGTGGATTCCCGGCGGCAGGCGGCGCGACGCGCGCGGGCGCTGCGCGGGTTCGCGGCGGCATCCGTCGCGGTCGTCGTCTCGGCCACCGCGCACACGCTCTCCGGGGGCGGTGCTCCGCCGGCCTGGCTGCTCGTAGCCGTCGCCCTGCTGGCGACCCCCGTCGCCGTCGCCCTCGTCGGCGACCGTCCCCGCCCGCTGCGCCTCGGCGCGGCCGTCGCGCTCGCGCAAGCCGCGCTGCACCTCGCGTTCGCCGCCGTCGGCACGGCAGCCCCCGTCGCCGCCGGTCACGTTCACGGCGGGACGTCGCTCGGCGCCGGGCCGGTCGCCCAGGCGCATGTGTTGCATGCCTCGGGCGGCATGATGATCGGTCACGCGATCGCCGCCGCCGTCACCGTCGTGCTCCTCGCGCGCGGCGAGCGGATGCTGGCGGCGCTCGCCCGCGGCATCCGCCGCCTCCTGCCGCGCCCCGCCGCCCCCACCCTCGTCCCGCGGGCGCCGCGGGTGCGCGCGCTGGCCCCGCTGCCGGTGACACTGCCTACGCTGCCGCCCTTCTCCCTGTCCCGTCGGGGGCCGCCCGCGCTCGCGCGCTGAGCATGGCCTTCGCGGCATCCGCCGCACCCGACACACAGAGAGAAACCTTCATGAACAGCACGTCCCCGCGCCGCCGCGCGCGCCTTCTCACCGGCGTCCTCGCCGGAGCCGTCCTCGCCGTCGCGGCACCCCTCGCCGCCTCGGCCCACGTCCACATCACCCCCGACACCTCGAATGCCGGCGCCACCACGCGCCTGGCGTTCTCGTTCAGCCACGGCTGCGACGACTCCCCGACCACCGCGATCACGATCACCATCCCCGACGGCATCGACGGGGTGACCCCGGTGCTCGACGGCGCCTGGAGCATCTCTCGGGAGGTCGGCGACGACGGCATCCCGACGAGCGTCACCTACACCGCCGTCACGCCGGTGGAGACCGGGGTGGCCGCCTCGGTCGCCCTCGACGTCATCTTCGCGTCGTCCGCCGCGAACACCGCCGTCGCCTTCCCGGTGCTGCAGACCTGCGAGGTCGGGTCCACCGACTGGTCCGAGGTCGCCGGCGACGGCCAGACCGAGGACGACCTCGCCGCTCCCGCACCGGTCGTCGCGGTCGGCGCCGTCGCCGCGGCGGGAGACAGCCACGGCCACGGGGCCGCGACCGAGGCCGCCACCGACGGCGAGCACGCGCACGACGAGGCGGATGCCGCGGCCACCGCATCCGACGCCGACCCGGTCGCCCGCTGGCTGAGCGGCGGCGCGCTCGTGGCCGCCCTCGCCGCGCTCGTCGTCGCCGTGGTCGGACGCCGCCGGCGCGCCTGAGCGCCACTGCTCGGAACGGGTCGAACCGGTCCGCACCGGCGGGGTCGCCGCGGCTGCGCGGCGACCCCGCCGCGTGCGGGGCGGGGTGAGAGGATGGGAGCGCTATGACTACCGGCTCGCACCTCCCGCCCGTCCTGCGCCCGGCGCACCCGCCCCGTCGCCGGCTCGACGACCTCGCGGCACGCTTCGGCGGCGATGTCCGCGGCGACGCGGCAGCGGTCGAGCTGACCGGTCTCACCCTCGCGACGGCGGACCTGCGCCCCGGTGAGGCGTTCGTCGCGATCCGCGGCGTCAACCGGCACGGTGCCGAGTTCGCGAAGGCGGCCGCGGCCACCGGTGCCGTCGCCGTCATCACCGACGAGGCGGGGGCGGCGATCGCCGCCGACTCCGGTCTGCCCGTCGTTGTCGTCGACGACCCGCGCGCGCTCCTCGGCGACCTGTCGGCCTGGGTCTATGACACGGCCGAGAACCTGCCGGTGCTGCTCGCGACGACCGGTACCAATGGGAAGACGAGCGTCTCGCACCTGCTCGAGGGCATCCTCGCGCAGCTCGGCGTCGTCACAGGCCTGTCGTCGACGGCGGAGCGCCACATCGCCGGCGAGGTCATCGTCTCGCGTCTGACGACACCCGAGGCATCCGAGTTCCACGCCCTCCTCGCCCTCATGCGCGAGCGCGGCGTCGAGGCCGTCGCCGTCGAAGTCAGCGCGCAGGCGCTCAGCCGCCACCGCGTGGACGGCATCGTGTTCGACGTCGCCGGATTCACGAATCTCACCCATGACCACCTCGACGACTACGCCGACATGCGGGAGTACTTCGAGGCGAAGCTGCCGCTGTTCCGCCCCGACCGGTCCCGTCGCGCCGTCGTGTGCCTCGACTCGTCGTACGGCGCGGAAGTCGCCGCCCGCAGCGAGGTGCCGACGGTCACGATCGTCACGCCCGCGATCGCGGCGGCTGCCGCGGCATCCGCCGACTGGACCGTCGAGATCGTCGCCGAGCGCCAGGACGGCACCGAGTTCACGCTCACCGGCCCCGCCGGTGCGCTGACGACGACCGTGCCGGTGATCGGACGACACATGGCCGCCAACGCCGGTCTCGCGATCGTGATGCTCCTCGAGGCCGGCTACCCCTGGGCGCGCCTGACCGACGCGCTCGACGGACAGCGCATCGACGCGCACCTCCCCGGCCGCACGCAGCGCGTCTCGGGCGAGCGCGGCCCCGCGGTCTACGTCGACTTCGGCCACTCACCCGATGCGTTCGAGAAGACGCTCGCCGCGGTGCGGCGGGTCACCCCCGGCCGAGTCGTGATGGTCTTCGGCGCCGACGGCGACCGCGACGCGACCAAGCGACTGGACATGGGGCGCACGGCGGTGGAGGGCAGCGATCTGCTGATCGTGACCGATCACCATCCGCGTCACGAGGATCCCGACAGCATCCGCGCGACGCTCGTCGACGGCGCCCGGCGCGCCCGGCCCGATGCCGAGATCCTGGAGTTCTCGCCGCCCGAGCGCGCCATCATCGAGGCCGTCGCCCGTGTCGGTGAGGGCGACGCGATTCTGTGGGCCGGTCCCGGCCACCAGGACTACCGCGACATCCGCGGCGTCCGGACCCCGTACTCGGCGCGCGAGCTCGCCCGCCGCGCGCTGCGCGACGCGGGGTGGCCCGTGCCGGAACCGTCCTGGCCCGTGCCGTACCCGGCCGACGAGACCCCCCTGTCGGACCCCGCGCGCGACTGGCGCTGACCTCGCGACGAGCGTCGCCCATGGCGTATGTGGTCAGGCCACAACGAAGCGCCCGCGAATGCCGTGGCGGTTGTGGCTTTCCGAAGCCTTCGCTATGTGGTCTGACCACTGGTTCTATCCTGGGGTCATGACCACCGTCACCCCCACCACTGCCCAGGACGCACAGCCCGCAGCCTGGACCGGCTTCACCGCCGGCCCGTGGCAGGACGAGATCGACGTTCGCGACTTCATCCAGCGCAACTACACGCCCTACACCGGCGACGCCACCTTCCTCGCCGGCCCCACCGCCCGCACCACCCGCATCTGGGAGACGCTCGCGGGCATGTTCCCCGCCGAGCGCGAGAACGGCATCTACGACGTCGACACCCACACCCCCGCCGGCATCACGGCGCACGCGCCCGGCTACATTGCCGAGGGCGACGAGGTCATCGTGGGCCTGCAGACCGACGCGCCGCTCAAGCGCGCCATCATGCCCAACGGCGGATGGCGCATGGTCGAGGGCGCCCTCGAGACCTACGGCTACGAGGTCGACCAGACCCTGAAGACCGTGTTCAGCGAGTACCGCAAGACGCACAACCAGGGCGTGTTCGACGTCTACCCGCCCGCTGTCCGCGCCGCGCGCAGCTCTCACATCATCACAGGCCTCCCCGACGCCTACGGCCGCGGGCGCATCATCGGCGACTACCGTCGCGTCGCGCTGTACGGCGTCGACCAGCTCATCGCCGCGAAGAAGGTCGACAAGCTGGGCCTGGACACCACGCCGTTCAGCGAAGAGGTCGTGCGCATGCGCGAGGAGCACGCGGAGCAGATCCGCGCGCTCGGCGAACTGAAGCAGATGGCGGCATCCTACGGATACGACATCTCCGGTCCCGCGACGACCGCCAAGGAAGCCGTGCAGTGGCTGTACTTCGCCTACCTCGCCGCCGTCAAGGAGCAGAACGGCGCGGCCATGTCGCTCGGGCGCACGTCGACGTTCCTCGACATCTTCATCCAGCGCGACCTCGAGGCCGGCACGCTCACCGAGACCGAGGCGCAGGAGATCATCGACGACTTCGTGATCAAGCTGCGGATCGTCCGGTTCCTGCGCACCCCCGAGTACGACGCGCTCTTCTCCGGCGACCCGACGTGGGTCACCGAGACGATCGGCGGCATGGGCGAGGACGGGCGCCCGCTCGTCACCAAGAACTCGTTCCGCTACCTGCAGACGCTCTACAACCTGGGCCCCGCCCCCGAGCCCAACATGACGGTCTTCTGGAGCCCGCAGCTGCCGCAGGGCTTCAAGGACTACTGCGCGCAGGTGTCGATCGACACCTCGGCGGTGCAGTACGAGTCCGACGAGATCATCCGCCCCGCGTGGGGCGACGACGCCGCGATCGCGTGCTGTGTGAGCCCCATGCGGGTCGGCAAGCAGATGCAGTTCTTCGGCGCCCGCGTGAACCTCGCCAAGACCCTGCTCTACGCCATCAACGGCGGTCGCGACGAGGTCTCCGGCAAGCAGGTCTCGCCGGCCACCGCGCCGGTGGGTGAGGGCCCGCTCGACTTCGACGACGTCATGGCGCGGTTCGACAAGACGATGGACTGGCTCGCCGAGACGTATGTCGAAGCCCTCAACTGCATCCACTGGTCTCACGACAAGTACGCGTATGAGCGCATCGAGATGGCGCTGCACGACAAGGACGTGCTGCGCACGATGGCCTGCGGCATCGCCGGCCTGTCGGTCGCCGCCGACTCGCTCTCGGCCATCAAGTACGCCACGGTCGCCCCCGTGTTCGATGAGCGCGGCATCGTCGTGGACTACGAGACAACCGGCGAGTTCCCCACGTACGGCAACGACGACGACCGGGCCGACGCGATCGCCGTCGACCTCGTCGAGCGCTTCATGGCGAAGATCCGCCGCCACCCGATGTACCGCAACGCGCTGCCGACCCAGTCGGTGCTCACGATCACCTCCAACGTGGTGTACGGCAAGGCCACCGGCAACACGCCCGACGGCCGCCGCGCCGGCGAGCCGTTCGCCCCGGGCGCCAACCCGATGAACGGCCGCGACACGCACGGGATGCTGGCCTCCGCCCTCTCGGTCGCGAAGCTCCCCTACGCCCAGTCGCAGGACGGCATCTCGCTGACCAACACGGTGGTTCCCGCCGGGCTCGGCCGGACGAAGGACGAGCAGGTGCACAACCTGGCCGGTCTCCTCGACGCCTACGTCGGGTCGCAGGGCTATCACATGAACGTCAACGTGCTGAACCGCGAGACGCTCGAAGACGCCATGGAGCACCCCGAGAACTACCCGCAGCTGACGATCCGCGTCTCGGGCTACGCCGTGAACTTCGTGCGGCTCACCCGCGAGCAGCAGCTCGACGTGCTGTCGCGGACCTTCCACGGCTCGGTCTGAGCCCTCCCCGGAGCCGACGATCATGGCCGCCACGATGCTTCCCGCCGTCCTTCCCGAGGACGTGGTGGCCCTGGACCTCCCCGTCCAGGGCGCCGCGCCCGGGCGGCGGGCCGGCGCGGGCCTGGACGGATGGACCGTCGAGGACGTCGACCGGCACGAGCGTCTCACCGCGATGCGCGAGGGCCGGCTCGGATCGGTGCACTCGTGGGAGCTCGTGACCGCCGTGGACGGCCCGGGGACGCGCCTGACGACGTTCCTCAGCGGCTGCCCGCTGCAGTGCCTGTACTGCCACAATCCCGACACGCTCGCGATGAAGGACGGCAAGCCGGTCACGAGCGACGAGCTGCTGGCCCGCATCGCGCGGTACACGGGCGTCTTCCGCGCCACCGGCGGCGGCATCACCCTCTCCGGCGGCGAGGTGCTGATGCAGCCCGCCTTCGCGGCGCGGATCCTCCGCGGCGCGAAGGAACTCGGCGTCCACACCGCCATCGACACGTCCGGATACCTGGGCGCCGCGGCATCCGACGCCCTGCTCGACGACGTCGACCTCGTGCTGCTGGACGTCAAGAGCGGCGACCCCGACACCTACACGAAGGTCACCGGGCGCGAGCTGGAGCCCACGCTCGCCTTCGGACGGCGGCTGGCCGAGCGAGCGGGCGGTCCCGAGATCTGGGTGCGGTTCGTGCTCGTCCCGGGTCTCACCGACGACGCCGAGAACATCGAGCTGGTCGCGCGGTACGCGGCATCGCTGAACGAGATCCGTCCCGGTGCGGTGAGCCGGGTCGAGGTGCTGCCGTTCCACCAGATGGGTCGCGACAAGTGGGAGGCCCTGGGCCGCACCTACGAACTCGCCGACACACCGCCGCCGACCCCGGAATCGACGGAGCGGGTGCGCGCGCAGTTCCGTGCGCACGGCCTCGTCACCTACTGACCGCTCCCCGGCGCGCGGTCAGTCGGCGGCAGCGATGACGGCGTCGGCGGCGTCGCGCGCCCAGCGCTCGGCCTCGGCGAGCGTCTGCCGGGTGAGTTCGGCAGGTGCCGTGTGCGCGTCGACGACACGGGCGATCGTGTCGAGGATGCCGGGAAAGCCCAGCCTGCCGTCGTGGAACGCGTCCACGGCCTGCTCGTTGGCCGCGTTGAAGACGGCGGGGTAGGTGGCGCCGGCGCGGCCCACCTGCTTCGCGAGCGCGACGGCGGGGAAGGCCGTCTCATCGAGCGGTTCGAACGTCCACGACTGCGCCGTCGTCCAGTCCAGCGGCGCGCCGACACCGGCGACGCGGTGCGGCCAGTCGAGGCTGAGCGAGATCGGCAAGCGCATGTCGGGCGGCGACGCCTGCGCGATCGTGGAGCCGTCGACGAACTCCACCATGGAGTGGACGATCGACTGCGGGTGGACGACGACGTCGATGGCGTCGTAGTCGATGCCGAACAGCAGGTGCGCCTCGATGACCTCGAGCCCCTTGTTGACGAGGGTCGCCGAGTTGGTCGTCACCACGCGCCCCATATCCCACGTGGGGTGCGCGAGCGCCTGCGCCGGCGTGACCGCTGCCAACTCCGCGCGACTGCGGCCGCGGAAGGGGCCGCCGGATGCCGTGACCACGAGCCGTCGCACCTCGGCATCCGTCCCCGCGCGCAGCGCCTGCGCCAGCGCCGAGTGCTCGGAGTCGACCGGCACGATCTGACCGGGGGCGGCGAGCGCCGTCACGAGCTCACCGCCGACGATGAGAGACTCCTTGTTGGCGAGGGCGAGCGTGCGGCCGGCCTCGAGCGCCGCGAGCGTCGGCCCGAGGCCCACGGATCCCGTGATGCCGTTGAGCACCACGTCGGCGTCGACGTCGCGGACGAGCTGCTCGGCGGCATCCACTCCCAGGGCAGTGTGCGCGACACCGAACTCGGCCGCCTGCGCGGCGAGCAGGTCGGCGTTGCGGCCGGCAGCGAGACCCACCACCTCGAAGCGGTCGCGGCGGTCGCGGATGACGTCGAGCGCCTGCGTCCCGATCGAGCCGGTGGAGCCGAGGATCAGGATGCGGCGCATGACGATCAGCCTATCGAGCGCGACCGGGGCGTAGCGGCCGGGCGCCGTACGCCCGGCCGGGCGCGATCACTCGGTCGAGGTCGGCGTCGCCTGCTGAGCGCCGAGGATGTCGACGACGAAGACGAGGGTCTCGCCCTTCAGGTCGGTCGAGTTGATCTCGCCCTCTCCGTAGCCCTCGGCGGGAGGCATCACCACGAGCACCTGGGACCCGACGGTCTGCCCTTCGAGAGCCTTCTGGAAGCCCGTGACGACGCCCGTCGTCGAGAACGACGTGGGCACGCCACCCTTGTCCCAGGTGGAGTCGAACGTCTCGCCGTTCGACCACCGCACGCCCGTGTACTGCACGAGCACCTGGTCGCCGGTCTGAACCGTGTAGCCGTCGCCCTTCTTCAGCACCGCGACCTGCGTCTCGGTGGGCGCGTCGCCACCGGGCAGGGTGATCGTGGGGGCGCCGTTGTCGGCGAGCGCGACGGTCGGCATCCCCTCGACGGGGGCCTGCTCCTCGCCCCATGCCGCGCTCGGCACGATGCTCAGCAGGTCGACCACGTACACCTGAGCGGCCGACGACTCGCTCGCCGGGAACGCGGCGACGACGCGCTCGCCGGGCGCACCGCAGCCCAGCACCTGGCCGAGCGGGCTGTCGGCGGAGATCTGCGTGGGCATGAGCTGCCCGGGCTCGTAGCCGATCTGACCGATCTCCTCGCCGCTGTCGGCGTCGTACGCCGTCATCGCGTACGAGACGAAGTCTCCTGCCGTGATGGGCGTGCCCGATCCCTCCGACACGACGGTGGCCTGCAGTTCGCTGACATCGAGCGGCGAGGTGAACGCCACCGTCGGGGCCGCGCCGGCATCACCCGAGACGGTGACGGCGTCGGAGGCGGCGCCGGCGGGGGCCTGCGCGTCGCAGAGGTCGACCGCGGCGGCATCCGTCGCACTCGGCGACGCGCTCGTGTTGCCTCCGCCCAGGCCGGAGCACCCAGCGAGCAGAACGACCGAGACGGCGGCGGCGGACAGGGCGGCGAACGGGCGCAGGCGCAAGAGAAGACCTCACAGAAGGGGAGACGGGAACCCCACCATCCTGGCGCACTTTCTTCTGTGCCCGCTGGGAGCATCGCCTCGCCCGCCATGCGCGAAGCGGAATGGATTCGGGAGTACCCTCGTCTGGTGACCGCCCCGACTCCCGCTGCCGACGCACCCGGTTCGGAGCCCCCCGCGGCGAGTGACATCGACGAGGGTCAGGTCCCCGGCATCGGCGCGACGTACGTGTTGGGCCGTTGGGTGATCGCCCCGCTCGCACGTCTCATCTACCGGCCGCGCATCGAGGGCCGCAAGAACTTCCCGCGCAAGGGCGCGGTCATCCTGGCGAGCAACCACCTGTCGTTCATCGACTCGTTCGTCATCCCGATGGCCGCTCCCCGCCCGGTGCGCTTTCTCGCCAAGTCGAGCTACTTCGACGGCAAGGGTGTGAAGGGCTGGTTCTCGCGGGAGTTCTTCTACGCCGTCGGTGCGTTCCCGGTGCAGCGCGGCGCGGGGCAGGCGGCGCTGGATGCGCTCGACCAGCAGCGTCGCATGCTCGAGGCCGGATGGTCGACCGCGCTCTATCCCGAGGGCACCCGGTCGCTCGACGGCCGGCTGTACAAGGGTCGCACCGGCGTCGCGTTCCTCGCGCTGCAGACCGGCGCGCCGGTCATCCCGGTCGGGCTCGTCGGCACGAACGAGATCATGCCGGTCGGGGCGAAGTTCCCGCGGCTGCGTCCGCGCGTGACGGTGCGCTTCGGCGAGCCGCTCGACCTCTCGCACCACGGATCGGCGGAGTCGGGCAAGGCCCGGCGCCTCGCCACCGACGAGATCATGGCGGCCATCCATGCGCTGTCGGGTCAGGAGCTGGCGAACGCCTACAACGAGGCGCCCGCCGCGAACCCGGTGGAACGCCTCAAGCAGGTGCTCCCGCACGAGCGCCGCTGACCCCGGGTCTGCGTCGCGGGGGCCGCTGGCTGCGGGTCGGCGTTCCGAAAGCAGGCTGAAACGACCGATTCGGCCGTCGCGAGCCCCGCCGAGACCGTTTCAGCCTGCTTTCGCGACGGCGCGCCCCACCCACGCCGCCGCCGCGCGCCGCGCCGACTCCCCGAACGCCGCTGACCGCGGGACGGCGTTCCGGAAGCAGGCTGAAACGACCGATTCGGCCGTCGCGAGCCCCGCCGAGACCGTTTCAGCCTGCTTTCGCGACGGCGCGCCCCACCCACGCCGACATCGCGCGGTCGACTCCCCGAACGCCGCTGACCGCGGGACGGCGTTCCGAAAGCAGGCTGAATCGACCGATTCGGCCGCCACGGCCCCCACCGAGACCGTTTCAGCCTGCTTTCGCGACGGCGCGCCCGTCGAACGTCGCCACCGCGCACGGCTCATCGCTCTCTCCCCAGGTCGCGGTTTCGGCGATCTCTCCACAGTTCGGCCTCTCCCGCCGCACCGCAGGGCCGCGGGGGACAAGGCTGACCGTCATGTTCAGATCCCGTCCGCCGGACGCCGGCCCTGCCCCCTCCTTCTTCCGCACCCGCGACCTGGTGGAACGGGGATGGCGCGGCCGCGACATCCGCACCGCCGCCGGCCTCGGCAGGCTGGTCACGGTGCGCCGCGGCGCCTACTGCACGGCCGACACCGACGCCGACTGCGTCGAGGCGGGACGGACGCGCGGGCGGCTCGCCTGCATCTCGGAGCTGCGCCGACGCGGCGTCTTCGTCCTGGACCATTCGACACGGCACATCCACGTCACCGCGGACGCGGCGCGCCTGCCCGCGATGAGCGCGCACGGCCGTGTACATCGCGAGCAGCTGTCGCGCACGCCGCATCCGCGGTCGATGAGCGTGGACGTCTTCGACGCGCTGCGTGAGGCGGTCCTCTGCCAGCCACCCCGCGCGGCGATCGCCACCATCGACTCGGCGCTGCACCTCGGCGTCTTCCCGCACGACGAGTTGGACGAACTGTTCGCGGCTCTGCCCCGCCGCTACCGGCGGCTGCGGCGACTCCTGGATTCACGGGCGGAATCGGGGCCGGAGACCCTCATGCGCTTGATCCTGCGTTCGATCGGATGCGTCTTCGACATCCAGGTCGTGATCGCCGGCGTCGGGAGGGTCGACTTCGTGGTGAACGGCTGGCTCATCATCGAGTGCGACAGCGAGGAGCACCACTCGTCGTGGGCGGACCAGAAGCGGGACCGGCGCCGCGACCAGGCGGCCGCCGCCCGCGGATACGCCACCTACCGGCCGATCGCCGAAGACATCCTCTGGCATTCGGACGAGGTCCGAGCCGCGATCGTCGGCCTGCTCGCGGCTCGCGCGACCATCTGACGGTGCGATCGTGTCGCGAAAGCAGGCTGAACAGTGCGTCGGGACGCTCAAGGGCGGCTGCGGGGTCGATTCAGCCTGCTTTCGGAACAGCATCGCCCCGGAACGGGATCGGGTGCGGGCCGCGGGTCGGCCGCGGAGCGCGGGCAGACCCCGGAACGGGATCGGCCGCGGGCCACAGGGCGCGGGCCGCGACCACGGAGCGCTGGCCGCGGCGGCGCGCCGCGCACCGCGGCACGCGCAGCGCGGCGCGTCAGTCGCCGAGGGCGGTGACCACGGCGTCGTGGCGCACCGGGAAGTTCACCGAGTTGGCGATGAAACACCACTCGTGAGCCTGCGCGTGCGCGGCCTCGGCCGGCTCGATCATGGATGCCGACGCCACCACGACCCGCGGATGCAGCGTCACCTCGGTGAACGCTCCGCCGCCGCGGCCGTCCTCGGTCATGAGCCCCGTCGCGTCGTCGTCGTAGGAGACGACGACGACGCCCGCCTGCACGCACGCGTGCAGGTACGACAGCAGGTGACACTCCGACAGCGCCGCCAGCAGCAGATCCTCCGGGTTCCACTTCGCGCCGTCGCCGCGGAACGGGCGGTCGCTCGAGGCGGCGAGGTCCGGCTTGCCGTCGATCGAGATCGTGACCGAGCGGTCGTAGTCGCGGTATCCGCTCGTCCCGGTTCCCCGGTTGCCCGTCCAGCGACTGCGCAGCGCGTAGCGATGTTCACCCAGCATCCGGTCAGTCTGCCACGGTGCCAGGATGCACGGGCGGATGCCGGCACCACCCCGGCACCACCCCGGCACCCCCGGCACCACCACGGCACCACCACTCGGGCCACCCCGGCCGGAACGGCGCGCGACGATAGGCTGACGGGGTGGCAGAGACCTTTCCGGTGACCGGGGCCGTCGAGCTCGCCGTCGTCGAGCGCAGCGGCTTCGTGGAGTCGCGCCACGCGGGAGCGGCGATCGTGCTCGACCCGGACGGCGTGGTCCAGACCACGCTCGGCGACGTCGACACGCCGATCCTCCCCCGCTCCAGCCTCAAGCCGCTGCAGGCCCTCGGGTGCCTCACCGCCGGCGTGACGCTGGACGGCGAGCGCCTCGCCCTGGCCACCGCGAGCCACGCGGGCACCGACCGTCACGTCGCCGTCGTCCGCGACATCCTCCACTCCGCCGGCCTCGGCGAAGACGACCTCGGCTGCCCGCCGTCCTGGCCCACCGATACCGCCACTCGCGACGAGATGGTCCGCGAGCTCGGCCGGCCGGAGCGGGTGCGCATGAACTGCTCCGGCAAGCACGCCACCATGCTGGCCGCTTGCGTCGCGCGCGGCTGGGACACCGCCGGGTATCTCGATCCCGAGCATCCGCTGCAGCTGCACATCCGCGAGGTCGTCGAGCGGCTGACGGGCGCGAAGGTCGCCGCGACCGCCGTCGACGGCTGCGGCGCACCCGTGCACGCGATGAGCCTGACGGCGCTCGCGCGCGCCGCGCACCGCATCGGCACCGCCTCCGAACGCTCGCCGTTCGGGCTGCACCGTCTGGCGGGCACGCTCGTGCGGGCGGTGCGCGAGAACCCGTGGGCCATCGACGGCCCTGGACGCCCCGACACGATCGCCATCGAGCGCCTGGGCGTGTTCGCGAAGGGCGGCGCCGAAGGCGTCATGATCATGACCGCGCCGAACGGGGTGACCGTCGCCCTCAAGGTGCTCGACGGCAGCGGACGCGCCGCGACCGCCATCGCCCTCACGCTGCTCGTACGCGCCGGCGCCCTCGCGGCCGCCGATGTCGCCGGCGTGATCACCCAGCTTCCATTGACCGTGACCGGCGGCGGAAACCCGGTCGGCCTCATCCGGCCGACGATATAGCCGTCCCGACGCTCACGAGGCCGACGGACTCAAGGAGGAGTCTCATGCGCATCTGTGTCCCCACCGAGATCAAGAACAACGAGTACCGGGTGGCCCTGACCCCCGCGGGGGTCCATGACCTCACCGCCGCCGGCCACGAGGTCGCGGTGCAGCGCGGCGCCGGCGCCGGCTCGTCGATGAGCGACGACGAGTATGCCGCGGCCGGCGCGATCCTGCTCGACGACCCCGCCGAGATCTGGGCGCGCGCCGAACTGCTGCTGAAGGTGAAGGAGCCGATCGCCGCGGAGTACGACTACTTCCGCGACGACCTCGTGCTGTTCACCTATCTGCACCTGGCGGCCGATCGACCACTGACCGAGCGCCTGCTCGCCGACGGCGTCACCGCGATCGCCTACGAAACCGTGCAGCTGCCGGGCGGCACGCTGCCGCTGCTCGCGCCGATGAGCGAGGTCGCGGGACGTCTCGCCCCGACCGTGGGGGCGGCGACGCTGCTGCGCTCCGCGGGCGGACTCGGACTGCTGATGTCGGGCGTGCCGGGCACCCGCCCGGCATCCGTCACGGTCATCGGCGGCGGCGTCGCGGGCGCCAACGCCGCCGTGATCGCTGCAGGGCTGGGGGCGGACGTCACCATCTTCGACACGAACATCCAGCGCCTGCGCTTTCTCGACGACCACTTCCAGGGGCGCGTCAAGACCGCCGCATCGAACCCGCTGGACCTCGACCGCGCCGTTGTCGGCTCTGACCTCGTCATCGGGTCGGTGCTCATCCCGGGCGCGAAGGCGCCGAAGCTCGTGACCAACGACATGGTCGCGCGGATGCGGCCCGGTTCGGTGCTCGTCGACATTGCCGTGGACCAGGGCGGATGCTTCGAGGACACCCATCCGACCACGCACGCCGATCCGACCTTCCCGGTGCACGGCAGCGTGTTCTACTGCGTCGCCAACATGCCCGGCGCCGTGCCGAACACGTCGACCTCGGCGCTGACCAACGCGACACTGCCCTACGTCCGTCGGATCGCCTCGGCGGGATGGCGCGAGGCGCTGCGCACCGACCCCGCGCTGGCGCTCGGCCTGAACACGGCGGGCGGCCACGCCGTCAATGCCGGTGTCGCCGCGGCGCACGACCTGTCGGCCGCCGCTCTCGAGGACGTCCTCGTCTGACCGCGACGGGAGCGCGGGCGGCCCGATCGGCGCCAGCCGCGGTCACCGCGGCAGGACGACGCGCGCGACGTCGCCGCCCGGACGAAGCAGCCACGCACGACCCGCGCCGGGGCTGGCGTACGGCGGCAGCTCGCGCCGCCCGGTGAGGGAGCGGTACTCCGGCGCGCACTCCGCCGCGATCACGACGTCGCACGCCGCCCGCATCGCGGCGAGCAGCCGCCACTGCCCGAGCCACGCCTCCGGCGTGCCCCAGACGACGGTCCCCGGCGCCGCAGCCGCTCCGGTGCCCGCCGCAGCCGATCCGGCGCCCGCCGCGGTCGCCCCGGCAGGACCGGCGGATGCCGCGGCCTCGTCCACCGTGGACAGGCGCACGCCTCCGCCGGCGAACCGCTCGGCCGACACCCCGGGTGGCAGCACGAGGGCCGTGGGCGTCCGCCCGGGCCGCCAGGATCGCGGCTGCCCGGATGCCGCACCCCCGGCGGCGCCGGGCACAGCACCGGGCACAGCATCGGGCACAGCACTCGGCCCCGCACCCTGCGCCGCACCCCGGGCCGAGCCCGGGACCGCGGCCGGGAACGCCGCGCCGGCCGGCGGCGCATCCGGCATCGCGAACTGCACGAGCCGCCGCCCCCACCGGCCGCGTCCGGGCGGCTGATCGCCGGCGTAGTCGGCCGATTCGCCACCCGCCGCGACGTGATCGGCGCGGGAGGCCAGCGGCAGCAGCGCCCGCCCCGGCAGAAGCTCGATCGTCCGCGACAGCGCACCCGACACACGCGCTGCCGCCACGACGACGAGCATCCCCCGGCCGCGCGCCTCGCGCGCGGCGCGCTCCAGCCGCGCCAGCCATTCCGCGGCGTACTCGGCGGGCAATCGACCGGCGATGACGTCGGCATCGTCGACGAGCAGCGCCGTCCCGCCCGGCGCCGCATCCACCGCGGCCAGCGCGTCCCACGCCCCCTCCGGGTCGGCGGGGACCCACATGACCCGCGGATGCTGGGCCGCGACCGTCCGCAGCAGCGTCGTGCGACCGCTGCCCGACGCTCCCACCACAGCGAACCCGCCGCACGCGCCGACGGCGTCCCCGCCTGATGCACCCCCGACCGCAGCATTCGCCCCGCCCGCCGCCGCCACCACGCCCGGCAGCAGCAGCGCCGGTTGCCGCTGATGCTCGGGCTCGTCGACGAGTCCGAGCGCGATCCGACCGGGTTCCGCGACGCGCGACAGCGGCACGAGGGCGGGGAGCGCGGGCAGCCACGGCGCCCGGGCACGCTCGGCCGTGGGCGCCGAACCGGCGACCGCGGCGAGATCGCCGGGCGCGCACCGTGCGACGCGTACGCGGAGAGCCGCGGAGTCGGCGGCTCGACGCACGAACGCCACGCCCCGGGCGCTGGGCGCGCCGGGCAGGTGCGCGGCTTCGTCGGTGCCGAGCACGGCGCGCGAGTCGGCGGCATCGGTCACCCGCAGCGCGATCCGCAGCGGCGCGTTGGCGAGCACCGCGTCGCGGAACGATCCGGCGGCGCGCTGCGAGGCGAGCACCAGGTGCATGCCGAGCGCGCGGCCGCGCGCGGCGATGTCACCGAACAGCTCGTGAAGCCCCGGGTGGGCGGCCACGAGCGCGGCGTACTCGTCGACGACGATCACGAGGCGCGACAGGATGCCGGGGTCATCGCCGATCTCCCGCGCCCCGGCCTCGGCGAGCACCCGCTCGCGGTGCCGGATCTCGGCGCGCAGGCTCTCGACGGCGCGGAGCGCCTCGGCGTCATCGAGGTCGGTCAGCACCCCCGCCACGTGCGGCAGACCGGCGAGTGCGTCGAAGGTGCGGCCGCCCTTGAAGTCGACGAGCAGGAACGAGACCTCCCGCGCGCTGCGGCCGCGGCACATCCCCGCGACCCAGGTGGTCAGCAGCTCGCTCTTGCCCGACCCGGTGACCCCGATGACGACGGCATGAGGGCCGTCGGCGACGAGATCGACGAGGACGGCCTCTCCCCCGGACGATCCGATCCACGTCGCCAACGATTCCGCCGACGGCGCCGCGGCGGGCAGATCCGCGAACGCGACCGCCCCGTCGATCCGCTGCCCCAGCTGCGCGGCCCGCGCCGCGAGTTCGTCGGCGACGGTGAGCGCCTGACCGGCGGACACCGCCTCGACGCGGATCTCGCGCGTGGCGCCGCCGTGCTCCAGCCGCGCCCGCCCCGGCGCCGTCAGCGTCAGCACCGCCGCGCACCGCGGTGGCGGGGGCGCGCCGTCCGCGACGCGCACGATCGGGATGTCGACGTCGTCCGGCACGCTGCGCCCGTGCGGTGCCACGAGCAGGGTCGCGCCGCCGGCGGCCTCGCGCTGCGGCAGCCGCGCCGGCAGCGCGTCGGCATCCCGCTCCCCGGCACCCACGACGCGCACACGGCCCGGCGGATGCGCGAGACACACCTGCAGCGCGAGCGCCCGCGCGACCGCCGCGGCGGCGGGTGCGGGTCCGCAGACCGCGATGCCCGCTTGCAGCGGCACCGCGACGGGCGCGTCCTCGAGCAGCCGCGCGCGTCGCCGCACGGCGCGGGCGGCGTCGTCGTGCGGCTCGCCGTCCACGCGCACCGCGCTCCGGGCGGTGCCGCGACCGACGACGACGACCTCCTCCCGCCCCGGAACCTGACGCCAGATCTCGCCGGGCGCGGCGCAGTATCCCGCGACGTCGGGCGTCCGCGCCCAGGCCCGGCGACGTTCGTCGGCGTGACGCTCGGCGAGCGCCGCGTCGATCGCGGCCAGTTCCGTCGTCGCCTGACGGCGTGCCCGGCGGGCGACGCGTCGCGATCCGCGCAGCCCGTCGGCGAACCCGGCGATCGCCAGCACCGGGCCGAGGGCGGCGAACCAGAGCGAATACACCGAACCTGTCAGCCGCCAGAGGACCACGGCGCCGATGACGGGCACGACGGCGGTGAGGAGCGGAATCGCCGGTCGCGGTGGCGCCGGCGGGGGTGCGGGCAGCCGGATCGCGTCGCCGGCATCCGTGTCGAGGTCCTCGTGATGCATGCGCGACAGTCAAGCGCGTCGCCGCGCCGCGCGGCGCCCGAAAGGGCGGATCGGTGGAGGACTCGCGTCAGTCGGCCGCTGGGGAGGAGGCGATGCGGCGCACGTTCAGCACGATGATCGTGATGTTGTCGCGCCCGCCGTTCTCCAGCGCCGCCTCGAGCATGTCGACCGCGGCCTCGGTGGGGTCCTCGTGCTGCAGCAGGAAGTGCAGGATGCCGTAGTCGGTGAGTTCTTTCGTGAGACCGTCGCTGCACACCACGAACCGGTCGCCGTCCTGCACCTCGAGACGCACGTAGTCCGGCGAGACGCCGTCCGACGGCCCGACGGCGCGGGTGATCACGTTGCCGTAGGGGTGGTTCTCGGCCTCCTCGGGGCTGAGGCGCCCCGCGGAGATGAGCTCCTGGACGACCGAATGGTCGGTCGTGACCTGCGCGAGCCCGCCGTCGCGGAACAGGTACACCCGCGAGTCCCCGATGTTGAGAGTCACCCACGTCGGTTCGGGGGTGGAGGTGTCGAGGTACACGCCGGTGACCGTCGTGCCGGTCCCGTCGTCGGTGGCTTCGGGGTGGGAGGCGATGTCGGCGACGGCCCGGGCCAGCGCCTTCTCGATCGTCTTCGGCGTCACCTCGCCCTTGCCGACGACGGCGCGCAGCCGCTCGATCGTGCGGGAACTCGCGATCTCGCCGCCAATGTGGCCGCCCATACCGTCGGCCACGACGAACAGCGGATACTCGGCGAGCACGGCGTCCTGGTTCACCTCGCGGCGGCGACCGGTGTGGGTGATCGCCGACCACTGCAGTTCCAGCGCACCGTCCTGCAGCGGGACGGTGCGCGACTGGGTCGCGGCTTCGGGCACGGTCACACTCTAGTGGACGCCTCCCCCGCCCACGGCGCGACGGGCGTGCCGGGCGCCGCATCGCCCTCGTCGATGGCGGCTTCGAACTGCGCGTCGTACAGCCGGCGGTACGCGCCATGCGCGGCCAGCAGTTCGTCGTGTGCGCCTTGCTCGACGATCGCGCCGTCCTCCATCACCAGGATGAGGTCGGCGTCGCGGATCGTAGACAGCCGGTGCGCGATGACGAACGCGGTCCGGTCGGCCCGCAGCCGCGACATGGCGCGCTGGATCAGCAGCTCGGTGCGCGTGTCGACCGAGCTGGTCGCCTCGTCGAGGATGAGGATGCGGGGGTCGGCGAGGAACGCGCGCGCGATCGTCACGAGCTGACGCTCACGTTCATGACGAGCATGACGGCCGGGAACTTCAGCGCCATGAGATTGCCCGCGCGCAGCCCGGTCACCATGGCGTCCGCGCTCGCCGCCGTGAAGCGGGTGCGCTCCTCGTCTTCGCGGACGAAGGCACGGACGACGCGGATGCCGGTGAGCTGCTCCCGCATGATCTGGTTGATGCGGTCGATGCGCGCCTGCATCTTCGTGAACGCGGGCACCATCCGCACGACGATGAGCGAGACGATCACCAGCAGCACCGGCACCGAGACGGCCATCAGCCACGACAGGCCCACGTCTTGGCGCACCGCCATCACGATGCCGCCGATCGCGAGCATGGCGGCCGACACCATGACCGTCGCCGACATCTGCACGAGCATCTGCACCTGCTGTACGTCGTTGGTGTTGCGGGTGATCAGCGACGGCGCCCCGAACTGCCCGACCTCGCGCTGCGAGAACGCGACGACCCGGTAGCCTGGCCACAGCATCCACAGGGAGGACCCCATGACCGACGCGAACACCCCCACCCCGCCGCCGCTGCCGGACCGACCCGCCGCCGAGGCGGCGCGCGCCGGCGCGACCCCCGCGGGCGGCGAGGACACCGTGGGCATCGCCGGGGTCGACGACACCGGCGTCCCGCGCCTGGTCGGCGACCTCGACGACATCGGGCGCGGCTTCCTCGCCGCGCTGTTCGACCTGACCTTCACCCGGTTCATCACGCGTCGGCTGGCGAGCGTGTTCTACCTCGTGGGGCTCGTCGCCATCGGCATCTCGTTCGTCGCGGCGTTCGTCGGCGGCATCGTGTCGGGCATCGGCGCCCTGTGGTGGAACCCGGGCGGCGGCATCGCGCTGATCGTGTCGACGATCATCGTCGTCCCGGTGCTGGCGTTCCTCGCGGTCGTCGTGCTCCGCTTCGTGATCGAAGCGGGTGTCGCCCTCGTCGCGATCGCCGAGAACACCGAGCGCACGGCGGCGAACACGCGGCGCTGAGCTCACACGACGAGGTCGAGCTCGCCGTCCGCTCCGGCGCGGAGTTCCAGGCCGGTAGCGCCCGCCCAGTCCATGAGGCTCTGCGCCGTCGCGACGCGGGGCCGCGAGGCCGCCAGAGCCCGCACGAGGTCGCCCTTGGCGTGCTTGTTGAAGTGGTTGAGCGCGCGCGTCGTGCCGTCGTCGCCGCGCGTGACGACACGCAGGTACGCCGAACGGATGCCGGCGGGCACCGGCCCGAGCGCCGCGTACGCCTCCGAGCGCAGGTCGAGCACGAACGTCGGCGCCGCCGCGGCCAGGGCGTCGGTGACGGCGTCGGCCCACAGCCGGCGCAGCGGCGGCAGGCCCGGCAACGTCGTGCCGGCGGCGAGTCGGTACGCCGGGATGGCGTCGAGCGCTCCCACCGGGCCGAACGGCGCGGAGTGGATGAGGACGTGGCCGCCGAGCCACCGCCGCGCGGCTCCGTCGAGCGTCCCGGCATCCAGCGCGTCGTAGAGCACCCCCGTGTAGCGGTCGACAGCGGGGAGCGTCGGCGCCGTGCGCAGCAGGGCGTTGCCGGCGATCTCGCCGCGCTGGCGGGGTGACAGCTTCAGCACGCGCGCGGCGGCGTCCTCGTCGGCGCTCAGGGCGCCCAGCGCCTCGATCACCGCCGCGCGCTGCGGCGCGAGCTGCGGCAGCGCGAGGGAGCCGAGGTCGAGGGGGCGCGCCCGGCCCCCGGGTCGCTTGGTCTCGCTCGGCGGCAGCAAGATCAGCATCCGTGCCCTTTCATGCGAGAAACCACTCCCCGCGGGAGAAACCACGCGTGACGTGGTTTCTCGAGCGGAAAGTGGTTTCTCGGCGGGAGGTGATCAGGACTGCAGGCTGGCGTGTCCGGCGACGATGGTGAGCTCGTCGTTCTCCATCGACAGGAACCCGTCGTCGGCGCTCGCGATCACCTTGGAGCCGTCGGCCTGGGTGATGCGCACCTGGCCCTCGGCGAGGATCGCCAGCACCGGCTCGTGGCCCGACATGAAGCCGATCTCGCCCTCGACGGTCTTCGCCACGACGAGGGAGGCCTCGCCGTGCCAGACCTCCTCCTCGGCGGAGACGAGGGTGACGGTCAGAGCCATGTCAGCTGTTCTCCTTCTGGATCTTCGCCCACTTCTCCTCGACGTCGCCGATGCCGCCGACGTTGAAGAACGCCTGCTCGGCGACGTGGTCGAAGTCACCCTTGACGATCGCGTCGAACGACTCGATCGTCTCCTTGATCGGGACCGTGGAGCCCTCGACGCCGGTGAACTTCTTCGCCATGTAGGTGTTCTGCGAGAGGAACTGCTGGATACGGCGGGCGCGGGCCACGACGACCTTGTCCTCTTCGGAGAGCTCGTCGACACCGAGGATCGCGATGATCTCCTGCAGTTCCTTGTTCTTCTGCAGGATCTGCTTCACGGCGGTCGCCACGCGGTAGTGGTCGGCGCCGATGTAGCGCGGGTCGAGGATGCGGCTGGTGGATGCCAGGGGGTCGACGGCAGGATACAGACCCTTCGACGCGATCTCACGGCTGAGCTCGGTCGTCGCGTCGAGGTGCGCGAACGTCGTCGCCGGCGCGGGGTCGGTGTAGTCGTCGGCGGGCACGTAGATCGCCTGGAGCGAGGTGATGGAGTGACCGCGGGTCGAGGTGATGCGCTCCTGGAGCACACCCATCTCGTCGGCGAGGTTGGGCTGGTAACCCACCGCGGACGGCATGCGACCGAGGAGGGTCGAGACCTCGGAACCGGCCTGCGTGAAGCGGAAGATGTTGTCGATGAACAGCAGCACGTCCTGCTTCTGCACGTCGCGGAAGTACTCCGCCATCGTCAGCGCCGACAGGGCCACGCGCAGACGCGTCCCCGGCGGCTCGTCCATCTGACCGAACACGAGCGCGGTCTTGTCGAAGACGCCCGCCTCCTCCATCTCGTGGATGAGGTCGTTGCCCTCACGGGTGCGCTCGCCGACGCCGGCGAACACCGACACACCGCCGTGGTCCTGCGCGACGCGCTGGATCATCTCCTGGATGAGGACGGTCTTGCCGACGCCCGCGCCGCCGAAGAGGCCGATCTTGCCACCCTGCACGTACGGGGTGAGCAGGTCGATGACCTTGATGCCGGTCTCGAACATCTGGGTCTTCGACTCGAGCTGGTCGAAGTTCGGCGCCTGGCGGTGGATGCCCCAGCGCTCGGTGACCTCGATCGTCTCGCCCGGCTCGGCGTTCAGCACGTCACCGGTGACGTTGAACACGCGACCCTTGGTGACGTCACCGACCGGAACCGTGATGGGGCCGCCGGTGTCGCGCACCTCCTGGCCGCGGACCATGCCGTCGGTGGGCTTCAGCGAGATGGCGCGGACGAGGTCGTCGCCGAGGTGCTGGGCGACCTCGAGCGTGATCTCGGTGGACTCGTCGCCGATCGTGATCGTCGTCTTCAGCGCGTTGTAGATGTCGGGGATCGCATCGTGCGGGAACTCGATGTCGACGACCGGGCCGGTGACGCGTGCGACGCGCCCGACGACCGTCGTCTCGGCCTTTTCGGCGGTGGCGGTGGCAGTCATTGTCTGTCTCTTTCGGTGTGGTCTGGATGCCGTCGCGGCTTACTTGCCCGACGCGAGCGCGTCGGCGCCGCCGACGATCTCGGCGATCTGCTGGGTGATCTCGGCCTGACGCGCGTTGTTGCGCAGCCGGGTGTAGTCGGTGATGAGCTTGTCGGCGTTGTCGCTCGCGCTCTTCATCGCCTTCTGCGTCGCGGCGTGCTTGGCGGCCGAGGACTGCAGCAGCGCGTTGAACACGCGGCTCTGCACGTACA
Source organism: Microbacterium aurum (assembly GCF_016907815.1). Taxonomy (NCBI): domain Bacteria; kingdom Bacillati; phylum Actinomycetota; class Actinomycetes; order Micrococcales; family Microbacteriaceae; genus Microbacterium; species Microbacterium aurum. The sequence goes on from NZ_JAFBCQ010000001.1 coordinate 2,930,670, forward strand.
CCGGCAGCAGCGCGTCGAGGACGACCTCGGGGCTCGGCTCGAACTCGTACAGCGGGTACACCGCGTTCGGAGCGGAAGTGGCGGCTTCCACCTCGTCGGCCTCCACGACCTCCAGCGGCAGCAGGCGCACCGTCTCGGGCTCCTGCGTCATCATGCTGACGAAGCGGTTGTAGACGAGGTGGATCTCGTCGACGCCGCCCTGCTCCTCGCCGCCGCGGTCGTAGGCGTCCAGGAGGGCGCCCGCGATCTGCTCGGCGGTGTTGAAGTGCGGGGTGTCGGTGTCGCCGGTCCACTCCCCCGCCGCCGACATGCGACGGAACTGGAAGTAGCCGACGGCCTTGCGGCCGACGAGGAAGTACTCGACCTCTTTGCCCTGCGACCGCAGCAGCTCGCCCAACTGCAGGCCCTCACGGAGGATCTGCGAGTTGAACGCGCCGGCCAGGCCCCGGTCACTGGCGAAGATGACCACCGCCGAGCGGCGGATCGTCTCGCGCTCGGTCGTGAGCGGGTGCTGGATGTTCGAGTGGGTCGCCACGGCGGAGACGGCGCGCGTCACGGCCCGCGCGAAGGGCGAGGATGCGCGCACGCGCGCCATCGCCTTCTGAATGCGCGAAGCCGCGATGAGTTCCATCGCCTTCGTGATCTTCTTGGTCGTCTGAGCAGAAGCGATCTTCTGCTTGTAGACCCGGAGTTGTGCGCCCATATCAGCCGCGGCGGCCCTTGACGATCTTCTCCTGGTTGACGTCCTCTTCGTGCGCGGCGGCGACCTCTTCGTGACCCGGCTTGTTGATGGCCTGGCCCTTGCCGCCCTGGAACTCCAGGATGAACTCGTCGGTGACCTTCTCGAGCTCTGCAGCCGTGGCGTCGTCGAAGACGTTGGTGTCGCGGAGCGTGTCGAGGATCGTCGTGTTGCGCTTGAGGTAGTCGAGCAGCTCGCGCTCGAAGCGGAGCACATCCTCGACCTCGATGGTGTCGAGCTTGCCGTTGGTGCCGGCCCAGATCGACACCACCTGCTCCTCGACCGGGTACGGGTCGTACTGCGGCTGCTTGAGCAGCTCGGTCAGACGCGCACCGCGCTCGAGCTGACGGCGCGAGGCGGCGTCGAGGTCGGAGGCGAACATCGCGAACGCCTCGAGCGAGCGGTACTGGGCGAGCTCGAGCTTGAGCGTGCCGGAGACCTTCTTGATCGACTTGACCTGGGCGTCACCGCCGACGCGCGACACCGAGATGCCCACGTCGACCGCGGGACGCTGGTTGGCGTTGAACAGGTCGGACTGCAGGAAGATCTGGCCGTCGGTGATCGAGATGACGTTCGTCGGGATATAGGCCGACACGTCGTTGGCCTTCGTCTCGATGATCGGAAGGCCCGTCATGGAGCCCGCACCGAGTTCGTCCGAGAGCTTCGCGCAGCGCTCGAGCAGACGCGAGTGCAGGTAGAAGACATCGCCGGGGTAGGCCTCGCGGCCCGGCGGGCGGCGCAGCAGCAGCGACACGGCGCGGTACGCCTCGGCCTGCTTGGACAGGTCGTCGAAGATGATCAGGACGTGCTTGCCCTCGTACATCCAGTGCTGGCCGATGGCCGAGCCGGTGTAGGGGGCGAGGTACTTGAAGCCGGCAGGGTCGGATGCCGGGGCCGCGACGATCGTCGTGTACTCCATCGCACCGGCATCCTCGAGCGCGCCCTTGACGGAGGCGATGGTGGAGCCCTTCTGACCGATGGCGACGTAGATGCAGCGCACCTGCTTGGTGACGTCGCCCGACTCCCAGTTGGCCTTCTGGTTGATGATCGTGTCGATCGCGATGGCGGTCTTGCCGGTCTGGCGGTCGCCGATGATCAGCTGACGCTGACCGCGGCCGACGGGGATCATGGCGTCGATGGCCTTGATGCCGGTCTGCATCGGCTCGTGCACACTCTTGCGCTGCATGACGCCCGGCGCCTGGAGCTCGAGCGCGCGGCGACCGGTGGTCGCGACCTCGCCGAGACCGTCGATCGGGTTGCCGAGCGGGTCGACGACGCGGCCGAGGTAGCCGTCGCCGACGGCGACGGAGAGCACCTCACCGGTGCGGGTGACCTTCTGGCCGGCGTTGATGCCCGAGAAGTCGCCGAGCACGACGACACCGATCTCGTTCTCGTCGAGGTTCAGCGCCAAGCCCTCGACGCCGTTGGCGAACCGGACGAGCTCGTTGGCCATGACGCCGGGAAGGCCCTCGACGTGCGCGATGCCGTCGGCGGCGTCGACGACGGTGCCGACCTCGGTCGCGGCAGCGGCCGACGGCTCGTACGCGGCGACGAAGTCTTTCAGCGCGTCACGGATGACGTCGGGGCTGATGGTCAGATCTGCCATGGTGTTCCTTCTTGTGGGATGTCTGTCGCCGGGCGGCCCCGGCATGTCCGCTCACCTCGAGCGGGAAGTTCTAGCCTGCGAGTCGCTGCCGCAGGTCGTTCAGGCGCGACGAGACGGTGGCATCGATGACGTCGTCACCGATCTCCACGCGCACGCCGCCGACCACCTTCGGATCCACGACGACGTTCAGCGCCACGTCGCTGCCGTAGCGCTGCGACAGACCCGAGCGCAGACGCTCGAGCTGCGCGGCATCCAGCGGCTGCGCCACGTGCACGCTCGCGACCGTGCGGCCGCGCTGGTCGGCGACCAGTCGGAGCGCCCGTGACAGCAGCGCGCGCACGCGCCGCCCCCGCGGCTGCTGGACGAGCTCGGACACGATCAGCGTCGTGGCCTCGCTCGCGCGGCCGTCGAGAATGCGGGCGACGAGCGCGCCCTTCGCGGCGGCATCGCCCAGGCGGCTGCCGAGCGCGAGCTCGAGGTCGGGGTTGTCGGCGACGACCCGGGACACCTCGAACAGCTCCTGCTCGACGTCGACACGGGGAGCGCCCAGTGCCGCGGCGCGGATCGCCAGCTCCTCGATGCCCGAGATGAGGTCGGACGTCGAGGACCAGCGCTCGGCGACGGCGGCGGTGACGAGGGAGCGGGCGGTCGGCTGCAGCGCGGCGAAGACCTGTTCGGCCACCTTCGCCCGCGCCTGCCCCGGAACGCCCCAGGCCGACAGCGCGCCGCTCAGCTGCGACGACTCGCCGAGCGTGCGCGCCGCGACGAACAGCTCCCGAGCGATGCTCAGGTCGTCGACGGTGGCCGTGTTCAGCGCCGACGTGGTCGCCGCCAGAGCCTGAGTGGTCGCGCTGCCCATTACTTGACCTTCTCGAGATCTGCGAGGAAGCGGTCGACGACGCCCTTCGCCTTGGCGTCGTCGGAGAGGGTCTCACCGATCACGCGGCCGGCGAGGTCGAGCGCCAGGGTGCCGACCTCGCTGCGCAGCGACACGAGCGCCGACTGGCGCTCCGCCTCGATCTGCGTGTGGGCGGCCGCCGTCAGGCGCGCAGCCTCAGCAGACGCGATCTCGCGCGCCTCGGTGATGATCTTCTTGCCGTCCTCACGGGCGGCATCGCGGATCTCACCGGCCTCCTTGCGGGCTTCGGCGAGCTGGGCCGTGTACTCCTCGAGCGCGGCCTCGGCCTTGCGCTGCGCCTCGTCGGCCTTGGCGATGTTGCCCTCGATGGCGGCAGCGCGCTGGTCGAGCAGGGTCTTCATCTTCGGCAGGGCAACCCGCCAGAAGACGAAGAGGATGATGACGAAGCAGACCGCCGACCAGAGAATGTCGTACGGGGCGGGCAGAAGCGGGTTGTGGCCCGCCTCTTCCGCGGCGTACGCGACAAGACTGTGCATCCTGTCTCCTTAAGAACTGGTGAGGGCGATCAGGCGCCGAAGATGAAGGCGGTCGCGATGCCGATGAAGGCGAGCGCCTCGGTGAAGGCGATACCGATCCACATCAGCACCTGCAGGCGGCCGGCCAGCTCGGGCTGACGGGCGACGCCCTCGATCGTTTTGCCGACGACGATGCCCACGCCGATGGCGGGGCCGATGGCGGCGAGGCCGTAGCCGACCGTCGCGATGGAGCCGGTGACATCGGCGAGAACCGTAGTTGCGTCCACGGGTTTTTCCTTTCGGGGGTTGGGTGGGTGAGGCGGAAGCCCCGCCCGCTCAGTGCTCTTCTGCCACCGCGAGCTGGATGTAGACCGCGGTGAGGATGGTGAAGACGTAAGCCTGGAGGACGGCCACCAGGATCTCGAACAGGGTGAAGACGAAGCCGAAGGCGAGCGAGCCCGCCGCGAGGGCCGACCACCAGCCGCCCATCGTGAACAGGAAGAACTGCGTCGCCGAGAAGAACAGCACCAGCAGCAGGTGACCGACCATCATGTTCATCAGCAGTCGCAGCGTCAGGGTGACGGGGCGGATGACGAAGGTCGAGATGAGCTCGATGGGCGTCACGATGAAGTAGATCGGCCACGGCACACCCGAGGGGAACAGCGAGTTCTTGAAGAAGTTCTTCGGGCTCTTCTTGATGCCGGCGTAGATGAACGTCACGTAGGCGACCACGGCGAGCAGCAGCGGCACGGCGATGATCGCGGTGCCGGCGATGTTCAGCCCGGGGATCACACCCGTGATGTTCATGAACAGGATCATGAAGAAGATCGTGGTGAGGATCGGCAGGAACCGCTGGCCGTCCTTCTTGCCGAGCAGGTCTTCGGCGATGTTCACGCGGACGAAGTCCAGGCCCATCTCGACGATCGACTGGAACCGGCCGGGGACGATCGTCATGCGGCGGGTGCCGAGCCAGAAGATCAGCACGACGGCGATGGTCGCGAGGAACTGGATCAGATGGATCCGGTTGATGACCAGATCGCCGATCTGGAAGACGGCCTCCGGGAAGAACTCATCGATCGAGGGTCCGTGGAACTCGCCGTCTTCGGCGGACTTGGCGATCAGGGTCGCAGCTTGGGTAAACAGCGCTGGCTCCAGCTTCGGGGCACCGGCGAGCCGGTGCGACGATGGTCGGTGTGAGCGTCACTGCGCACGCGTTGCACTGCTGGTGTGGGCGGCGCGAACGGGCGCAGAGAAAGCCTATCAGGCGCGGGGAGTGCCCGCGTCCGCATCGGGGGCGTCGGCACCGGCATCCCCCTCTTCCGGCAGGCCCTCCGGACTCTCGGACTGACGCGGCCCTCGGGCCTCGTCGATGACGTCGGCGAGCGTCGGCAGGCTCACGTCACTCGCGTGGGGCATGCGCATGCGCAGCATGACGACGACGTCGATCACGAGGGAGAGCACGACGCTGACGACGAGCGCGACGAAGAAGACGGTTGCGTTCAGCCACGGCTGCCCGCGCAGCACGATCAGCACGACGATGAAGACGACGAACTTCAGGATCCAACCGCCCATGACCGATCCGAAGAAGATCGGCACGTACAGCGGATCGCCGAACCAGCGGTTCGCGATGAGGATGGTCGCGCCGGTGAAGCCGAGGAAGACGGCGGCGAGGAGGATCGCGATGAGCGCGCTCCACAGTCCCGACCAGCCGGCGACGGCGAAGCCGATGACGGCGCCGGCGATCGCGAGGATGCCGGTGGCCACGGCCGACCAGAGCAGGGTCGTGCGCAGGACGGGTGTGCTGGAGACGGTGGGGGCGGTCATGGCGTCCTCGGTTCGGGTGCCGCGACGGGCGCGGCCGGAGTGCGGGGTGTGGGAAGCAGGGTGACGACGAGGCAGGCGGCGATGCCGAGGAGGACGTAGCCGACGCCGAACAGGTAGTCGCCGGGCCAGTCCTGTGTCGTTCCGATGTACATCAGCAGCACGCCGATGGAGACGACCGCCGTCCACGCGTAGAACACCAGCACCGCGTCGCGGTCGCTGTGGCCCATGTCGAGCATGCGGTGGTGGAGGTGCTTGCGGTCGGGTGAGAAGGGCGAAAGTCCCCGGCCCATGCGCCGGATGATCGCCATCCCGAAGTCCAGCAGCGGCAGCAGCACGATGACGACCGGCAGCAGGATCGGGATGAAGGCACCGAGCAGCTGGGAACGGCCGAACACGTCGTTGTCGCTGAGCAGGTTCGGGTCCAATCCCCCCGTGAGGACGATCGCGGAGGCCGCCATAAGCAGGCCGAGCAGCAACGCGCCGGAGTCGCCCATGAAGAGCTTGGACGGGCTCCAGTTCATCGGCAGGAATCCGAGGCACACGCCGATGAGCGCGGCGGCGAGGAACGAGGCGAGGTTGAAGTAGCTCGACTCGCCGAGGTCGCGCACGACGAGGTAGCTGTAGACGAAGAACACGACGTTCGCGATGAGGGCGACGCCGGCGACCAGGCCATCGAGCCCGTCGATGAAGTTGACGGCGTTCATGACGATGACGATCGCGAACACCGACAGCGTGAAGCTCGCCCAGCTGGAGACGACGATCTGCGCGCCCAGCGGGATGAAGAAGATCTGGATGCCCCCGAGCCCCACGACGATGCCGGCGGCGACGAACTGCGCGCCGAGCTTGATCATCCAGTCGAGGTCCCACAGATCGTCGGCGACCCCGACGATGACGATGAGAAGCGCCGCCCCCAGGATCGACCAGATCGCCTCGGGGTCGCTCCAGATGATCGAGAAGTACGAGATCTGCGACGACAGTGCGAAGGCGACCAGCACTCCGAGGAACATCGCGACCCCGCCCACGCGCGGCTTGGGCGTCGTGTGCACGTCGCGCTCGCGGATCTCCGGGTACAGCCGGTAGCGCATGCCGATCCGCCACACCACCCAGGTCAGCGCGAGCGTGGCCACCGCCGTCAGTACGACGGTCAGAACGTAGAACTTCATGGGGCGGGCACAGGGCCGTCGGGCGCGGCGTCGCCCGCCGCGGGGCCGTCGCCGGCGGGCTCGTCGCGCCGCGCGCCGTCGCCGGGCAGCGGCGCGTCGGGGTCGTCGGGCTCGAGCAGCTCGCCCAGCACGTCGCGCAGACGCTGCCGCGACACGGCGCCGTCGCGGAGCACGCGGACCGCGCGGGTTCCGCCGACGAGGCCGGTGGCGTCGACGATGGTCGAGGCGACGCCGTGCGTGGAGGGACCGCCGTCGAGGTAGACCGCGACGCTGTCGCGGAGCATCTCCCGGGCACCGTGCACGTCGATGGCCGCCGCGCGGCCGGTGAGGTTGGCGCTGGAGACCGCGAGCGGGCCGCATTCCTCCAGCATCTCCAGGGCGATCCGCTCGGCCGGCATCCGCACCGCCACCGTGCCGTTGGTGTCCCCGAGGTCCCACGACAGCGACGGCTGCGCCGGCAGCACGATCGTGAGGCCACCCGGCCAGAACTCCTCGACCAGGCGCTCCACGGGTTCCGGCACCTCCGCCACGAGCGCGCGCATCGTCGCGAGCCCCGCGACGAGCACCGGCGGCGGGGACTGCCGGCCGCGGCCCTTGGCGGCCAGAAGCGATGCGACGGCGCCGGCGCTGAACGCGTCGGCGGCGATGCCGTAGACCGTGTCGGTCGGCATGACGACCAGCTCGCCCCGCCCGATGGCCTGACGGGCCCGTCGCAGCCCCGGCAGCAGCTGCTCGGGGTCACGGCAGTCGAAGAGCTCGGACATATCCGCCCCAGTCTACGGCGTGCCCCTTCAGGGACGGATGCCGGTGGTCGCGCGGTCGCGCGTGGTGAGGTCGGGGTGCGTCGCCTTCGCGCACCAGCCGTCGGCGGCCAGCAGCTCGCGAATGGGCTCTCCCTGCCATTCGCCGTGCTCGATCACCAGGGTGCCGCCGGGACGCAGCAGCCGCAGGCCGACGCGCGAGAGGGTGCGCACGACGTCGAGGCCGTCCGCTCCCCCGTACAGGGCCGCCGGCGGGTCCCAGAAGCGCACCTCCGGGTCGCGCGGGATCGCGGCATCCGGAACGTACGGCGGATTGGAGACGAGCACCGAGACGGTGCCGTCGAGCTCGCCGAACGCCTCCGCGAGGTCGATGAAGGCGAGGCGGGCGTGGGGCGCGATGCGCGCGAAGTTCTCCTTGGCCCAGATGAAGGCATCGACGGAGTTCTCCGCCGCGTGGACCCGCGCGTGCGGCACCTCGGTCGCCATCGCCAGTGCGATCGCGCCCGAACCGGTGCCGAGGTCGACGGCGATCGGCTCGGCATCCGCCGTCGCGCGCAACGCGTCGATCGCGAGCTGGGCGACCATCTCGGTCTCGGGCCGCGGGACGAACACCCCGGGCCCGACGCGCAGCTCGAGGTGGCGGAAGGGAGCCGTGCCGGTGAGGTGCTGCAGCGGCTCACGGGCGGCGCGGCGCTCGATCAGCTCGGCGAAGACGGCGAGGTCGCCGGCATCCCGTCCGCCGTCGCCGGCCGCGTCGCCGCGGAGGGATGCCGCCGCGAGCTCTCCCCGCGACAGTCCGAACACGTGACCGGCGACCAGTTCGGCGTCGACGTCGGGCGTCGGGACGCCCGCCGCGGCGAGGGTGTCGGTGGCGGCGCGCAGCAGCGCGGACAGCGACAGCGGCCGTGGCGCGTCGGGATCGTGCTCGCAGCTCATGGGAGTCTCCAGCCTAGCCGTGAAGAATCGTCACAATCCGCACGGGAATAGCCGTGCCGCCTAGGCTGGTTCGATCTGTGGGGCGCGTCCTCGCGTGCCCGCGCGGCTGACGACCAGCCCCACCCCGACCGCACGAAAGGCAGACCATGTCCGGCATCCACTCCGACATCACGAGCGCATTCGGCAACACCCCCCTCGTCACGCTCAACCGCGTCTCGGAAGGCCTGCCCGGCACCGTGATCGCCAAGCTCGAGTACTTCAACCCCGGGTCGAGCGTGAAGGACCGCATCGGCATCGCCATCATCGACGCCGCGGAGGCCTCGGGCGAGCTGAAGCCGGGCGGCACGATCGTGGAGGGCACGAGCGGCAACACCGGCATCGCGCTGGCCCTCGTCGGTGCCGCGCGCGGCTACAAGGTCATCCTGACGATGCCCTCGTCGATGTCGATCGAGCGCCGCCAGCTGCTGAAGCGCTTCGGCGCCGAGCTCGTGCTCACCGACCCCGCCGGTGGCATGAAGGCGGCCGTCGCGAAGGCGCAGGAGATCGTCGCGGAGACCCCCGGCGCGATCCTCGCCCGTCAGTTCGAGAACGCCGCCAACCCCGAAATCCACCGCAAGACCACCGCCGAGGAGATCTGGCGCGACACCGACGGCGCCGTCGACATCTTCGTCGCCGGCATCGGCACCGGCGGCACCATCACGGGCGTCGGCCAGGTGCTGAAGCAGCGCAAGCCCGGCGTCAAGGTCGTCGCCGTCGAGCCGTCGGCGTCGCCGCTGCTGTCCACCGGCACCCCCGGACCGGCGAAAATCCAGGGCATCGGCCCCAACTTCGTCCCCCCGATCCTCGACCGCGACGTGTTCGACGAGATCGTCACCGTCGAGTTCGACGACGCGATCGCCACCGCCCGCGACCTCGCCGCGAAGGAGGGCATCTTCGCCGGCATCTCGTCCGGCGCGGCCGTCTGGGCCGCCCTGCAGGTCGCCGCTCGCGAGGAGAACGCCGGCAAGAACATCGTCGTGATCGTCCCCGACACCGGCGAGCGCTACCTGTCGACCGCGCTGTTCGACGACCTGCGCGAGGACTGATCGCGCACGTGCCCGGCATCCATCACGACATCACCACCGCCTTCGGCGAGACCCCCCTCGTGCGCCTCAACGCGCTCACGGAGGGACTCGGCGCCGAGGTGCTCGCCAAACTCGAGTTCTACAACCCGGGCTCGTCGGTCAAGGACCGCCTAGGGTACGCGCTCGTCGAGGCGGCCGAGCAGTCCGGCCAGCTGCGGCCCGGCGGGACGATCGTGGAGTCCACGAGCGGGAACACCGGGATCTCGCTCGCGCTGATCGGGGCGGCGCGGGGTTACCGCGTGGTGCTGACGATGCCGGCATCCATGTCGAAGGAGCGCCGCACGCTGCTGAAGGCGTACGGCGCCGAGCTCGTGCTGACCGATCCGTACAAGGGCATGACCGAGGCGGTCGAGGCGGCGAAGCGCATCGTGGCCGAGACGCCCGGAGCGGTCCTCGCCCGGCAATTCGAGAGCGAGGCGAACGCCGCCGTCCACCGTCGCACCACGGCGGAGGAGATCTGGCGCGACACCGACGGCCGGGTGGACTGGTTCGTCGCGGGGTCGGGCACCGGCGGCACCATCACCGGCGTCGGCCAGGTGCTCAAGGAGCGCAACCCCGACGTGAAGGTCGTGCTCGTCGAGCCGGCCGACTCCCCCGTGATCAGCGAGGGCCGCGCCGGAGGACACCGCATCCAGGGCATCGGGCCGAACTTCGTGCCCGACGTACTGGATCGGTCGGTGATCGACGAGGTCGTCACCGTCGCGTTCGACGACGCGATCTCCGTGGCGCGCGAGCTCGCGACGCGCGAGGGGATCCTCGCCGGCATGTCGGCCGGCGCGGCCGTGTGGGCGGCGCTGCAGATCGCCGCGCGAGCGGATGCCGCGGGCGCGCGCATCGTCGTCGTGGTGCCCGACTCGGGTGAGCGGTACCTGTCGACGGCGCTGTACGAGCACCTCCGCGAAGAGCCGCGCGAGGGCGCGAAGTGACCGGCCGGGCGCGCATCGGCGCGGTCGCGCGCGTGCGGGAAGACATCGCGGCGGCGAAGCTCCGCGACCCCGCGGCGCGCAGCGGACTCGAGATCGCGGTGCTCTACTCGGGCCTGCACGCCATCTGGTCGTACCGGCTCGCTCATGCCCTGTGGACGCGCGGCCTGCGCTTCCCGGCGCGCGCGCTGTCGCAGGTGACGCGATGGCTCACGGGCATCGAGATCCACCCGGGCGCCGTCATCGGCCGCCGCTTCTTCATCGACCACGGCATGGGTGTCGTCATCGGCGAAACGGCCGAGGTGGGCGACGACGTCATGCTGTACCACGGCGTCACCCTCGGCGGCCGCACGCGCGATGCCGGCAAGCGTCACCCCACTCTCGGCGACGGGGTGGCGGTGGGCGCCGGGGCGAAGATCCTCGGACCGATCACGATCGGCGCCGGGTCGGTCGTCGGCGCGAACGCCGTCGTCACCCGTGACGCCCCGGAGGACTCCGTGCTCGTGGGCGTGCCCGCGAAGCCGCGCAAGCGCGGCGCCGGCGACGACACCCGCGCCCTGCTCACCGCGCCCGAGTACTTCATCTGACCCCGCATCCGCCCGCCCCGTCTCCGGCCCGGCATCCGCCCCCGCCACCGCCGCGCCACCCACCCGGCATCCGCCCGAACGAACTGCAAGGCTTTGCGGCCGACACGCGGGCCGCAGCGGCGCTGTCACGGCGTGTCGCACGCCATCCCTTGCAGTTAGCACGTCGCGCGCGGCGCGCGGCGGCCGGCGCGGTCAGGCGCGGCGCTCGGCCAGCTTCTTCTTGATGAACAGCGGCGGCAGCAGCCAGGTCGCGAGCGCCGTGACGATCCAGACGATCACGGGCGCGAGGAACCACGCCATCGGCTCGGAGATCGTGAGCCCCGCCTGCGGGATCAGCACCACGATCACGATCGCCACGAACGTCGCGATGATCCCGATGCCGCCGAGGAACTCCGGGGCGCCATGGGCGACAGGGTAGACCAGCGCCGGCGCGCGCGTCAGTCCTGCGGCTCAGCCGTCAGTCGCCGCCCAGCGCCGCCAGGCGCGCCTCCTCGTCCGCCGCGATCGCCGACTCGACGATCGGCCCCAGCGCGCCGTCCATCACCTGATCGAGGTTGTAGGCCTTGTACCCGGTGCGGTGATCGGCGATGCGATTCTCCGGGAAGTTATACGTGCGGATGCGCTCGGAGCGGTCCATCCCGCGGATCTGCGAACGACGGGCGTCGGATGCCGCGGCATCCCGTTCTTCCTGCTGCTTGGCCAGCAGGCGGGCACGCAGCACCCGCATGCCCGCCTCGCGGTTCTGCAGCTGGCTCTTCTCGTTCTGCATCGACACGACGATCCCGGTGGGCACGTGCGTGATGCGCACGGCCGAGTCGGTCGTGTTGACCGACTGGCCGCCGGGCCCCGACGAGCGGAACACGTCGATCTTGAGGTCGTTCGCGTCGATCTGCACCTCTTCGGGCTCGTCCACTTCGGGAAAGACCAGCACGCCCGTCGTGGAGGTGTGGATGCGCCCCTGCGACTCCGTCGCCGGCACGCGCTGCACGCGGTGCACGCCGCCCTCGTACTTCAGGTGCGCCCACACGCCCTGCGCGGGGTCGGACGAGGAGCCCTTGATCGCGACCTGCACGTCCTTGTAGCCGCCGAGATCGCTCTCGGTGCGCTCCAGCAGCTCGGTCTTCCAGCCCTGCGACGCCGCGTACTGCAGGTACATCCGCAGGAGGTCGGCGGCGAACAGCGCCGACTCGGCGCCGCCCTCCCCCGCCTTGATCTCCATGATGACGTCGCGCGCGTCGTCGGGGTCGCGCGGAATCAGCAGCCGGCGCAGCTTCTCCTGCGCGGCGGCCAGCCGATCCTCGAGCGCCGGGACCTCATCGGCGAACGCGTCGTCCTCCCGGGCGAGTTCACGCGCGGCCTCCAGATCGGCGGATGCCGCGACCCAGGCGTCGTGGGCCGCCACGATGCGCGACAGCTCGGCGTAGCGCCGGTTGACGCGCTTCGCCCGGGCGGCGTCGGCGTGCACGGCCGGGTCGGAGAGCTCCTCCTGGACGGCCTTGTGCTCCGCGATCAGCCCGGCGACGGACTCGAACACGATCAGCGGATGCTGTTCTCGTGCCCGTGGCTGTGACCGCCGCCGGTCGGCGTCGGGATCGACTTCTGCATCTGCACCAGGAACTCGACGTTGGAGCTCGTCTCCTTGAGCTTGCCGAGGACGACCTCCAGGGCCTGCTGCGGGTCGAGGCCGGCGAGGGCGCGACGCAGCTTCCAGGTGATCTTGACCTCGTCGGGGCTCAGCAGCATCTCCTCGCGGCGGGTGGACGACGCGTTGACGTCGACGGCCGGGAAGATGCGCTTGTCGGCGAGCTGACGGCTCAGGCGCAGCTCGCTGTTGCCGGTGCCCTTGAACTCCTCGAAGATGACCTCGTCCATCTTGGACCCGGTCTCCACGAGCGCGGTCGCGAGGATCGTGAGCGATCCGCCGTTCTCGATGTTGCGCGCGGCGCCGAAGAAGCGCTTGGGCGGGTACAGCGCCGACGCGTCCACGCCGCCGGAGAGCACACGACCGCTCGTGGGCGCCGAGATGTTGTAGGCGCGGCCGAGGCGGGTGATCGAGTCGAGCAGCACGACGACGTCGCGACCGAGCTCCACAAGACGCTTCGCCCGCTCGATGGCGAGCTCGGCGACGGTAGTGTGGTCCTCGGCGGGACGGTCGAAGGTCGAGGCGATGACCTCGCCCTTGACGGTGCGCTGCATGTCGGTGACCTCTTCGGGACGCTCATCGACGAGCACGACCATGAGGTGGACCTCGGGGTTGTTCGTCGCGATCGCGTTCGCGATCTGCTGCAGCACGATGGTCTTGCCGGCCTTGGGCGGCGCGACGATGAGGCCGCGCTGACCCTTGCCGATCGGGGCGACGAGGTCGATGATGCGCTGGGTCAGCTTCTCGGGCGCCGTCTCCAGGCGCAGGCGCTCCTGCGGGTACAGTGGGGTGAGCTTGCCGAACTCGACGCGGTTCGCGGCGTCATCGACCGACAGGCCGTTGATCGCGTCGACCTTGACGAGCGCGTTGTACTTCTGGCGGCTGGACTGCTCACCCTCGCGCGGCTGCTTGATCGCGCCGACGACGGCGTCGCCCTTGCGCAGGTTGTACTTCTTGACCTGGCCGAGCGAGACGTAGACGTCGCTCGTGCCGGGGAGATACCCCGTCGTGCGCACGAACGCGTAGTTGTCGAGCACATCGAGGATGCCGGCGATCGGGATCAGGACGTCGTCCTCGCCGATCTCGGTCTCGAACTCGTCGCCCGTGCTGTTCTGGCCGCGACGCTTGTTGCGCTGACGGCCGCGCCCCGAGGACTGCTCGTCCTCCGGCGCGGGCGCGCTCTCCTCGGCGGGCGCGCCGGACTGTGCACCCTGCGCGTTCTGGCCGTTCTGCGCCGGCTGACTGTTCTGGCCGTTGTCGGACTTCTGACCGCGGTTGCGGCTGCGGCTGCGCGACCGGCTGCGGCTGCGGCCGGTGGACTCGCCCTCGGCGGGCGCCTCGACCCGCGCGGCGTCGCCCTCGGCGGGCGCGTCGGTCGCGGCGCTCTCGTCGGCCGTGGTGCTCGCAGCACTGTCGTCGATCGGGGTCTCCGACGCGGCGGCGGCCTCGTCGACGGTCTCGTCGCCCGCGGGGGCGGATGCTGGCGTCTCGTCCGCGGCGGCGTCGGATGCCGGCGTCTGGGCAGCGGTGTCGGCGGGGGCCTCGGCAGGCACATCGGTGCTCTTGGCGCGGCGCGGCGCACGCTTGCGCGGCGCCTTGACGGGCGCGGCGGCGGCCTCTTCGGCGACGGCCGGCGCCTCCTCCGCGGCGGGAGCCTCAGCGGGCACCTCCTCCGCGGCGGGCTCCTCAGCAGCTGCCGGCGCGGCGGCGTCAGCGGGCACCTCGACGTCGGGCGCCTCGGTCTGCACGGCGGCGGCCGCCTCAGCGGCGGGCTCCTCCACCGCAGCGGCCGCCTCAGCGGCGGGCTCCTCCTCGGCGGCGGGGGCCTCTTCGGCGGCGGGGGCCTCGGCCGGCTGGTCCTCGGCGGGCGCGGCGGCGGTGGGGGTCTCGGTCACCTCGGCGGCGGCATCCTCGCGCGCCTCATCGGTGTTCTCGGTCTGGATCTCGGAGAGGGACTCCACGAGTTCTCCTTCTGGGACATGTGGATTGGACAGGTCCGCATGAGCGCCGTCCACGACAGGCGCGACCTTTCGGTGCACGCATCTGCGTCCGTGACGGACGGCCGATACAGCGCCGGGGGTTATGCGGGGGTTCGCAGAATTGCGACGGAGGCCAGATTCACGGTCACGCCGTGGCACCCTCCGTATAGTCCCTCACTGTACCACCCTTGACGTCGACGGCCAGCATGAGCGGCTCCCACGGGGTGTCGGTGACGGTGGCGGCGAGCTCGGCCGCGGCCAGGCGCTGCCCGGGTCCGTCGGCGAGCACGAGCACGCTCGGCCCGGCGCCGGAGACGACGGCGGCGAAGCCCTGCGCGCGCAGCGCGCGCACGAGCTGATCGGTCGCCGGCATCGCCTGCGCCCGGTAGGACTGGTGCAGCTTGTCCTCCGTGGCCGCCAGCAGCAGTTCGGGGCTCTGTGTGAGCGCCGCGATCAGCAGCGCCGAGCGGGAGACGTTGAAGACGGCATCCTCTCGCGTCACCTGCAACGGCGCGAGGCCGCGCGCGACCGACGTCGACATCGTGAAGTCGGGCACGAACACCAGCGGCGAGACGCCGCGATGCACGAGGAGCTTCTTGTGCTGCGGACCGCCCTCGTCCATCCACGCGATCGTCAGGCCGCCGAACAGGGCCGGCGCGACGTTGTCGGGGTGGCCCTCCAGCTCGGTGGCCAGGCGCAGCAGGGTGTCGTCGCCGAGTTCGACGTCGCCGGCCAGCAGCCCCTTGGCCGCGAGGAGCCCCGCGACGACGGCCGCACCGGACGAGCCCATGCCGCGTCCGTGCGGAATCGTGTTGTGCGCGACGAGACGGATGCCGGGAAGCGACCGCCCGCACGCCTCGAATGCGTACGCCATCGCCCGCACGACGAGGTGCGATGCGTCGGTGGGGACATCCGCCGCACCCTCGCCGCTCACCACGATCTCGAGCCCGGGTTCGGGCAGAGCCGTGACGACGAGCTCGTCGTACACGCTCAGCGCGAGGCCCAGGGTGTCGAAGCCGGGGCCGAGGTTCGCGCTCGTGGCGGGAACCCGGACCGCGACGCTCCGCTCGCTCATGCCAGGTCGAGCACCGCGGCGACCTCGCTGGTCGACGCGTCCACGACGGTGGGGGCGATCTCGCTGCCGTCGGCGTTGCGCAGCGCCCACTGCGGGTCCTTGAGGCCGTGGCCGGTGACCGTGAGCACGACCTTCGCGCCGGCGGGAACGAGTCCCGCTTCGGCCCGGTCGAGCAGGCCCGCGACGCTGATCGCCGACGCCGGCTCGACGAAGACGCCGGCGGTCGCGGCGAGCAGCTTCTGCGCCGCGAGGATCCGGTCGTCGTCGATCGCGCCGAACCAGCCGTCGGTGGCGTCGCGCGCCTCCAGGGCCAGCTCCCACGAGGCGGGGTTGCCGATGCGGATCGCCGAGGCGACCGTCTCGGGGCTCTTGACGACCTCGCCGCGCACGAGCGGTGCCGACCCCTCCGCCTGGAAGCCGAACATGCGCGGCACCTTCGTCGCGACGCCGCGGGCGGCCTCTTCGCGGTAGCCCCGGGCGTAGGCGGTGTAGTTACCGGCGTTGCCGACCGGGATGAAGTGGAAGTCCGGCGCGTCGCCGAGCTGCGAGACGACCTCGTAGGCGGCGGTCTTCTGCCCGTCGATGCGGTCGGGGTTGACCGAGTTCACGAGGTGCACCGGGTAGTTGTCCGCGAGCTCCCGGGCGATCTCGAGGCAGTCGTCGAAGTTGCCGCGCACCTGGATGAGCCGGCCGCCGTGGATGACGGCCTGGCTGAGCTTGCCCATCGCGATCTTGCCCTCGGGGACGAGGACGGCGGCGGTGATGCCGGCGTGCGCGGCATAGGCGGCGGCGGATGCCGACGTGTTGCCCGTCGACGCGCAGATGACGGCCTTCGCGCCGTGCTCGACGGCTCGCGAGAGCGCGACGGTCATGCCGCGGTCCTTGAAGGAGCCGGTCGGGTTCATGCCCTCGAACTTGACGTAGACCTCCGCGCCGGTGCGCTGCGAGAGGGCCGCGGCGGGAATGAGCGGCGTGCCACCCTCGCCGAGCGTGACGACGGTCGAGGCGTCGGTGACGCCCAGCCGGTCGGCGAATTCGCGCAGGACTCCCTGCCAGACGTGGACCATGTCAGTCTCCTTCTACTCGCAATACCGATTCGACACGTCCGACCACGCCGCTGGCGGCGAGGCGGTCGACGGTCTCGCTGAGATCCTGCTCGAGCGCCGTGTGGGTGCCGATGACGAGCCGCGCGGTTCCGGGCTCGCCGTTCGCGTTCCGCAGCACCGTCTGCTCGACAGTCGCGATCGAGACGCGCCCGTCGCTGAGGATGCCGGCGACCGTCGCGAGCACGCCGGGGGTGTCGGTGACCTCGAGCGTGATCTGATAGCGCGTCGTGACGCGGCCGATCGGCAGCACCGGCAGGTTCGCCCGGGTGGACTCCCCCACCCCGACGCCGCCGGCGATGTGCCGGCGCGCCGCCGAGACGACGTCTCCCAGCACTGCCGAGGCGGTCTGCACGCCGCCGGCGCCGGCGCCGTAGAACATGAGGTTGCCGGCGGCCTCGGCCTGCACGAAGACGGCGTTGTTCGCGCCGTGGACGCTCGCCAGCGGGTGCTCGCGCGGGATCAGCGCGGGGTAGACGCGCACCGAGATCGCCTCGCCGGTGGGCGAGTCGACGCCCGGCCCGGTGAGGCGCTCGCACACCGCGAGCAGCTTGATGACGTAGCCGGCGTGGCGCGCGGCATCCATCATCTGCGCGTCGATCTGCGTGATGCCCTCGCGATGCACGGCGTCCAGCGGCACGGCTGTGTGGAAGGCGAGGGAGGCGAGGAGCGCGGCCTTCTGCGCGGCGTCGTATCCCTCGACGTCGGCGGTCGGATCGGCCTCGGCGTAGCCGAGCGCCTGCGCGTCGGCCAGCACGTCGGCGAAGTCGCTGCCCTCGCGGTCCATCCGGTCGAGGATGTAATTGGTCGTCCCGTTGACGATGCCCATGATCCGCTGCACGCGGTCGCCCGCGAGCGAGTCGCGCAGCGGCCGGATGATCGGGATCGCGCCGGCGGCGGCGGCCTCGTAGTACACCGAGGCACCGACCTGGTCGGCGGCGTCGAAGATCTCCGGGCCGTGCGTGGCCAGCAGCGCTTTGTTGGCGGTGACGACGTCGGCGCCGGAGTTCAGCGCGAGCAGGATGTCGGTGCGGGCCGGCTCGATGCCGCCCATGAGTTCGATGACGATGTCGGCGCCGACGATCAGCTGCTCGGAGTCGGTCGTGAACAGCTCGCGCGGCAGGTCGACGTCGCGGGGGGCGTCGGGGTTGCGCACCGCGATGCCGACGAGGTCGAGCGCGGCGCCGGCGCGGTCGGCGAGCTCATCCCCGTGCTTGCGCAGCAGCCCCGCGACCTGGGAGCCCACGGCTCCCGCACCCAGCAGAGCCACGCGCAGACGGCGGTAGTCGGTCACTCGGAGTCCTCCCATACGGTCACGTTCGACGCGGATGCCGGGGACCAGCCCGCGTCCCGCGCGAGCAGGTCGTCGACGGTCTCGCCGCGCACGATCACCCGCGCCCGGCCGCCGGAGACGGCGACGACGGGCGGGCGGGGCACGTAGTTGTAGTTGCTCGCGAGCGAGAAGCAGTATGCGCCGGTCGCGGGCACCGCCAGCAGATCTCCGGGGGTGACGTCGGCGGGCAGGTACTCCGCGTCGACGACGATGTCGCCCGACTCGCAGTGACGACCCACGACGCGAGCGAGGGCGGGCGCGGCATCCGAGGTGCGCGACGCGATGCGTGCGGAGTACTGCGCGCCGTACAGCGCGGGGCGGGCGTTGTCGCTCATGCCCCCGTCGACGCTGACGTACAGCCGCTCGAGGGCGTCGCTGACCCGGACGGGCTTGACGGTGCCGACCTCGTACAGGGTGACGCCGGCGCGGCCGACGATGGCGCGCCCCGGCTCGAAGGCGAGGTTCGGCAGGGGGATGCCGCGGACCTCGCACTCGCGCGCGACGGCGTCGACGATGCCGTCGGCCAGCTGCGCGATCGGGGTCGGGGTGTCGACCGACGTGTAGGCGATGCCGAATCCGCCGCCGAGATTCAGCACCGGGATCTCGCCGCCGGCGAGAAGCTGCGCGTGCAGTTCGACGACGCGCGCGGCGGACTCCTCGAAGCCGCGCGTGCCGAAGATCTGCGAGCCGATGTGGCAGTGCAGGCCGGCGAAGCTCAGGCCCGGCAGCTCCCGGATGCGCGCGACGATCGCGGGCGCGTCCTCGAGGGCGAAGCCGAACTTCTGATCCTCGTGGGCGGTCGCGAGGAAGTCGTGCGTCTCGGCGTGGACGCCGCTGTTGACGCGCACGAGCACGCTCTGCGGCGCGCCGTCGGCGCGGGGCATGCGCTCGACGATCGCGGCGAGGCGCTCCAGCTCGATCGGCGAGTCGATCACGATCGACCCGACGCCGACCTCGACCGCGCGCTCGAGCTCGCGGGTGGACTTGTTGTTGCCGTGCACGCCGATGCGGGCGGGGTCCGCGCCACCGGCGAGCGCCACGGCGAGCTCTCCCCCCGTCGCGACGTCGACGGCCAGGCCCTCGGCACTCACCCAACGCACGACCTCGGTCGACAGGAACGCCTTGCCGGCGTAGTAGACGCGCGCCTGCACACCGTGCCGCGCCGTCGCCGCGGTGAACGCCTCGCGCACCTCGCGGGCGCGGGCGCGCACGGCATCCTCGTCGAGCACATACAGGGGCGTGCCGAACTGCTCCCGCAGATCGCTGACCGCCACGCCCGCGAGCCGGAGCTCACCGTGCTCGTCGCGCTGCGCGGACGCCGGCCAGACCTCGTCGACGAGGGCGTTCACGTCCTCCGGAGAGGAGAGCCACTCCGGCACGAGCGGGCGGTCGGATGCGGCGGACACGGGGACAACCAATCGGGTGGGAAGCTGGTCGCCGGCGGTCACGTCACGCTCGGCGGTCCTGGACGGCGGTCCTTGAAGTCTAGGGCACCGGCTCATGCGGCTCCGCGCATGTGTCGACGGGCTCGCGCTCAGGCGCATGTGCCGTTCTGCTGCAGCGCAGGGTCGGTGATGATCGCGCCGTCGATGTCGAAGTCGGCGACGACCTCCTGCCCGACGACCTGCACGGAGGTGAGCGTCAGCCCGGCGGGCAGGTACTGCGCGATGCAGACGTCCCAATCCCGCACGATCGTCGTCGCGATGGCGCCGAACTGGGCGACGAGGGCGTCGGCGGAGATCTCGGCATCCGCCACCCGGAAGGTCCGCGGAGTGAGGACGAGGTCTCCCGCGGAGGCGCTCGGGGTGAGGCTCACGCCGACCGGGACCGTCAGGGCGAACAGCTGCAGCTCCGTCGTCATCACGACATCGGGTTCGGCGAGCGTCACCGTCTCGGAGGGGAAGCCGTCCACGCTCGCCAGCAGCGTGCGCACCTCCGCCTCGTCGAGGGTGACCGTGGCAGAGCCGGACTCGGCAGGGGCGTCACCGCGGATCGGGATGCCGGTGGCGCGCACCACGACGTCGCCGCTGAGACCCCCGAACGGCACGTCGGCGCTCGAGACGGTGACCGAGTCCAGGCGCCCCGAGATCAGCTGAGGCAGGATCTGACCGGGGATGTCGACGTCGATCTGCTGATCGGCGGGCAGATCGAGGTGGGTGATCAGCTGGTCGCGGATCGTCCGTTCCACGATGCCGCGGGCGATGTACTCCCCCGCGAACCAGGCGCCGACGACGAGCGCGGCGACGGCGAGGAGGGCGACGAGCCAGGGCCAGCGTCGACGCCGGGTCGGGGCGCCGGGCGCGGATGCCGGCGCCCCGGCATCCGTCGACAGCACCCACTGCGCCCGGGGGTCGGGCAGCGGCTGGGTCGGGTGCTCGTCGCTCATGTCGGTCACATGCGCTCGGGGGCACTCACGCCGAGGAGGGTCAGGCCGTTGCGCAGCACCTGACCGGTGGCGTCGTTGAGCCATAGGCGGGTGCGGTGCAGGTCGGTGACCTCCTCGTCGCCGAGAGGGGTGACGCGGCAGTTGTCGTACCAGCGGTGGTAGAGGCCGGCGAGTTCCTCGAGGTAGCGCGCGACGCGGTGCGGCTCGCGCACCTCGGCGGCGTAGGCCACGACGCGCGGGAACTCCTGCAGGGCGCCGAGGAGCGCCGACTCGGTCTCGTGGTCGAGGAGCTCGGGCACGAAGGCGTCACGGGTCACGCCCAGGCTCGCCGCGTTGCGGGCGACGTTGTGGGTGCGGGCATGGGCGTACTGCACGTAGAAGACGGGGTTGTCGTTCGTCCGCTTCTGCAGCACGTCGAGGTCGACGTCGAGGTTCGAGTCGGCGGAGCTGCGGGTGAGCGCGTAGCGCGCGGCATCCGTCCCCACGATCTCCACGAGGTCTTCGAGGGTCACGACGGTGCCGGCGCGCTTGGACATCCGCACGGGCTGGCCGTCCTTGACGAGGTTCACCATCTGGCCGATGAGGATCTGCAGGTTGACGTAGGGCTCGTCGCCGAACGCCGCCGTCATCGCCATGAGGCGCTGCACGTAGCCGTGATGGTCCGCGCCGAGCATGATGATGCACCGGTTGAAGCCGCGCTCGCGCTTGTCGAGGTAGTACGCGAGGTCGCCGGAGATGTAGGCCGGGTTGCCGTCGCTCTTGATGACGACGCGGTCCTTGTCGTCGCCGAACTCGGTCGAGCGCAACCAGGTGGCACCGTCGGCCTCGTAGATGTGGCCGAGCTCCCGCAGGCGCGCGACGGCTCGCTCGACGGCGCCCGTCTCGTGCAGGTGGTTCTCGTGGAAGTACACGTCGAAGTCGACACCGAAGTCGTGCAGCGACTTCTTGATCTCGTCGAACATCAGGCCGACGCCGATCTCGCGGAACGCCTCCTGCTTGGCCGCGGGCTCGAGTTCGTCGATGTCGCCCTGGTATGCGAGCGCGACGCGGCGGGCGATGTCGTCGATGTAGCCGCCGCCATAGCCGTCCTCGGGCGTCGGGCGGCCCTCGTGGGCGGCGACGAGGCTGCGCGCGAAGCGGTCGATCTGCGCACCGTGGTCGTTGAAGTAATACTCGCGCGTCACCTGCGCGCCCTGGCTGGCGAGGATGCGGGCGAGGGCGTCGCCGACGGCGGCCCACCGCGTACCGCCGAGGTGGATCGGTCCGGTGGGGTTGGCGCTCACGAACTCGAGGTTGATGATCTCGTCGGCGCGGGACGTGTTGGTGCCGAACGCGGCACCCGCCTCGACGATCGTCTTCGCGAGGGCGCCGGCGGCGCCGGCCTCGAGGCGGATGTTGATGAAGCCGGGGCCCGCGACCTCGACGCTCGCGATGCCCTCGGCATCCGCCAGCGCCGTCGCGATCTCCTGCGCGAACTCGCGCGGGTTCGCCCCCACCGCCTTGCCGAGCTTGAGGGCGGCGTTCGAGGCCCAGTCGCCGTGGTCGCGGTTGCGCGGGCGCTCCAGCGGCAGGTCGGCGACGGTCAGGTCCGCGGCGGCACCGGGTCGTCGCGCCTCGGCGAGCGGGGCGATGACGGCGAGGAGGGCTGCGGAGAGGGCATCAGGATTCATGGCCCGACCAGTCTACGAGCGCGGTCTCCGAGAGCCGTCCTCAGCCGAGGATGACGAGCTCGGCGGCGTCGTCGAGGGCGGGGTCGGATGCCGCGGCCGCGGCATCCTGCGCCGCCACATCCGACGCGTCGTCCGGCACGGTGCAGGCATCGACCCGCATGCGCTCGAGGCCCACATAGCCGCCGTGATAGCTGAGGAACGCGCAGTCAGCGGCGTCCCTCCCCGTCGCGATCCGCACGAGAGAGCGTCGGTTGCTGAGCCGCGTGGCGTCGATGACGTACCAGCTGCCGTCGAGGTAGGCCTCGGCGACGGCATGGAAGTCCATCGGGCGCAGCCCCGGCGCGAAGCACGCGGCATAGCGCGCGGGCATGTCCATTGCCCGCAGCAGCGCGATCACGACGTGCGCGTAGTCGCGGCACACCCCTTGACCCGTCATGAGGGTCGTCACGGCCGAGTCGGTGCCCTGGCTGAGCCCGGGCGTATACGTGGTGCTGGAGGCGACGAACTCGCTCACCGCGTTGATCAGATCCATGCCCCGCAGCCCGCGGAACTGGCGTCGCGCCTGCGAGAAGACCTCGTCGGACTGGCAGTAGCGGCTCGGGCGCAGGTAGGTGATGGCTTCGAGGTCGCTCGTGGCGCGTGGGGAGACGTGCCCGTCGATGAGCGCTTCGTAGCGCACCTCGAGGCGTCCCGCGTCGCCCTGCAGACGGTGCAGGCGGCTGCCGGACTGGTCGACGATCTCGCTCGGCGTGTACACGCGATCGCCCTGCGTGAAGGTCAGCTCCTCGCGGATGACCGGTGCCGGCTGGGCGGCGGCGATCTGGAAGATCAGGTCGACGGAGGACCCCAGTTCCAGGTCGAGTTCAGCGGTCACGAGGCGTTGCACCGGAGTATCCTCGCACGCTCGCGACGGTGCGCCGCACACGTGTGTGGATGCCGGTGCGACCGCCCGCGGCGGCGGGGTTTCCGGTTTGTCCGGAACGTGACTTACCGTAGGCGCATGCTCGCCGTCCGCACGCCTCGCTCGCGCGTCTCGGCGGGGCTCACGGTGCTGGTCGCGGGCCTCGTCGCGGCGATCGTCGTGGTCGGGTTCTGGCGCCCGTGGGCGACGCCCGCCGCCACCGTCGCGGCCGGCGCGGGCGACGGCGCCGTCCCGCTCACACCCGCCGCCCTGGAGCTGCCCGAGAACCCGACCGTGCTGATCTTCGGCGACTCGTGGACATACGGCTCGGCGGCGGCCGCGCCGACGCTCGGCTACGCCTACGTCGTGGCACAGCTGGCCGGGTGGACGACCATCGTCGACGGCGTCCGCGGCTCGGGATACCTGAAGCCCGGCATCGACGGTCCCGACTTCGGCACCCGCATCGCGGCGCTCGACCCGGCGCTGGACCCCGACCTCGTCATCGTGCAGGGCTCGATCAACGACCGGAAGCTCCCCGCCGACGCCTACCGCGCCGCGGTGGATGCGGCGTGGGATGACCTGGCAGAGCCACCTACCCGCGGGCGCAGATCGTCATCCTCGGCCCCGCGCCGCAGGTGCTTCCGGTCGAAGCGGCGACGGCGCGCATCGACCGCGACCTCGCGGCGGCCGCCGCCGCGCGCGGCTGGTGGTACATCTCCCCCCTCATGCAGGACTGGATCACCACCGACAACTACGCCGCCGTCATCGACACCGGCATCGGGCGCTACCACCCGACCACGCTGGGCCACCGGTACCTGGCGGAGCGGCTCGCGGCGGCGGTCGGCGCGCTCACTCGGTGATAACCTCGATCGGTACGCCTCCGTAGCTCAGGGGATAGAGCGTTGGTTTCCGGTACCAAAGGTCGCAGGTTCGATTCCTGTCGGGGGCACAACAACCGTAAGGGGACTCGGGCAACCGGGTCCCCTTTGGTGTAGACGTCACTGCATCCCATCACGTCTCACTGCCGCGCTGCGCCCCTGGATGGGCGACACGATCCCCGGCGTGCGCGGCGGCTGACAACGACAAAGACGCCCCCTCCCGTCCGAAGACGAGAGAGGGGCGGCGGGCCGAACTGGGTTCGCCAGCGCGGGGAGGGTCGAGCTGAACTTTCGTGTTCGAGCGTTGTGTTGCGCGGATGATTCAGGAGCGTAAACCAAGGACGCGACGCGTAAGTGCACCGGTTCCGCCATCCTGACTACGCGGCGCTCACACTGCGACTCCGGGATGCGGGTGACCCGCGAGCGTGCGCTGGAGGTTGCGGGCGAGCTTGCCGAACACGGTCACGTCGACCGGGTCGAACATCACGACGCGGCCCGTTCGCCACTGTGATTCACTCGGTGGCATGCCCAACACGCCAGATCAGGATGTGCTCGAAGCCGCGTTCATGGAGTGGCGCGCAGCGAACTACCCAGGAATGGCGGATGGGGATGCCTACGAGTACTTCGCATCCACTCAGATCCTCAAGGAATACTCGCCCTCGACTAGTAGTACTTGGTTAGGTTGGTCCGGCTCTTCGGCAGTAGGGGCAACATGACATGAGACGGATGACCGCGGTCTGGAGTTCGCGGAGGGTCTCGTAGAAGGTCAGGCTGCCCCGGCCGCTTTTGGGGCTGTGGTGAGGCGCTGTGTCGTGACGAAGAGGTGCGCCGCGGTCACGAGGGTGACGTGGTGGTGCCAGCCCAGCCAGGTGCGGCCTTCGAAGTGGTCCAGGCCGAGGCCGTGTTTGAGTTCGCGGTAGTCGTGCTCGATGCGCCAGCGGATCTTCCCAAGCCGGACCAGCTCGGCGATCGGCGTGTCCTCGGCGAGAGTGGATAGCCAGTAGTCGGTGGGCTCGGTGGCGTCTTCGGGCCATTCGACGAGGAGCCAGCAGTCGGGCAGCGACCCGTCCGGATTCTTGGGCAGGTTCCGGTTCGCGGGACGCACGCGGGCTGCGGTGAATCGGCTGGTCATGATCCCCTTGGAGCCTTGCCGCCAGGACACCTCCGCGAACGCGCTGGCTGGCAGCGCCTGGGCGTAGGTCTTCGCTTGCACCGGCGTGCCCTGGTAACTCGCCTGCGTGAACGGTCGCCCCGGCTTCCCTGTCGGGGTGGGTATCTCGAACCGGGCCTGGGCGTCGTGCAGGCTGGTGGATGACTTCACCTGCACCACGTAGGGGATCTCTCGCTCGGTCAGGCCGGTGCGGAAGTACCCGATCTCCCCGTAGCCGGCATCACCGACCATCACCGGCGGGACAAGGCCCCAGGCGCGAAGCTCGTCGATCATCTCCAACGCAAGCTCCCACTTCGCGCGGTGCCGGACCGTGTCCGGGATCTGCGCCTTGACCCGTCGGGCAGCGACCAGCTCGGCGTGTTCGTTGCTCTCCGAACAGGTGTCGTCCCACGCCTCGGGGAGGAACAGTCGCCAGTCCAACGGGCACGACGCAGTGTCCGTCACGGCGTGCACGGTGACGCCGATCTGCACGTTCCCGACCTTCCCGAGCGTGCCCGAGTACTGCCTGGCGACCCCCGGGGATGCCGGGCCGTCCTTGACGAACCCGGTGTCATCGACCACCCACGCCTCCGGCCCGATCAGCCCCACCGCCTTCCGCGCGAGCTGCCGGCGCACCGGTTCCACCGGCCACGGCGACGAGGACACGAACTGCTGCAGCTGCTGATAGTCGATCCCGAGCCGATCCCCCATCGGCTGCATCGACTTGCGGCGCCCCTCCAGCATCAGCCCCCGCAGATACCAGCCGCCCTTGGCCCGCTGATCCTTCCGCGCAAGCGACGCGAACACCTCCCCGACGAACCCGTCCAACTCGGCCCGCACCCGCTCGATCTCATCCGCCCGCACGCCGCGAGGTTAACAGTCATCACGACCATTAACAAGAACCTAACCAAGTACTACTAGTGTCCTGATCCGTTAATTCGTTTCAGGTATCGGGCGATGGAGTCGAGGATGTCTTCGGCGGTCTTGGTCCAGATGAATGGTTTCGGGTTCTCGTTCCAGGCTTTCACCCAGTCGCGGAGGTCTCTCTCCAGGGACTGAACGTTGCGGTGGTCGGAGCGTTGCAACAGGTCGCGGGTGACTTCGGCGAAGAGCCGCTCGACCTGGTTGATCCAGGAGGAGTACGTCGGGGTGAAGTGCATGTGGAACCGGGGATGCTTCTCCAGCCACGCCTTCACAGTCGGATGTTTGTGCGTGGAGTAGTTGTCGCAGACGACGTGCACGTCGAGGTGTTCGGGAACGTTCTTGTCGATCTTGGTCAGGAACTTCTTGAACTCAACCGAGCGGTGCTTGCGATGCACCGAGGAGATCACCGTGCCGTCGGCGACGTTCATCGCGGCGAACAGGCTCGTCGTGCCATGCCGGACATAGTCGTGCGTGCGCCGCTCGGGGACGCCCGGCATCAGCGGGAACGCGGGCTGCGAGCGGGCCAACGCCTGCACCTGGCTCTTCTCGTCGACGCTGAGCACGACGGCAGACTCCGGCGGGTTCAGGTAGAGCCCGACGATGTCGTAGACCTTCTCCGTGAACAATGGGTCGTTGGAGAGCTTGAAACCCTCCTCCAGATGGGGCTTGAGTCCGAATGCCTTCCAGATCCGCCCCACCGTCGAGCGCGACAGCCCGGAACGTTCGGCCATCTTCGCCCTCGACCAGTGCGTCGCATTCTTCGGGGTCGATTCCAGAGTGTCGACGATGACCTGCTCAACCCGGTCCACTCCGATCAGCGGCGGCCGTCCCGGCCGCGGCTCGTCGACGAGCCCATCGAGACGCTGCTCAAGGAACCGGGTCCGCCACTTGCGCACCGTGGGCAATGACACCAACAGCCGCCTGGATACCTCGGAGTTGGAGCTGCCCGTCGCGCATTCCAGCACGATCCTCGAACGCAGAGCGAGATCCTGCGCCGACTTGCGGCGACGCACCCACCGCTCCAGCTGATCACGCTCCACATCCGAGAGGGTCAGCTCGGGAAGCACAGGTCCTCGTCGCGACATACTCCATTCTACAAAACTAGAAATGAATTAGCGGTGCAACACACTAGTGACGTGGCGAAGGGGGTCGTAAAGAAGGCGAAGGACGGTGGCATCGATAGCTTCTACGTAGTTCTCAACGAGAACGAAATTCTCGATATAGACAGCCCTGTCGTTGCTGGCCAGGCGAGCGCCGTCAATGCGATCGCGCAGGGGCCTCGACTCGACGTCTTCGTGATCCAGTCGAAATGGAGTCCCAGTTGGAAGAGCGATCCCATCACTCGCGCTCGGGATTCCCTTACACAGCTTCTGCCGAGGACCGCGGATGAGAAGTCGCTCGAGGCTGTGTATGAGACCACACTGCTCGAGCGAACGCGAATCTATCGATCGGTCTACACTCATCTGCTCGCGAAGTCCCCGGTGGTGCACGTTCACTTCCTGTACGCCACCAAGGGTGCTGAAGACATCCTCAAGAGCTCTCACGACCAAGCGAACAAGGCTGGACTGCTAAAGGGCGCAGTGGAGCCGCTACTACCCACAGGCGGCACCGTGGACGTCGAACTGCTGGGCGCCACAGCGATGTGCGAACTCCTCCGGTACACCCCGGCGACGAAGGTCCCGCTACAGTTCAGCCACGATCTCGTCCGAGCGACTAGGGCGTGTCTCCTAACCGTTTGAGCCAGAGGGTGATGGCTCGGAGGATGGCGCCGCCGCCGTCGCGGCGACGACCATCACGAAGACCGCGACGACGACGTCGACGACGTCGCTGTTGATGATCGTCATGACGATGACGACGACGATCAAGAAGACGACGACCGGGAAACGAAGAGAATCGCGTCAGCGGCTATGGCGTCCAGTGCGGTGGAGCGCCGCGGCGCTTCTTGCCCACCGCCGGGGATAGGCTTCGGCACTGCGGTTGCCTCGCGACGAACGTCAGAGCGGGCTCGGGCCGGCTCCCGCCCTATGCGCGGGGTAGACCTGCCCAAACCGCCCTTGAGTGAGCCGGCTTCAGGTCAGCGCGCCGACATCCGGCGGATCACCGAGGCGTACGAGTCAAGGACCTCGAAGATGGCGCGGTGCTGCCAGACGCGGCCACGGCTCTTCCCCGTGGTCTCGGTGAGCACGTCCCGCTCCGTCAGCGCGTCCAGCGCGCGCAGCGCGGCCATCTCGCCGAGGCCGAGCGCGCTCTTCAGGTACCTCACGTTCACCGCAGGTTGGCCGACGAGAGTGGGCAGAATTTTCCACGCCGCGGCATCCGCACGGATGCCGGTCATCTTCTCGCGCGACTCGTCGAGCTGCTCGACGAGATCATCGACGAGCTGTGTTCCCGTGGTCGCCGCGATCCGGCTCGCGTTCGCGAAGTCGCGGATTATAGGGCCAGCGTCACCCTCCCTGAAGGAGCTGAGCGCGTCGAAATAGCGGTGGACGTCCACAAGGAGGCCGGCCGAGATCGGCACCGCGGTCGAGCCGACCACGCCCTTGTTGCGAAGAATCGACTGTGCCAGCGCGCGGCCGGTCCGGCCATTGCCGTCCGGGAACGGGTGGATCGTCTCGAATTGAGCGTGGGCGACGGCGACCTGGACGAGCACGGGGACATCCTGTCGCTTGACGAAGTCGACGAGGTCCTCGATCGCACCGGAGATCCGGTTATGATGCGGGGCGACGAAGTCGGCCAGGCGGGGGCCGGCTTCACCTCGACCGATCCACACCTGTTCCTGGCGGTACCGGCCGGCGTCCTCGGGCGGGAAGCCAGTCTGGTGGAGCATCAGCGCCCTGTGCATGGCAAGGATGGAGTCCTCGCTGATGTCGTCGGCCAGAGCGAGCGCTGCTTCCATGGCGCGCACGTTGCCGACGACGGTGAGCGCGTTCCGCTTGTCGCCCTCGTCGATCTCCGCGAGGGCGAGTTGCTTGGCCGACGTCGTCAGCTGCTCGATTTGTGAGGACGACGCGGACTCCGTGCGCAGCAGGATCGCAGTCATCGGTCCGAGCGCGGGGTTGTCAGTGCCGAGCTTCTTCTGTGCGTGCTGGTCGAACTCGACCAGCTGGCGGGTGGCGTCCTCAACGTCGGCGGCGTCTTCCGCCGACACAACCGGGGACCAGGCTGCGATCTGCGGCGTAATCGCAGCATCGTAGGGGCCGGTCTGGCGCTGCAGCTCGGCGCGAGAGTACAGCTCCGGCGTGCGCGGCTTCCAGTCGAGCGTCTCGTAGGAGACCGGGTCGATCGGGATCTGCGTGGGAGCCGCACGTGTGGACATGGGTAAATCTTACCAACATTTAGCTTAACAAGTGTTGGTAATACGACTCATAACAAACAGATTCGCGCGCCGTTCGACGGCCAACAAGTACCGATTAAACGAGACCGCGGTGCCGGGCGCGAGGCTGTGCAGCACCGCCACTAGATGCGACATTGTCCGTCCTGCCCAACTCTAGCTACGCCAGCCCAACGAGCTTCCACGTTGGGTCAGTTTCGCGCTCTCGCGCGCCCGCGTGGACGGTCTTCTCCAGCCCTTCTCCAGCCGTCAAGAGCCAGCCCCACGTCCTCTCCGGCCGAGGTCAATGTGGTGGCGAGCAGAACGGGCTGCGGTACAGGCCACCCCGCGCGGTCGCATCAGTCGGGGTCGGGCCCTGGAACTGCTAATCCAAGCAGGTCACCCGCGGCCGCCCCGGGCGCTTTTCTATCCCACTCATTCGGAAGGGGGCCAAGGATCTTTCGGCCGGACTTCACGAGAAACCAACCGAGCAACCCGTTACCGCCACCACCGATGGCGGCACCGATCATGAAGGGGATCTGCTTGCCGAGTACAAGCACTCCCGTCTTCGCGCCCCACTTAGTGACGAACCGGGGCCCAAGCACATGATTCACCCGCTTGATCGCTTCCATGGGGATCGCCTCCACGATTTTCCGCCCCCAGTACGGAACAGAGCGACCGATCACTTTTTCCAGGACCTGCGTCGATGCGGAGTTCCCGACGAGGACGGCGGTGACGAGTAGACGGCGACGTTCGGCGTCCTCGAGGTGCAGGCCGTGGACTTCGGCAACTGAGAGCGTGTAGAGCACCGACGCTTCGAGGTATGCGGCAAGGTCGACCAATGCTGCCGGAACCTGGACAAACCCGTTAGGAACAACAGCCGCCATCCCAGCGCCGGCCCCCGTACCCGCCACCGTCGCGATGTACCACTTGTCGAGGTATGCAACGAGTTCGGCTGGGCTCTTGTCCGGGTGAACTCGACGAAGGCGTTCGACGTTAGCGACGGCCACTGGTTGTTGCGCTTGCAGTGCGCGGCTCAGGCCGGACGACACCACCGCCCTGGGATCCAGCTTCTTGTGCTCGCTCACGCGACCAGCATCCCAGGCGCGCGCCTTTTCCGTAACAATCAGACCTTGTTATCCCTACTTCAGCGCGGTGCGCTGGTTCCGACAGTTAAGTCAAGACGCGGCCGGGTAAGCCCGCGCCTCCAGCGAAGCCCGTACCTGCGGAGGATCCACGGCAACTCGCCCGTAAAGGACGTCATCGACTGTCGCACCATTGACGCGGTCATAGATCGAGATCCGCGCAAGCCGCACCACGCCGACCGACGCAGCGAAATCCTTCATCGCGTCATACAGCGCTCGCTGCTTCGCTCGCGCACTCCCCCGCTTCCCGAACACGCCGACGGGATCCGAAGCGCCGAACATCTTCTCGGTCGACGGGCTCGTCCACCGCCCACCGCCCCGAGCCGCAGCCGACTCGAACTGTGCGCAGTAGTCGAAGTATGGCCCAGCCCAAGGGAGGGCTCCGAGCCGCTTGATCCGCAACGTCATCGCCCGGTATCGGGTGAAGTGGAACTGTTCGTCGAGCTCCACCGCCAACCCGTCCCTCGTGATCAAGTCCCAGCCGCCAGGCGCGAATCGAGGATCCGAACGAACCCCGCCCAGTTCCTCGTAGAGCTGGCTTACCGCCTCCCGTACTCTGCGGGGAGAGCGTCCATCCGCAACGGGCACGTGCCGTCGACGAACTCCATGCCCGCCGCGGATAGCAACGATCGCAACACTGCCGCGCGAGCTCCCGTCCTCACCATGAGGAACAGTATGGCCGCTGCCGGGACGCCGCCCACTTCAGTTCGGCGCACCACCTGGTTCGACGGCCAGAGGATTATCGAGCCGAGCGCAGAGGATTACGCTCCCCGAACCCCCTTCAGACCCGAGGAATCACGCGGCAAAACAGGTTCCGCGTACAACCCACTCCACCACTTCCTGCGTGTTCGCGCGTCGGCGCGTCTCGCGCGCGGCGCGTTGACCTGTCAGTTGTGGCTGCCTCGTGCGAGGGAAGCAGCCACAACTGCCCACCCCACGGCCTCGGCGGTCGATATCGCCTCGCTATCATGAGGTCATGATGGTTCCCTACGGCGACGACCTCCGGCGCCGCCGGCGGGAATCCGGGCTGACTCAGCGGGAGCTGGCATCTCGCTCCGGAGTTCCTCAGCCGAATATCGCGGCCTACGAACGCGGCAGGCGAGTTCCCGCTGCAGCTACCAGGGAAAAGCTTGAGTCGACACTCAGCATTCCCACTCTCGAGCGTGTTCGCGCGCTGCGAGGTCCCCTCCTTGAGGCGGCGAAGGCGCGACGGCTCGGAGATGTCCGCGTCTTCGGCTCCGTCGCCCGAGGACGGGCCGGCACGGGCTCCGACGTCGACCTTCTCGTCCATCCTCTGCCGGATGCCTCGGTTTTCGACCTCGCCGGATTCATGGTCGACGCGGCGGACTTGCTCGGCGTCGACGTCGACGTGGTCTCCGATCGCGGCACGGGGCCGGCGATCGACCACATCCGCGCGGAGGCGGTTGCCCTATGAACGACCCCGGCGACAGGATCCCCGCGATCCTCGCCGACATCGCCCGCTTCGCGGTCACCGCCCGACGCGTTGCGGAGCGTGGACGAGACCGATTCGTCGACCCCGACGACGATGACCAGCGTCGCATCGCGCGGTCTCTTCTCATGGACCTCTCCGCGGCGGCCGACCGCCTGCCGGAGCGCTTTCGCACGGCTCATCCCGAGGTCGACTGGCGCGGGATCCGCGCCGTGCGGAACTTCATCGCGCACGACTACGACGGCACGGACGAGGAGATCCTCTGGCAGGCCATCACGGTGCAATTTCCCGCAATCGTCGCGGCGATCACCGCGGCGGAACGCTGATACTCGCTTGACGGCGCGTTGATCTGTCAGTTGTGGCTGCCTCGCGCGAGGGAAGCAGCCACAACTGCCCACCCCGCGGACTCGGCCTCGCGCGGGACATCATCCTGCAGGCGGATGCGGTTCACCCCGGCGGACGACGCGGTGCGCGCCGCGGCTTCGTAGCGTCGGAGTATGACCACCGCGACGATCTCCCTCTCCCCCACCGGAAGGCCCACCGCCGGCCGGAGCGCCACCCCCGGCCGGACGACGCCGGCGGGCGCCACCCCGGCATCCGCCCTGTCGACGACACGTGCGGCCGTGCTGTCGGTGCTCGGCAGCATGCTGGCGATTGGCGTCGCAGCGATCGGCGTGCTCGTCGTGCCGATCGCCGCGCTCGTCGCGTTCGGACCGGCTCTGTTGCAGGCCTTCTGAGGCGACGAACTCGACACCCCGCGGGCACAACGAAGATCGCCCCGGGGCCGAAGCCTCGGGGCGATCATCAATGCGGTGTCGGTCTCTGTTTCGGGATCTCTTTCGAGTTCTTTCTGTCTCCGTTGTCCTTCGCAGAACCCAAGATACTCAGCGCCGATCCGGCGTCAAGAGTTCACCTCGAAGTCACCTGACCGTCAGGTTGAAGGTGAACGACAGGGCGGATGCCGCGTCACTCGTGGCCGACGAGCTTGAGGCCCACGACGCATCCGACGAGCCCCAGGATGAGCAGCATCTTGATGAGGGAGAATTGCTCGTCGCCGGTGATCATCGCGTAGGCGACGGTGAGCGACGCGCCGATGCCGACCCACACGGCGTAGGCCGTGCCGGTGGAGATGTCGCGCATCGCCCATGCGAGACCGCCCATGCTGGCGACCAGGGCGACGCCGAACACGATCGTCGGGGCGAGCTTGGTGAAGCCCTCGGACTTGCCGAGCGCGGTGGCCCAGACGGCCTCGAGCATTCCGGAGATGATGAGGATGACCCACGACATGACGTGACCTTTCGGCCAGTCTTGTCGCTCACCGGGTACTGAACCCTCGTCCGGGGACCGGTTGTGGTCCGCGTCCGATCATAGCGACCCGCCCTGATCAGCACCTGGGCACGACGTGAGGACCTCAGGGCGAGACGAGGAACACCGCGTCCAGCAGCCCCGGGTTGTGAGCGTGGACGAGCACCGCGAACACGACCGCGTCGAACAGCAGATGCACCGTGACGACGTACCCCAGCGACCGGGTCTTCAAGAAGATGACGGCCTGCAGCAGCGCGAACGGAATCGTCAGCACCGGTCCCCAGGCGCGGTAGCCGAGCTCCCACAGGAACGAGACGAAGACGATGGCCTGCAGCACGTTGGCCGCGGCATCCGCGAAATGTCGGCGCAGCAGGGCGAACACCGTGCAGATGAAGAACAGCTCGTCCCAGATGCCGACCGCTCCCACCCCGATGAACAGCCGCCCGATGAGGTCCGGGGTGTCCACGACGGGCCAGTTGAGGTAGACGCCCGACGTGATGAAGTAGAACGGCAGGATCAGCCAGCCGAGCACGAGCACGGCACCCAGCCACGCCCACTGCCATCCGCGCCAGCGCCCACCGCCGCGCCACGGGAAGGCGATCGCCCGGTCGCGGTAGACCCACCGCGACACCGCGTACGGCACGACGACCGCGCCGCCGAGCGCGAGCATGAACCGCAGCATCGACAGGTCGTCGAGCTCGGCCTCCAGCGAGATCGCGCTGACGATCAGCATCCCGAGCGCGATGAGCGACAGGTCCCGGGTGAGCGACGGTCCGGGTGCCCGGACGCGCCCGCGCTCCATCAGCCACGCCGCCCCGACGCCCGCCGCGAGGAGGAGCCACCCGAGCCACGGCAGCAGCAGGACGAAGAACGCCGGCGCCGCGAGACAGACCAGCAGCGCGGGTGCCGTCCCCGCCGACAGCGAGGGGCGGGATGCCGCGACGACCGGTCTCATCCGCGGTCGCGCCGCCGGTAGGCGAGGTCGCGGATCTCGCGGCCCTTCGCGATGCCCTTGCGCTCGAACGCCGTCATCGTGCGCCCGTCGAAGCGGGGCGCCCAGTCGCCGTCGAAGGCCGGTGCGAACTCCGCGGCATCCGTCATCACGTCGCGCATCTGCAGGGCGTAGTCCTCCCAGTCCGTCGCGAGCCGCAGCATCCCGCCGCCCCGCAGCGCCCGCGCCGCCAGCGGCGGGAAGGCCGGTGCGATGAGCCGCCGCTTGTTGTGCTTTGCCTTGTGCCAGGGATCGGGGAAGAAGATCCACACCTCGTCGACGCTCGCCTCGGGCAGCAGATGCTCGAGCACCTCGGGCGCGTTCGCCTCGACGAGGCGGAGGTTTCGCACGCCGGCGCGATCGGCGTCGAGCATGGTGCGGGCAAGCCCCGCGCGGAACACCTCGACCGCGAGGAAGTCGGTGTCCGGATGCGCCGCCGCGGCATGCACGATCGCGTGCCCCTGCCCCGAGCCGATCTCGACGACGAGCGGCGCACGGCGCCCGAAGACGGATGCCGGGTCGATCCCGGTGCCGGGGAGGATGCTCGTGGCCGCCGCATCCCGCTGCACCTCGAGGACGTAGCGCGGCGCCAGCTCGGCCCAAGCGCGCTCCTGCGCGTCGCTCATCCGGCCGCTGCGGCGGACGAACGAGACGGGCTTGTCGCGGAACCGCGGGGTGTCGGGCATGCTGTCGGGGCTGGCATCCGGCATCCGTCCAGCGTACCCGCGCGCTCTCCCTCTCCCCCGCGAGGCGCGGAACGGGCGACCTCGGCGCCGGGGCGGTACCCGCGAGGGGTCAGGCGGTCACGAAGTCGATGAGCTCCTCGACGCGGCCGAGCAACGCAGGGTCGAGGTCGCGGTAGCTGTTCACGGCGCCGAGGATGCGCTGCCACGTGCGGCCGAGGTCGGCCTGGTCGCGCGCCGGCCAGCCGAGAGCGCGGCTGACGCCCACCTTCCACTCGATGGTGCGCGGGACCTCAGGCCACGCCGCGATGCCGATGGCGCGCGGCAGCACGCACTGCCACACGTCGATGTGCGGATGCCCCACGATGCGCACGTGCGCGCCGTGCGGGCCGCGCTCCACCGCCTGCGCGATGCGCGACTCCTTCGACCCCGGCACGAGGTGGTCCACGAGCACGCCGTAGCGCCGGTCGGGGCCCGGCGGCTCGTCGCGCAATACCGACTCCAAGAGGTCGACGCCCTGCAGATACTCCACGACGACGCCCTCGGCGCGCAGATCGTCGCCCCACACCTTCTCGACGAGTTCGGCGTCATGCCGACCCTCGACGAGGATGCGGGACGCACGCGCGACCCGCGCCCGCGTCTCGGGAGCCGCGAACGACCCGGATGCCGTGCGTCTCGGCGCGGCGACGGCGGCCGCCGGGGGCGTCAGCACGACGGCGGCGCCGTCGATCAGAAAGCCCCCGCCGAGGGGGAACACCCGGCGCCTGCCGACCCGGTCCTCCAACTCCACATGACCGCTGCGCACACCGGTCACCGCGCCGCAGAATCCGTCGCCGGCGACCTCGACGACGAGGTCGCGCTCGGCCGCGACCTGCGGCACCACCGGCCGGCCCGCCTCGCGCCAGCCCTTCGCCAGGACGTCCGTCCCGTAGCGGTCGGCACCGAATCCGTCGCTCATGATCCACCCTCCGAAGCCGTCACCCTACCGGGCGTGCGCGGCGTGGCGGGACAGCGACGCTCGGGATCGGCGACGACCGGCGATTCATAGCCGATCCGCAGGCGACAGCCCTCGCGACGGCCTACCGGCACATGCACCGCGGGGCATAGGATCGGGGAAAGGGGGCAAACGTTCCCGCGCAGGAGGGATCCCGCATGCGAACGCGACTGTTGCTGGCCATCACGGCCGCGGCGGCGATCATCTTCGGGGGTGCGGCGGCGGCATCGGCGACAGACCCGGTCACGCTCGGCTCGACCCGGGTCGTCGACCAGTCGGACGTGCTCTCCAGCGGCGAGGAATCCGCCGTCGACGCACGCCTGCGGGCGCTGAACTCCAGCTCGGGCGTGGACCTGTGGGTCGTGTACGTCCCCACCTTCACCGACCCCTCCTCTCCCGAGGACTGGGCCAACACGACGGCGACGAACAACGGCCTCGGCCCCCACCAGTACCTCCTCGCGATCGCGACGGACGGGCGGACCTTCTACCTGTCGGGCTCTTCCGACGGTCCGGTCACCGAGGATCAGCTCGGAACGATCGAGCAGCAGCGCATCCAGCCGGCCCTCGACAGCGAGAACCCGGACTGGTCGGGCGCCGCCTTCGCGGCCGCCGACGGCCTCGCCGCCGCGATCGGCGGGGGATCCGGCGGCGCCGACGACGGCGGGGGCGCACTCGTGCCCATCCTCCTCATCGTCGTCGTGATCGCCCTCGCGGGCCTCGTCATCTGGATCGTGGTCCGCTCGCGGCGCAAGACGCGCCAGCCCGCGGTCGCGGGCGGCGCAGGTGCCGACGGCGCTCCGGTCGATCCGCTCGCGG
Source organism: Microbacterium aurum (assembly GCF_016907815.1). Lineage (NCBI taxonomy): Bacteria > Bacillati > Actinomycetota > Actinomycetes > Micrococcales > Microbacteriaceae > Microbacterium > Microbacterium aurum. The sequence continues at coordinate 2,967,442 of NZ_JAFBCQ010000001.1, forward strand.
GCCTCTCCACCGAAGAGCTCGGCCGCCGCGCGTCGTCTGCCCTCGTGCAGACCGACGACGCCATCAAGACGAGTGAGCAGGAGCTCGGCTTCGCGCGGGCCGAGTTCGGCGACGCGGCGGCGAAAGAATTCGACGATGCCCTCACCGCGGCCCGGCACGACCTCGACGAGGCGTTCGCGCTCAAGCAGAAGCTCGACGACGAGCAGCCGGATGCCGAGGGCGATGTCCGTGCGTGGAACACGCGGATCATCGAGCTGTGCGAGCACGCCGGGTCGGAGCTCGACGCCAAAGCCGCCGCGTTCGACGAACTCCGCAAGCTCGAGCAGAACGCGCCCGCGGCGCTCGCGCACGTGACCGATCTGCACACCCAGGTCTCCGGTGAGCACGCCGCAGCGGTGGCCGCCCTGACCGCGCTGCAGCAGCGCTACGCCCCCGCCGCCCTCGCGACCGTCGCCGATGACCCCGAGCAGGCCCAGCAGCGCCTCGACTTCGCCCGGGAGCAACTGGCCGCCGCGCAGCAGCAGCTCGACGCCGGCAACGGCGGCGGCGCTGCCTTCAGCATCCGTGCCGCCGAAGAGGCCGTCGCGCAGGCGCAACTGCTGCAGAACGCGATCGGCAAGCTCGGCGGCGATCTCGCGAAGGCCGAGACGGATGCCGCGGCCCTCATCGCCGACCTCGAGAAGGACATCGCCACGGCCAGCGCCCTGCCCGATCCCGATGGCCGGCTCGCTCCCGTCGTCGCCGCGACGCGGCAGCAGGTCGACGCCGCGCGCGCCCTGCTCACCGGCACCGCCCAGCAGCCCCTCGTCGCGCTGCAGGGTCTCGACAAGGCCAACCAGGAGATCGACGCGATGCTCGCCGGCATCCGGGACGCGCAGGAGCGGGCCGATCGCGCGCAGCACCAGCTCGGCGCCCTCATGACCCAGGCTCAGGCCCAGGTGTCGGCGGCCGAGGACTTCATCACGTCCCGCCGCGGCGCGATCGGCGCCGAGGCCCGCACGCGGCTCGCCGAAGCCGGCGCTGCCCTCGTGCAGGCGCGGCAGCTGCAGCAGGCCGACCCGGCACAGGCCGTCCAGTACGCGCAGCGCGCGAACGACCTCGCCGCACAGGCGATCCAGTACGCCCAGAACGACGTCGGCGCGTTCGGCTCCGGCGCGGGCGGCATGTTCGGCGGTTCCGGAGGCTCGGGTTCCGGCGGCAACGTGATGGGCGCGATCCTCGGCGGCATCGTCATCAACTCGCTGCTGGGCGGTGGTGGCGGTGGCGGCCGCAGCCGCGGGGGCGGCGGTTTCGGCGGTGGCTTCGGCGGCGGTTCGCGCGGCGGGGGCATGAGCCCCGGCAGCTTCGGCGGCGGCGGCACACGCTCGCGCCGCGGAGGGGGCCGCTTCTGAGCCGTCCCCGATCGGCCGCGCAGGCGCCGGCATCCCTCGCCCCTCACTGAACGATTGACCCACAGCTTCCCGCTAGGAAAGGAAAACCGATGGCAAAGCAGTCCATCTTCGGCCGCATCTCGACCCTCGTGAAGGCGAACATCAACGCGATGATCGACTCCGCTGAAGACCCGCAGAAGATGCTCGACCAACTGGTGCGCGACTACACCAACAACATCGCCGACGCGGAGTCGGCGATCGCCGAGACGATCGGCAACCTGCGCCTGCTCGAGCGGGACCACGAGGAGGACGTCAAGGCGGCCACCGAGTGGGGCAACAAGGCCCTCGCGGCCAGCAAGAAGGCCGACGAGCTGCGCGGCACCGGCAACACGACGGATGCCGACAAGTTCGACAACCTGGCCAAGATCGCGCTGCAGCGCCAGATCACCGAGGAGAACGAGGCCAAGGCCCTCGCGCCGGCCATCGCAGCGCAGACCGAGGTCGTCGACAAGCTCAAGGACGGCCTCAACGGCATGAAGCAGAAGCTGGAGCAGCTGAAGTCGAAGCGCTCCGAGCTGCTGGCCCGTGCGAAGTCGGCCGAGGCGCAGAACAAGGTGCACGACGCCGTCAAGTCGATCGACGTGCTCGACCCGACGAGCGAGCTGGGCCGCTTCGAGGACAAGGTCCGCCGTCAGGAGGCCCTCGCCGCCGGCAAGGCCGAGATCGCCGCGTCGTCGCTGGACGCCCAGTTCAACCAGCTCGAGGACGTCGGCGAGCTCACCGAGGTCGAGGCGCGCCTGGCCGCGCTGAAGACCGGCGGCACCGCCGCTCCCGCCCTGGAGCAGTAAGACCACACCGCGCGGGGGCGGCAGCCCGCCCCGCGCGAGACACCATCTCCGGCGCGAGAAACCACGGCAGGCGTGGTTTCTCGCGCCGCGAGTGGTTTGTCCAGGCTGTCAGGCACGAGAGGATGCTTGCATGACCCGATTCCTCGTGGTCCCGCAGTGGCAGGGGTCTCCCGCCGCCCGGGCGATGCACCTCGTCGACGGTGCCGAGGCGATCGCCGGCGACCTTCCCCGCGCCTCCACCGCACGCGTCGAGGTGCCCGCCTCCGCCGGCGAGGCGCTGGGCACCGGCATCCGCCGGTACAGTGCCCTCGCCCGCATCGCCGACGCCGTCACGGACGCCCTCGGCCAGGCGGCCAAGCCCGCGATCGTCGTCGGCGGCGACTGCGGCGTCGCCGTCCCCGCCATCGCGCATGCCGCCGAGCAGCATCCCGACCTCGCCGTGGTGTGGTTCGACGCCCATGCCGACCTCAACTCCCCCGCCACCTCGCCGTCCGGCGCGTTCGCGGGGATGGCGCTGCGCGCGGTGTTCACCGACCTTCCGCTGCCCGGGAGCGGAGCCGTCGCCGCCGACCGCGTGGTCCTCGCCGGCGCCCGCGAGTTCGACCCTGCCGAGCAGGCCTTCGTCGACGAGGTGGGCCTGCGGGTGCTGTCGGTCGACGACCTCGCCGACCCCGGCGCCCCCGCCGAGGCGGTCGCCGCGACGCGGGCCTCCGCGGTGTACATCCACGTCGACCTCGACGTGCTCGACCCGGCCGTCATCACCGGGGTGGGCCTGCCCGTGCCCTTCGGCCTCACACTCGACCAGCTGACGAGCGCCATCGCCGCCGTCCGCGCCCGGCGGCCGCTCGTCGGCGCCTCGATCGCCGGTTTTGCCCCCGCCGACCCCGCCGCCGCGGTCGACGACCTCGGCACCATCCTCCGCGTCGTCGGGGCGCTCGCGTGATCGCGACGCCACCGGCGGGCTGGCGGGAGCGGGCCGACCGTGCCGTCGCGCGCGGCGCGCGTCTGGACGCGATCATCCCGCGGATGCTGCTGGACTCGCCGCTGAGCCTGGCGGGCTACGCGTGGGGCACCGCCGTCGGGTGGGTCTGGGGAACGCTGTGGTCGACCGGTCGCATCGAGCGGCGTGCCGGGCTGTGGGTGTTCTCCGGCATGCCCGCGTGGACGTTCGGTCGCGGCGGCGTCTGCGTCGGCGGCTGCTACCTCACCGGCTCCGCTCCGGTCACCGACGCGGTGCTGCGGCACGAGGCGGTGCATGCGCGGCAGTGGCGCCGCTACGGCTTTCTCATGCCGCTGCTGTACCTGCTGGCAGGACGCAACCCGCTGACGAACCGGTTCGAGATCCTCGCCGGCCTCGAGGACGGCAACTACGTGCCGCGGGGCCTCAGCGGGCGCTGAGCAGTCCGAAGCGCTCCGGCGTGTGCACCCGCTCCGGGGCGACGCCGAGCGCGTCGGTGAGGTGATCGAAGATGTCGGCCGTGCCGAGGTACCCGCCGAGCAGGTGGATGCGGGTGCCGTCGACGCACGCGGCATCCGTCTCGTCCGCCGGGCACAGCACTTCGTCGGCCCAGGCGTTCACGGCGCGGCTGAGCGCCTGACCGGGAGCGCAGGCACGGCCGGTGCCGGGGTCGCCGGTGCGGCGGGAGCGGTCGAGCCACGTCACGATCATGCGCACCGGAACGTCGACCGGTGAGATCCACGTCGCGTCGGGCACCTCGATGAACACGCGCCCGGTCGAGCAGATCGGCAGGGTCGCGAGCAGCGCGCCGAGCTCGGCGAGCGCGTTCTCGTCCGCGGTGATGAGATGCTGCACACGCGCGTGACGCGACGCCTTGCAGGCCGTCTCGTTGTGCGCGCTGAGATGCAGGACCGGGGAACTCATGATGACTCTACTATAACCCCTTTAAGGGTAGCCTTACCTCAATCTCGGTCGATGAGGACGTCCCGCAGGGCGCGGAGCTCGTCGTCGGCCATACCGCCGGCGCGCAGATAGTCCGCCGCGGAGCCGAACCGGGCGCTCACGTCCTCGAGCACCGTCCGCATCACCGGCGCGGGCGAGCGCGTCGCGAGATCCTCGAGATGGCGCGCCTCCGGGTGCATCCGACGCAGGTGCGCGACGACCCGCGCGTTGCGCTCGCGCGGCAGCAGGGTCTCGGTGCGGGCGTAATCGCTGACGACGGCATCCTCCTCGACACCGGCGGCGGCCAGCAGCAGGGCGATCGTGACCCCGGTGCGGTCCTTGCCGACCGTGCAGTGCACGAGCACCGGCTGGTCGGCGATGACGGCGCGCGCGGCGGCGATGATGCGGTCTGCCGAGCCGTCGACGAGCGCACGGTACATCTCCGGCAGCGAGATGTCCTCGACGAAGAAGGATGCCGTGGACCCGAGGAACAGCGGAACGCGCACCGTCTCCACGGGCAGCGCCCCCAGACGGCTCGGCTCGCGGGCGAGCTCGTCGTCCTCGCGCAGGTCGACGATGCGACGGATGCCGAGCCGCGCCAGCACGGCGCGGCCGTCGTCGTCCAGCCGGGCGAGGTTGCCGGAGCGGAACAGCACGCCCGCGCGCGTCCGCGCCGCGCCGGCGGGAAGGCCCCCGACGTCGCGGAAGTTCAGCGCTCCGGGGACGTCGCTCATGCCGGGTCGGTGCTCGCCCGCTCGCCGCGACGCGGCGGCACCGGGTACTTCCCGGCGATCGTGATGCGGTTGAACGCGTTGATCGACACCAGCAGCCAGCTGAGGGCGACGTACTCCTGCTCGGAGAGGATGCCGCCGACATGGTCGTACACGTCGTCGGGGATGCCTTCCTCGTGGATGTAGACGTAGCGCTCGGCGAGCTCGAGCGCCGCGCGCTCCCGCGCCGTGAACACGCCGGATTCGCGCCACACCGGCAGCTGGGCGATCTCGTCCGCGGTCAGTCCCGCCTGCACGCCGCGGTCCACGTGCACGCGCACGCAGTACGCGCACCCGTTCAACTGTGACGCGTGGATGAGGGCGATCTCCTTCATGCGGTCGTCGATGCCCGCCTCGGCGGCGATCGTGCCGACGGTCTGGGAGAACGCCTCCAGGGCGTCGTAGGCGGGACGGGCCGAGCGGGAGAGGTGGACGCGGCGTTCCGAGGTCATGCGCCCAGCCTACGGCGCACCCCGCCTCCCCCGCCCCGTGCCCCGGGCCCGCATCGGCACCCGGCCCCGCGCGCCGGCCCGGAGACCCGGGGGCGGGCATGCACCACAATGGCGGGATGGACGAGTTCTCCTTCCTCCCCGCGCAGGCTGCGGAGCTGCGCGCGGCGGGGACACCCGCCGAGGTGCCCTCGGTGCGACGCCTCACCCACGCTCTCCCCGACGGTCGCACCGTCAGCGCGCTGGCCTACGGCGACGCTCCCCCGGTCGTCACCTTCCTCCACGGCGCGGGCCTCAACGCGCACACGTGGGACACCACGGTGCTCGCGCTGGGCCTGCCCGCCCTCGCGCTGGACCTGCCCGGGCACGGCGACTCCTCCTGGCGCGAGGATGCCGCGTACACCGGCCGCACGCTCGCCGCCGACATCGCCGACGCGATCGCGGCGTGGACCACGGCGCCCCAGGTGCTCGTCGGCCAGTCGCTGGGCGGCCTCACCGCGGCCGCTCTGGCCGCCACGCACCCGGATCTCGTCCGCGAACTCGTCATCGTGGACATCACCCCCGGGATCGACCCCAACGGCGACGCCGCGTCGATCGCGGCGTTCTTCGCGGGGCCGACCGACTGGGCCAGCCGCGACGAACTCGTCGAGCGGGCGCTGTCGTTCGGCCTGGGCGGCTCCCGCGAGGCGGCCACCCGCGGCGTCTTCCTCAACTCCCGCATCCGCCCCGACGGCCGCGTCGAGTGGAAGCACCATTTCGCGCATCTGGCGAACGCCCTCGCCGCCGATCCCGCCGCCGCTCAGGCCGCGGGGGCGCAGCAGCGCACGCTGCGCGGCGCGCTCTCGGCATCCGGCTGGGAAGACCTCGCCGCCGTCACCGCGCCGATCACGCTCGTCCGCGGCGACCGCGGCTTCGTCACCCCCGCGGATGCCGACGAGTTCCGCCGCCGGGTGCCCGCGGCATCCGTCATCGACGTGGCCTCGGGCCACAACGTGCAGGAGGAGCAGCCGGTGGCGCTCGCCCGCCTCGTCGCACGGAACACGTGACGCCCCGCGACGGTTTGAGACGGACGATGACCGTGCGCGGATGCGCAAAGCCTAGGCTGTAACGCGCACCCGAGTTCGCGGGCCGTGCGAAACAGCAACGACGCGCCCCCGCCCTTGCGAAAGGACACCCCCCCACATGCCTCGTCGCACCACCGTCGCCGCTGCCGCGCTGCTCGCGGCCGGCGCGCTGCTGCTCAGCGCCTGCACCGGCGGCAGCACCGCGTCGCCGACGGCCACCGCAGGACCGGCCGACCCCGACGCCTCCGTCGCGGTGCGCCTGGTCGCCGAGCCGAGCAACCTCGACATCCGCGAGACCGCCGGCGCCGCGCTCGATCAGATCCTCATCGACAACGTCTATCAGGGCCTCGTCTCGCGCACGCCCGATCAGGAGATCGTCGACACCCTGGCCTCGCGCCACGAGGTCTCGGCGGACGGCCTGACCTACACCTTCACGCTCCGCGAGGGCGTCACGTTCCACGACGGTCAGGAGCTGACCCCGCAGGACGTGGTGACGTCGCTGACCGAGGTGCGCGACAACGCGGACCACCGCGACTCCGCCCGCCTCGCGAACGTCACGACGATCGCCGCGGACGGCCAGGACATCGTGCTGACCCTCAGCGCACCGGATTCCACCCTGCTGTGGAACCTCACCGGTCGCGCCGGACTGGTGTTCAAGGAGGGCGACACGACCGACCGCAAGACCAAGGCGAACGGCACCGGCCCCTACAAGCTCACCGACTGGAAGCAGGGCGACTCGATCACGTTCGAGCGCAACGACGACTACTGGGGTGAGCCCGCCGGGGTCAAGGAGGTCGTCTTCGACTACATCCCCGACACGCAGGCGGCCCTCAACGGCGCCCTCGCCCGGGAGCTCGACGTCGTGACCGGCTTCGACGCGAACCTCAAGGACCAGATCGAGGCGAACGGCGACTTCGCCGTCGTCGTCGGCAAGTCCACCGACAAGGGCACGCTCGCGATGAACTCCACGACCGGGCCGCTCGCCGACAAGCGCGTGCGTCAGGCGATCCGTCAGGCGATCGATCACGACGCCATCATCGAGGCGCTCGGCGCCGGCCAGACGCTGTACGGTCCGATCCCGGAGCTCGACCCGGGCTACGAGGACCTCGAGTCGACGGCGCCGTTCGATCCGGATGCCGCGAAGAAGCTCCTCGCCGACGCCGGCTTCAGCGACCTGACGCTGACGCTGACGATCCCGTCGTTCTACGGCACGACGGTCTCGCAGATCCTCGTCTCGAACCTCCACGACGTGGGCATCACGCTGAAGGTCGATGCCGTCGAGTTCGGCGCCTGGCTGCAGAACGTCTACATCAACAAGGATTACGAGCTGAGCTTCGTGCTGCACACCGAGGCGCGTGACTTCGAGAACTGGGCGAACCCGGACTACTACTTCACCTACGACAACCCCGAGGTTCAGGCGCTGTACGCCAAGTCGGTCGCCGCGACCGACCCCGACACCGCCGCGGACTTCCTGAAGCAGGCCGCGAAGATCGTCGCCGAGGACCAGGCCGCCGACTGGCTGTACAACGGCGCCTCGGTCGTCGCCGTCGCCTCCGGGGTCACCGGCTTCCCGTCGGTGAACGTCAACGAGCGCCTCAACCTCTCCGAGCTGGCCAAGAGCCAGGGCTGATCGACCGGAGGTGATCCGCTACGCGCTGACGCGACTGGCCCTGCTGCTGCTGGGCCTCCTCGTCGCCAGCGCGCTGATCTTCCTCACGCTGCGGGTTCTTCCCGGCGATGTGGCACAGCTCATCGCCGGGATGAACTCCACCCCCGAGCAGATCGCGTCGCTGCGCGAGCGCATGGGCTTGAACGAGCCGCTGATCACGCAGTACCTCACCTGGATCGGCGGGATCCCCCGCGGCGATCTCGGCACGTCGCTGCTGACCGGGGCGCCGGTCGTCGACGAACTGCTCCAGAAGGGGCAGGTCACGATCCCCCTCGGGCTCATGTCGATGACCGTCGCACTGCTGATCGCGCTCCCCTTCGGCGTCTTCTCGGCGATGCGGCGCGGTCACCGCGACGGGACCCTGATGAGCGTGGGGGCACAGGCCGTCGCCGCCGTCCCCGTCGTCTGGGCCGGCATGATGCTCGTGCTGGTCTTCGCGGTGTGGCTCGGGTGGCTGCCCGCCCAGGGATTTCCGCGCAGCGGGTGGTCCGAGCCCTCGCTCGCCTTCCGGTCGCTGCTGCTGCCGGCGGTGACGATCGGGGTCGTCGAGGGCGCCATGCTCATGCGCTTCGTGCGGTCGGCGACGCTGCAGGCGACCGGTCAGGACTTCGTCCGCACCGCCGCCGCGAAGGGCCTGACGCGCAACCAGGCGCTGGTGCGCCACGGGCTGCCCACCGTCGGCCTGTCGATCATCACGGTGCTCGGCCTGCAGGTCGCCGGCATCATCGTGGGCGCCGTCGTCATCGAGCAGCTGTTCAGCCTGCCCGGCATCGGGCGGATGCTGGTGGCCGATGTCGGCAACCGCGACCTGCCGAAGGTGCAGGGCGAGCTGCTCGTGCTTACCGGATTCGTCCTCGTCGTCGGCTTCGTCGTCGACCTCGTCCACCGGGTCATCGACCCCCGGCAGCGGGAGGCGGAATGACACCTCGACACCAGAGCCCGGGGACCGCCCGGTTCGCGTGGCTGCACCGGCTGTGGCACCTCGGCACGGGGCGCTTCGGCCTCATCGTCGTCGCCGTGATCGGCCTCACGGCGCTCGTCGCCCGCTTCTGGCTGCCGTTCGACCCGCAGCGTGTCGACGTGTCGGGACGCTGGGCGCCTCCCGGCTGGCCGCACCTGCTCGGGACCGACGGGTCGGGGCGCGACATCCTGAGCCTGCTCATGGCGGGCGCGCGCACGACGGTGTGGGTCGCGCTCGGTGCGGGCGTCGTGGCGACCCTCATCGGCGTCCTGCTGGCCGCCCTCGGCGCCCTCACCGCCCGCTGGCTGCGCGAGACCGTCGCCGTACTCGTCGACATCCTGATCGCCTTTCCCGTGCTGCTGATCGCGATGATGATCTCATCGGTGTGGGGCGGCTCGCTCTGGGTCGTGATCGTGTCGGTGGGCATGGGCTTCGGAGTGAACATCGCCCGCGTCACGCGGCCGGAACTGCGGCGCGTGCTGCACAGCGACTTCGTGCTGGCCGGGCGCGCGAGCGGCCTCACCCCGTTCCAGAACCTGTGGCGCCATCTACTGCCGAACGTGGCGCCGGTGTTCATCGTGCAGCTGTCGTGGGGCATGGCGGTCGCGGTCCTCGCCGAGGCCGGCCTCAGCTACCTCGGCTTCGGGGCGCCGCTGACCGAGCCGAGCTGGGGGCTGCTGTTGAAGGACCTGCAGACGTACATCTCCGTGCACCCCCTCACGGTGGTGTGGCCGGGGCTCGCGATCACCCTCACGGTGCTGGGGCTGAATCTGCTCGGGGACGGGCTGCGCGAGGCCACCGACCCGACGCTGTCCCGGCGCCGCGCCCGGCCCGAGGCGCAGACGCACACCCCGGCGGTGATCGCATGAGCCTCGCCGTCCGCGATCTCGTCATCACGATCGACGGCCGCCGTGTCGTCGACGGCGTCTCGTTCGACGTCCCGGACGGCGCGCGGGTCGGCCTCATCGGCGAGTCCGCCTCGGGCAAGTCGCTCACCGCGCTCGCCGTGCTCGGGCTGCTGCCGGAGGGCGCGACGGCGACCGGCAGCATCCGCTGGAACGATCGCGAGCTGATCGGGCTGGCCGACCGCGAGCTCGCGCGCCTGCGCGGCGACGAGATCGGCATCGTCTTCCAGGAGCCCCGCACCGCCCTCAACCCCATCCGCACGGTGGGGCGCCAGATCGCCGAGTCGGTCCGCATCCACGAGGGGATCGGGCGGGCGGATGCCGCCGCGCGCGCGATCGCCGAGGCCGAGCGCGTGCGACTGCCCGACCCCGCGCAGATCGTGCGCCGCTATCCGCACCAGCTGTCCGGCGGACAGCGTCAGCGCGTCGCGATCGCGATGGCCCTCGCCTGCCGACCGCGGCTGCTGATCGCCGACGAGCCCACGACGGCGCTCGACGTCACGATCCAGGCGGATATCCTCGAGCTGCTGCACGGTCTGGTCGCGCAGGACGGCATGTCGCTCGTGTTCATCACGCACGACCTCGCCGTGCTGTCGCAGATCGCGACCGACGCGGTCGTCCTCGATGACGGCCGGGTCGTGGAGAGCGGACCGCTGTCACGGCTGCTCACGGCCCCGGAGTCGGCCGTCACCCAGGGTCTGCTGCGCGATGCCACCGCCACGCTGTGGCGACCGGGAGGTGCGGCATGACCGAGCACGACGCGCCGGGCACGGGCCGGCGGCAGGATCCCCGGGAACTGGTGCGGGTGCGGGGCCTCACCCGGCGCTTCCGCCAGCGCGGCGGGCGCCTGTTCACGCCGAAGCGCTGGACGACGGCGCTCGACGACGCCGACCTCGACGTCCGCGCCGGCTCCGCGGTCGGGATCATCGGCGAGTCCGGCTCGGGCAAGTCCACGCTCGTGCGCCTCATGCTGGGCCTCGACGTGCCGACGGGCGGCACCGTCGAGGTCGCCGGGCGCGCCGTCGACGCGCGGGCCGGTGCGCGGTCGCTGCACTGGCTGCGACGCGAGACCGGCATCGTCTTCCAGGACCCGTACGCCTCGCTCGATCCCCGCATGAGCGTCGGCCGCATCGTCGGGGAGCCGCTGTGGGCGCTCGGGATCGAGGGCGACCGCCGTGCCCGCGTGCACGAGGTGCTGACCGACGTGGGCCTCGAACCCAAGATGGCCGACCGCTACCCGCACGAGTTCTCCGGCGGTCAGCGTCAGCGCGTCGCGCTGGCGCGCGCGATCGTCCACCGGCCCCGGCTGCTCGTCGGCGACGAGCCGCTGTCGGCGCTCGATGTCACCGTCCGCGCGCAGATCCTGGAGCTCATCCGGGAGCTCCGCGCCGCCCAGCAGCTGACCCTCGTCATGGTCTCGCACGACATCGGCGTGGTGCAGAACCTGTGCGACGAGGTCCTCGTGATGAAGGACGGCCGGATCGTGGAGGAGGGCCCGACCGAGAAGGTGCTGCTCGCGCCGCAGGTGGCCTACACGCGGCGCCTGCTCGCCTCGATCCCCGTCATCGACCCGCCCCGGGGCTGACCGGTGTCGGGGGCGCGGCGTAGGGTGACCCGCATGCACGCGATCATCCCGCCCTACCTGCTGGCACGGCTGGCCACCGCCGAGGCCCCGCACCTGGCCGTCGCAGCCGAGGCCGCCCGCGCGACGCTCGCGACGCCCCGCGTCTACCACCCGACGCGCGCGAACCTCGACGTCACGGTCGAGGGCGACGCGCTGGTGTTGGAGGGCTCTCCGGCACCGGATCGCGTGATCTCCGACGCGCAGCACCGTGAGACGCTGCCGGGCGTGCGGGTGCGCGGCGAGGACGACCCGGCATCCGACGACGTGGCGGTCAACCAGGCCTTCGACGGCCTCGGCGACACGTTCGACCTGCTGTGGGACGCCTTCGGCCGCGCCGCCATCGACGGCGCCGGCGGCACGCTGGAGGCGACCGTGCACTACGGCCAGAAGTACGACAACGCGTTCTGGGACGGCGAGCGCATGGTGTTCGGCGACGGCGACGGCGAGGTCTTCACCGGCTTCACCGGCTCGGTGAGCGTCATCGGACACGAGCTCGGGCACGGCGTGATCGAACACGCCGGGGGCCTGGAGTATCAGGGACAGTCCGGCGCCCTGAACGAGTCCGTCGCCGACGTGTTCGGCGCGCTCACGGAGCAGCATCTCGTGCGGCAGAGCGCCGTGGAGGCGTCCTGGCTGATCGGGGCGGGGATCTTCACGGATGCCGTGCAGGGCACGGCTCTGCGGTCGATGAAGGCGCCCGGCACCGCCTACGACGACGACGTGCTCGGCCGCGACCCGCAGCCGGCGCACATGCGCGACTACGTCGAGACGACCGAGGACAACGGCGGCGTGCACATCAACTCCGGCATCCCGAACAAGGCGTTCCACCTCGTCGCGACGGCCCTCGGCGGGTACGCATGGGAGCGCGCCGGCCGCATCTGGTACCTGGCGCTCACCGGCGGACGACTTTCGCGCACCGCCGATTTCGCGGCCTTCGCCGCGGAGACGGTGGCCGTCGCCGCGCGGGAGTACGGTGAGGACTCGGAGGAGGCCGACGCCGTCCGCACCGCGTGGTCCGCGGTCGGGGTCGTGAACGGTGACGAACGATCCTGAACCCGCAGGGGGCGAGCCCGACGCCGTCGTGGCCGTGACCGTCAGTCGGTCCGGCGGCATCGCCGGGATGACGCGGCGCTGGGCGGTGCAGTCCCAGAGCGCCGAGGATGCCGCGCAGTGGCGCGCTCTGGTGGAGGCCTGCCCGTGGGACGAGTGCGACAGCGCGCGGCCGACGGGCGCGGACCGGTTCGCGTGGTCGGTGCGGGCCACGCTGCCGGACGCCTCGCGGCACGCGGACCTCACCGAGGATCAGGCCTCCGGGCCGTGGCGCACGCTCATCGATGCGGTGCGGGAGGCGGCGGCGGGGTGACTCCGCCGCTCACCGACCGGCGCCGAACAGCTTCCGCCGGCGCTTTTTGGGCTGCAGCTGCTTCTGCAGGTAGATCGTGCCGAGCCAGCGGCCGAACTTGAAGCCGACGCGCCCCATCCGCCCCACCTCGACGAAGCCGAGCTTCTCGTGGAGCGCGATCGACGCCTCCGCGCCCTTGTCGCTGATGACGGCGACCATCTGGTGGATGCCCGCCTCCTCGGATGCCGCGATCAGCGCCTCCAGCAGCGCCCGGCCGAGCCCCTTGCCGGTCGCGGCCTGCCCGAGATAGATCGAGTTCTCGACGCTGTACCGGTACGCCGACTTCGACGACATCGGCTGGACGAGCGCGTATCCGAGCACCTGCCCCGACGGGGATTGCGCGACGAGGAACGGCATGCCGAGCTTGTGCAGGTGCGCCGCCTTGTCGCGCCACTGCTTGAGCGACCACTTCTTCTCATCGAAGGTGACGACGGAGTTCGTCACGTAGTGGTTGTAGATCTCGCGGATGTCCGGGATGTCGGCATCCTGCACCGGGCGGATCTCGAACGAGAACGGACGCTCGGTCTCGACGCGGCGCAGATGCGCCGGCAGGCGCCGGCGCGTCTTGTCGTACTCCTCTTCCAGCATGCGCGACAGCCTACGCGGGCAGGCGCCAGTCGACCGGCGCGGCCTGCTGCTGTGCGAGCAGCGCGTTCACGCGCGAGAACGGGCGCGACCCGAAGAACCCGCGGCTCGCCGACAGCGGCGACGGATGCGCCGACTCGACGATCGGGGTGGCGCCCAGCAGGGGCCGCAGGTTCGCGGCATCCCTCCCCCACAGCACCGCCACAAGCGGTGCGTCGCGGGCGACGAGCGTGCGGATGGCGTGCTCGGTGACCTTCTCCCAACCCCACCCGCGGTGGGATGCCGGAGCGCCCGGCGCCACGGTCAGCACACGGTTGAGCAGCATGACGCCCTGATCGCTCCACGCCGACAGGTCGCCGTGCGGCGCCCGCGGGACGCCGAGGTCGGCCTCCAGCTCGGTGTAGATGTTCGACAGGCTCCGCGGCAGCGGGCGCACGTGGGCATCGACGGCGAACGACAGCCCGATCGGATGGCCGGGTGTCGGGTAGGGATCCTGTCCGACGATCAGCACCTTCACCTCGGACAGCGGCCGGGCGAAGGCACGCAGCACCTTGTCGCCCGCGGGGAGGTAGTGCGTTCCGGCGGCGACCTCGGCGCGTAGGCGTTCGCCGAGCGCCGCGATATCGGGCGCGACCGGGGCGAGCGCCTGCGCCCAGCTGGGGTCGACGAGGCCGGCCGCGGCGAGCTCGCCGAGGGTCATCGCCATCAGGCGCTCGCCTCGGCGCCGGCGTCCTCCTCGGCGACCGTGCCGGCGGCGGACCACGGGAAGTCGATCCAGCGGTCGGTCTCGCGCCACGAGTAGTCGGGCGAGGCGACCGAACCCGGCTTGGTGTAGATGCAGACCGAGCGCACGTCGGCCTGCGCGTCCTGCAGCATCCGCACCGCCAGCGCGAGGGTGCGGCCGCTGTCGGCGACGTCGTCCACGAGCAGCACGCGCTTGCCCGGGAGGTAGCCGAGGTCGAGGTCGGGCGGCAGCAGCGCCGGGGCGTCGAGCACGGTGCCGATGCCGGTGTAGAACTCGACGTTCAGCGCTCCGCAGCTCTTCACGCCCAGCCCGTAGGCGATCGCCCCGGCGGGCAGCAGGCCGCCCCGGGCGATCGCGACGACGATGTCGGGGACGAAGCCGTCGGCGAGGATCCTGCGCGACAGCTCGCGCGTCGCCTCGCCGAATCCGTCCCAGGTCAGCACTTCGCGGTCGCTCGTCACGCCTTCAGCCTACGAGCACACGGTGAGCCGGCGCGAACCGCCGCCGGCGGCGTCGCGCACGGCCGCGCGCCGCATCACGGCGTGCGCGGCGACCGGCGGGCACGCCCCTAGACTGAGCGCCGTGACATCGAAGTCGGCTCTGGGAGCGCTCGCCACCGCAACCGCGTCTGTGCGCTCCTCGGCGGTCGGCGTCACCGCCGCGCTCATCGGATGGTTCGTGCTGGTCGAGCTCGTCAGCGGCATCCTGCAGGGCTACTACGTGCCCCTGTTCAGCGACATCGTGACGACGCTCGGCATCCACGACTCCGACGTCAACTGGTTCGAGGCATCGCAGCTGCTGTTGTCGGCGCTCGTCGTGCCGATCCTCGCGAAGCTCGGCGACATGTACGGGCACAAGAAGATCCTGCTGATCGCGGCGATCCTCACGGCCGGGGCGACCTGGTGGCTGGCCTTTGCGACATCCTTCTGGTCGTTCCTCATCGCGTGGGCGCTGCAGGGGTTCTACGTCGTCTGGCTGCCGCTGGAGATCGCGCTCATCTTCGAGCGCGGCCGGCGTCAGCAGCGTGGCGTGTCGACCACGCGGCGCGCGGCGGGCCTGCTCGTCGTGGGCCTGCAGGCCGGTGCCATCATCGGCGCGCTGGCCGCCGGGCGCATCTTCGCGGCCACGCAGGACCTCACCACGACCCTCATCGTGCCCGCGGTGGCGGTGACCCTCGTCGCCGTCGTGATCTGGTTCGGCGTGCCCGAGTCGAAGCCGGAGCCGGGCCGCTCCCTCGACCTGTGGGGATTCGTGCTGCTCGCCTGGGGCCTGCTGCTGGTCACCGGCGGCCTCGCCTGGATGCGCATGATCGGCGAGCTGGGCCTCGGCGCGGACGCCTGGACCTGGGTGATCGCGCTGATCGTCCTGGGTCTCGCCGTCTTCGCCCTGTTCGTGCGGTACGAGCTGCGCCAGCAGGACCCGGCCATCGACATCCGCGTGCTGCGTCGCCCCGAGATGTGGCCCGTGCAGGTCACGGCGTTCCTGATCGGCATCAGCCTGCTCGGCGCGCAGGGTCCGCTGTCCACGTATGCCGGCACCGACCGCTCGCTCGGGTACGGCCTGGGGCTGGATGCCACGGAGCGCTCCAACATCATCGGCGTGTACCTCGTGTCGCTCATCGTCGGCGCGATCCTGTTCGCGGTGACCTCGCGCCGGGCGAGCCCGCGCATCGTGCTGATCGTCGCGACGCTGCTCGTCGGCGTCGGCTACACGCTGTTCCTGCCGTTCCACCTCGAGCTCTGGCAGGTGCTGCTGAACCTGTGCATCGCGGGCCTCGGCTGCGGCGCGCTCGTCGGAGCGCTGCCGGCCGCGGCCGCCGCGGCGGCACCGCTCGGGCAGACGGGCGTGGCGTCCGCGCTCACCAACACGACCAAGACGATCGGCGGCACGTTCTCGTCGGCGGTGTTCGGCGTCGTGCTCGCGGCGGGCGTGGGCGCCGTCGCGAGCCAGACCGCGGCATCCCTCGGCGGATACATGACCGTGTGGGCGATCTGCGCCGGCGGCGGGTTCCTCGCCGCCGTCCTGCTGCTGTTCGTCCCGAAGGTCGCGTTCGCCGACGCTCCCCCCGCCTGAGCGCGAGACCCCGCTCTCAGCCGCGCGGACGCAGCGGGCCGCGGGCCAGCAGGTGCTGCGCGGACTGGGCGACGGGGCGCATCGTCACGAGGTCGAGGTTGACATGTCCCGGCGCGTTCAGCGCGTACGCGATGACATCAGCGACGTCGGATGCCGTGAGGGGGTGCTCCACGCCCTCGTACACCCGCTCCGCGCTCGCCCGGTCACCGCCCAGGCGATTGAGCGTGAACTCCTCGGTGTAGACCATGCCCGGGGCGATCTCGGTGACGCGGATGGGTTCGCCGTTCAGCTCGAGCCGCAGCGCATGCACGAGCATCGCCTCGCCCGCCTTCGCGGCGTTGTAGCCCGCCCCGCCGGGGTAAGCGGTCTGCGCGGCCGTCGACGTCACATACAGGGTGTCGGCATGTCCGCCCGGCCCGATCGCGGACCGCAGCAGCGGCAGCAGGGCCGCCGTCACGAGCTGTGCGGACAGCACGTTCGCCTCGAACATCCAGCGCCAGTCGGCGGGGTCGCCGTCCTCGACGCGATCGGTGCCCCGCGCGCCGCCGGCGACGTGCACGAGCGCGTGGACATCGCCGGTCTGTGCGAGGTGCGCCACGAGCGCGGCGACGTCGGCCTCGTTCGACAGGTCCGCGGCGAACGAGCGGGAGCCGACCTCGGCGTCCAGCGCCTCGAGCCGCTCCGCCCGGCGCGCGACACCCACGACGTCCCAGCCCGATGCGCGCAGAGCACGCACCGTCGCCTCGCCGATCCCCGAACTGGCCCCCGTCACCACTGCACGTCTGGTCATGCCTCTACGGTACCCGGACCGGTGTTACGTCACATTTCCCCGTGCTTGTTGACATCGGGGGCGCTCCGTACTGTCGGTGTGGTCGCCGGCATCCGCCCGCCACCACCCGAACCACGCAGGAGCCGAACATGTCCGCACCCGAGAACTGGCGCTTCGAGACCAAGCAGATCCACGCCGGCGCCGCGCCGGACCCGGTCACCAAGGCTCGCGCCACGCCGATCTACCAGACCACCTCCTACGTCTTCGACAACGCCGACCACGCCGCGAACCTGTTCGCGCTGGCGGAGTTCGGCAACATCTACACGCGCATCCAGAACCCGACGCAGGACGTCCTGGAGCAGCGCCTGGCGGCGCTCGAGGGCGGCACCGGCGCGCTCGCGCTCGCCAGCGGCCAGGCCGCCGCGACCTTCGCCGTCCTCAACATCGCGCAGGCCGGCGACCACATCGTCTCGTCGAGCTCGATCTACGGCGGCACGTACAACCTGTTCAAGTACTCGCTCGCCAAGCTCGGCATCGAGGTCACGTTCGTCGAGAACCAGGACGACGCCGAGGAGTGGCGCCGCGCGGTCCGCCCGAACACCAAGCTGCTGTTCGCCGAGACGATCGGCAACCCGAAGATCAACATCCTCGACATCCGCCTCGTCGCCGACGTGGCGCACGAGGCGGGCGTGCCGCTCATCGTCGACAACACGATCGCGACCCCGTACCTCATCCGCCCGTTCGAGCACGGTGCCGACATCGTCGTGCATTCCGTCACGAAGTTCCTCGGCGGCCACGGCACCACGATCGGCGGCGCGATCATCGACGGCGGCTCGTTCGCCTGGTCGCAGAACGTCGAGAAGTTCCCGGGGCTCACCGAGCCCGACGAGTCGTACCACGGCGCGAGCTACACCACGGCCGTCGGCGACGGCCTCGCGTACATCATCAAGGCGCGCGTGCAGCTGCTGCGCGACCTCGGCTCGGCGATCTCGCCGCAGAGCGCGTGGAACCTGCTGCAGGGCGTCGAGACGCTCTCGCTGCGCATCGAGCGTCACGTCCAGAACGCGCAGGAGATCGCGGAGTGGCTCGACAACCACGACGACATCGCGTCGGTGAACTACTCCGGGCTGCCCAGCTCGCCGTGGTACGCCGCCGCCAACCGCTACGCCCCGAAGGGCGTCGGCGCCGTGCTCTCCTTCGAGCTGAAGGGCGGCGTGGAGGCCGGCCGTGAGTTCGTCAACTCGCTGAGCCTGTTCAGCCACCTCGCCAACATCGGCGACGTGCGCTCGCTCGTGATCCACCCGGCATCCACCACCCACTCCCAGCTCACCCCGGAGCAGCAGCTCACCGCCGGTGTCACGCCGGGTCTGGTGCGCCTGTCGGTGGGCCTCGAGAACATCGACGACCTGAAGGCCGACCTGGAGCAGGCGTTCGCCGCCGCGCGCCGGGTCTCGGAGGCCGCCCGCGCCTGAGCCGCGCCGCCGGCGCCGGTTCCGGTGCCGCGCCGCCCGTGACAGCGCCGTGCCGGCTCCGGTGCCGCGTCGCCCGTGACAGCGCCGCGCCGGTTCCGTTCCGAAAGCAGGCTGAATCGCACCTTCTCGGTCCCCCGCGGACCGCGGAGGTCGATTCAGCCTGCTTTTGCGACATCCGGCCGCCGTCACCGGCGCCCGTAACACGACGACGGCATCCGCGCCGACCCGGGAGAATGGATGGATGGACTGGCAGACCTCCGAAGACACGGTGCCCTCCGCGCCGATCACGGAGGCCGACGCGCGCCTGCTGCGCGCGCGTCCGCCGGCGACCGGCGCATGGCGCGACGGCGATCCGGCCGGCGAGCGTCGTTTCGCGGCCTTCGGCGCGTTCGCCACCGAGGGCGGGGAGGAGCTCCCCGGCATCCGTCTCGCCTACGAGTCCTGGGGCGAGCTGAACGCCGCCCGCGACAACGCGGTCCTCATCCTGCACGCCCTCACCGGCGACAGCCATGTGCGCGGGCCCGCGGGACCGGGCCACCCGACGGCGGGCTGGTGGGATGACATCGTCGGGCCGGGCGCCCCCGTCGACACCGATCGCTGGTTCGTCGTGGCGCCGAACATGCTGGGCGGATGCCAGGGCTCGACCGGCCCGTCCTCCATCGCGCCGGACGGCTACGAGTGGGCCTCCCGCTTCCCGTACCTCACGATCCGCGACCAGGTCGCCGCGCAGGTGCGCCTGGCCGACGCGCTCGGCGTCGACCGGTGGGCGGCGGTCATCGGCGGCTCGATGGGCGGCATGCACGCCCTGGAGTGGGGCGTCGGGCACCCCGAGCGGGTGGAGCGCCTCGCGGTGCTGTCGGCACCGCCGGTGACGACGGCCGACCAGATCGCCCTCAACGGCGTGCAGCTGGAGGCGATCCAGATCGACCCCCGGTTCGCCGGCGGCGAGTACTACGACGCCCCCGACGGCGAGGGCCCCCACCGGGGGCTGGCACTCGCCCGGCGGATGGCGCTGCTGAACTACCGCAGCCCCACCGAGCTCAACCAGCGCTTCCAGCGGTCATGGCAGTCCGACAAGAGCCCGCTCGGGCACGGCGGCCGGTTCGCGGTGGAGAGCTACCTCGACTTCCACGGCAACAAGTTCACGCGCCGCTTCGACGCGAACAGCTACATCGCGCTCGTCGACGCCATGGACTCCCACGATGTCGGCCGCGACCGCGGCGGCATCGAGGACGCGCTCGCGCGCGTCACGGCGACGACGCTCGTGCTCGGCATCGACAGCGACCGGCTGTTCCCCGTCGACGGCCAGCACCGCATCGCCCGCGGCATCCGCTCGACGATCGACGACGGCGCCGTCGTCCTCTCCAGCGACTTCGGCCACGACGGGTTCCTCATCGAGACCGCCGCCGTCGGCGCGCACCTGCGCCGCCTGCTGCAGGCCTGACCCGCCCGCGCGTCAGGCCGGGACGGCGGCGGGCCGACGTTCCTGCAGCGCGTAGCTGACCAGCGCCAGCGCGAACCCGGCGACGGCGAGGACGAGCCCCACCCACATCGGCGCGACGAAGCCGAACCCGTGCGCGATGACCAGTCCTCCGAGGAAGGCTCCGAGCGCGTTGCCGATGTTCAGCGCGGAGTGGTTCAGCGCCGCGGCGATGGACTGGTTGTCGCCGGCGACGCTCATGAGCCGCGACTGTATCGTCGGCGACAGTGCGGAGGTGATGGCGCCGAGGGCGAAGACGAACACGCCGAGGGTGACGATCCAGGCGGCCGTCAGCGCCAGCAGCGCCTGCACGACGATGAACAGCACGAACCCGCCGAGGAGGGTGCGCTTCAGGTCGATGTCGGCGAGATGGCCGCCGACGAGGTTGCCGATCGTCATCCCGAGGCCCATGAGCACCAGCACGATCGGCACCGCCCACTCCGGCGCTCCGGCCACGTCGGTCACGACCGGCGCGATGTAGCTGTAGGCGGCGAAGAACCCGCCGAATCCGATCGCGCCGATGCCGATCGCGAACCAGACCTGAGGCATGCCGAACGCCCGCAGCTCGGCGCGCAGCGTGCGGTCGGGGTCGCCGGCGTGGGCGGGCACGAACAGCCCGATGAGGACCGTTGCGAGGGCGAAGATGCCGGCGACGATGGCGAACGCGATGCGCCAGCCCAGCTGCTGGCCGAGGAACGTGCCGAGCGGCACGCCCACGACGTTCGCGAGCGTGAGGCCGGTGAGCACGAACGCCGCCCCCTTGGCCCGCGAGCCGGGGCCGAGTACGTCGGCGGCCACGAGCGCGCCGATGCCGAAGTAGGCGCCGTGCGGCAGCCCCGCCAGCAGACGCGAGGCGGCGATCAACTCGAAGCTCGGCATGAGGAAGGTCAGCGCGTTGAACAGCGTCAGTGCGGCGGCGAGGCCCAGCATGACCCGGTGGCGGGGGTACTTCGCGACGGATGCCGCGATGGTCGGCGCTCCGACGACGACGCCCAGCGCGTACAGCGAGATGAGCCAGCCCGCCTGCGCGATGGCGGCCTCGGGGTCGGCGGCGGTGAGGTCCGGCAGCAGGTCGGCGGAGATCTGGGGCAGCAGGCCCATGACGACGAACTCGGTCATGCCGATGCCGAAGGATCCGATGGCGAGGGAGAGGAGCGTCCACGTCGCCGCGCCCCTCGAGGGTGTCGAGGAGGTCACCGCATCATGCTAGCGGCCAGGCGGCGGGTCAGTCGTCGTGCGGGCGAGACTCGATCGCGCGCTCGAGGCGTTCGATCTTGCCGTCGATCTCACCGGTGTGCCCGGGGCGGATGTCGGCCTTGAGCACGAGCGAGACGCGGGAACCGTACGGCAGGACGGCATCCGTCGCCGCCTTCACGACCGCGAAGACCTCGTCCCACTCCCCCTCGATTTCGGTGAACATCGACGTGGTGCGGTGCGGCAGTCCCGAGGAGCGGACGACGGACACCGCCGCCGCGACGGCGTCGTGGACGGACCCGTCGGCGCGACCGGTCCCGGACGGGGCGACGGAGAAGGCGATGAGCATGGAACTCCTCGATTCGGTGGCGGGCGGTTCTCAGGCGAAGGATGCCGCGCGCAGCGCGGCCGCGTCGCGCACCGGCGACCGGACGATGGCCGCGAGGCGCACCACCATCCAGACCAGCAGCGCGATGAGCGCGAGGTTGCGGACGGTGAGCACCGTCACCGGCACGAGGGCCGGGGTGAGGATGCCACCGTACAGCAGCGGGTACACCAACTGGGTGAGCAGCGCGGTGCCGAGGGCGACGGTCGCCGGCAGCGCCCACCGGCGCCGGTCGAGCACGAGGCCGACGACGAGCGAGGGCACGAGCCAGCAGAGGTACTGCGGAGAGCCCACCTTGTTGAAGACGATGAATCCCAGGACGAGGGCGAGGGACAGGGGCGGGAACAGCGTGGCGTAGCGGGCGCCGCGCACGACGGCGACGACGCCGAGCGCGGCGATGCCCGCCATCGCGACGAGCAGCAGCGGGGTCATGAGCGCGATGACCGTGTCGACCTCGGTCCCCGTCACCTGGAAGGTCAGCATGTCGCGGTCGTAGTACACCCAGAAGGTGCGCGGGTCGAAGAAGGTGCCCCACAGGTACGGCGTGCTGACCGGGGCCTCCACCTGCAGGCCCCGGCTGGTCTGGTCGCCGATGAACCCGAACGCGTTCGCCGCGCCGCCCGCGAGGACGACGCCGCTGAGCGTGAGCGCGGAGACGATCACGGCGCCGCCGACGAGCGCGCCCCGACGGCGCAGCGCGATGACGGCGGCGGCGAGCAGCGCGGCCGGCCACACCTTCATCCACGTGGCGACCGCCAGCAGGATCGACGCGAGCCAGGGCCGGCCCACGAGCCACAGGCAGCCGAGCACGGCGAGCGCGGTCGTGAAGCCGTCGAGGCGGTAGAGGCCGACCGGCCCGAGCAGCGCGATGAACGACAGCCAGAACCACGCCGCGGTGACCCGGCCGACGGCGTGCGCGCGGCCGACGAGCACGGCGAAGGCGAGGGCGTCGACCGCGGTGACCACGAGTGCCCACGCGAGGTAGTAGCCCGCGAGCGGGGCGAGGCCCTGCGCCGCGATCATCGGCAGCAGGGCGAGCTGCGGGTACACCCAGGGCTCGGTGATCCCGACGATCGCGCTGCCGTCGAGGGCCATCCGCGACCAGGGGTCGTACACGTTGTGCACGTCGCCCATGGGCTGGTTCGGCATGAGGAACCCGAGCCACGCGACGCCCAGGTGGACGACCGCGAACGCGTTCCACAGCACCGCGCGCCTCGACATCCCTCCATCCTAGGGACGGCGTCCCCGGACCCGGTTCCCGGGGCCGGCGCCGGCTCAGCCTCCCGCGAGCATGCCTCCGACGACGGATGCCGCGGCCTCCGCGACCTCGAGCGCGACGACCGGTCCGCCCCGGTGTGCCTCCGACGCTGCCGCGGCGGCCCGGCCGTGCAGCCACGCCGCCGTCGCGGCGCAGGCCTGCGGCGTCGCCCCCGCGCCGCCGTCGCCGCCGCCATCACCGCCGCCATCGCCGTCGCTGCCACTCGGTGCGGCGGTCGCGCCCGCCAGCAGCGCCCCCAGGATGCCGGCGAGCACGTCGCCGGTCCCGGCCGTGGCGAGCCACGGCACGTCCGTCGTGACGGTGCGGATGCCGCCGTCCGGCGCTGCCACGATCGTCGTCGCGCCCTTCAGCAGCACGACGGCACCGGTGGCCGCCGCCGTCTCGGCCGCCGCCGCGACCCGGTCGGGTTGCTCGCCGAGGCCGAGACTCTTCCGCAGCGCGGCATGCTCCCGGTCGTGCGGAGTGAGCACCCGCGGCGGGCGCGCGTCGGCGGCGGCCGTCTCGGCATCCGCGGCACGATCGACGCGCGACAGCGCCCCGATGAGGTCCAGGGCTCCGGCGTCGACGACCACGGGGACATCCGCCTGCAGGACGCCCCGGAGCGCGGCCGTCTCGTCGGGGGTGCGGTCCGCGGCATCCGTCCCCGATCCGATCACCCACGCCTGCACGCGACCGTCGGCGGTGACGGTCTCGGGGCGGCGGTGCAGCACAAGCGCGCGGGGGCGTTCCGGTCCGAGGTAGCGGACCATCCCGACACCGGTGCGCCACGCCGCCTCCACGCCGAGGACGGCGGCGCCGGGATAGGCGTCCGACCCCGTCCGCAGCCCCACGACGCCGCGGGAATACTTGTCATCGTGGGCCGTTGGCCTCCTGAGGACCGCCGCCGCGTCGGCCGCGGACCATTCCCGTGACGCGTTCATGCGCGACACTGTACCCGGCCGGCCCCGGCGCCGGCCCGCCCCGTCCCCACTCGGAAGGTCGCCGATGAGCCTGCTGTTCTCCCCCTATGACCTCGCCGGACGCACCGTGCGCAATCGCCTGTGGGTCGCGCCGATGTGCCAGTACTCGGCGAGCGAGGGCGTGCCGAACGACTGGCACCACGTGCACCTGGCGCAGTTCGCGTCCGGTGGCGCGGGCGTCGTCATCGCCGAGGCCACCGCGGTCGTGCCCGAAGGGCGCATCTCCCCCGAGGACACCGGACTGTGGAACGACGCGCAGCAGGAGGCGTGGGCGCCGATCGCCGCCGCGATCCGCGCGCGCGGCGCGCTGCCGGGCATCCAGCTCGCTCACGCGGGGCGCAAGGCCTCGACCTGGTCGCCGTTCTCCGGTCACCGCGGTTCCGTGCCGACGGATGCCGGGGGCTGGACGACCGTCGCGCCCTCCGCCGTCGCCTTCGAGGGCTTCGCCGAGCCCGTCGCGCTCGACACCGCCGGCATCGATCGGATCGTCGAGGCGTTCGGCGCTGCGGCGGTGCGCGCCGTCGCCGCCGGGTTCGACGTGCTCGAAGTGCACGCCGCGCACGGCTACCTGCTGCACCTGCACCAGTTCCTCTCCCCGCTGTCGAACCTCCGCGACGACGAGTACGGCGGAAGCCTTCACAACCGCGCCCGGCTGCTGCTGCGCATCGTCGAGACGGTGCGCGCCGCGGCGCCGCAGGCGGCGCTCGTGGTGCGGTTCTCGGCATCCGACTGGGCCGACGGCGGCTGGGACGCCGCGCAGACGGCGGCCGTCGCGCAGTGGGCGGCCGAGCGCGGCGCGGTGCTGTTCGACATCTCCAGCGGCGGACTCGTCGCCCACCAGCGCATCACGACGGGCCCGGGCTATCAGGTGCCGCTGGCCGCCGAGGTGCGCAGGTCCAGCGGCCTGCCGGTGAGCGCCGTCGGCGAGATCACGTCGGGCGCCCAGGCCGAGGCGGTGCTGCAGTCGGGCGACGCCGACGTGATCCTCGCCGGGCGGGAGTGGCTGCGCGACCCGCACTTCGCGCTGCGCGCCGCCACCGAGCTCGGCGAGACCGACGCATCGCTGTGGCCTCCGCAGTACGTCCGCGCCCGGCCCCACTAGCGCGAGCCGCTCAACGGGTGGTTTCTTGCCGTGTGACTCAGTACCCGCCGCGGCGGGTCGCATCGTGCACCTCGCCGACGAGCTCCTCGATGATGTCCTCGAGGAACAGCACCCCGGTGGTCTCCCCTGAGGCGTTCCGCACCTGCGCGAGGTGCCGGCTCGACCGGCGCATGAGGGCGAGCGCGTCCTCGAGATCGGTCGTCTCGGCCACCGGCACCATGTGATGGATCCGCTTGGGCTTGATCGGAGCGGCGACGTCGTTCTCGGCATCCGCGCCCTCGGTGGCGCGGAGCACGTCCTTGAGGTGCACGTAGCCGATGGGCACGCCCTCGGCATCCACGATCACGTACCGTGAGAACCCGTGCTTGGCGACGGCCCGCTCGATCTCGTCGGGCGTCGTGATCTCCGGCAGGGTGACGAGCTCCGACAGCGGCACGGCGACATCCCGGGCCTTCTTGTCGGTGAACTCCACGGCCGCGGCGACGGCGCCCGACGCGTCGTCGAGCACACCCTCGATGCGGGACTGGTTCACGATCGTGGCGACCTCGTCGAGCGTGAAGGTGGATGCCGCCTCGTCCTTGGGTTCCACGCGGAACAGGCGCACGATGTGGTTCGCGATCCAGTTCAGCGCCACGATGATCGGATAGAAGAGCTTCGACACCCACACGAGCGGCGTCGCCAGCATCAGCACGGCGCGATCGGGCAGCGAGAACGCCAGGTTCTTCGGCACCATCTCACCGAACACCACGTGCAGGTACGACACGACGACGAGCGCGATCGCGAACGCGACCCCGCCGATGACGGCTTCGCTCCAGCCGGTGAGGCCCAGCGGCCCCTCCAGCAGGTGGTGGATCGCCGGTTCCGACACGTTCAGGATCAGCAGCGAGCAGATCGTGATGCCGAGCTGGCAGGTCGCCAGCATGAGCGTCGCGTGCTCCATCGCGTACAGCGCGGTCTTCGCCGCGCGTGACCCCTTCTCGGCGAGCGGTTCGATCTGTGAGCGACGGGCCGAGATGACCGCGAACTCGGATGCCACGAAGAATCCGTTGAACGCGAGCAGCACGACCAGCCATGCCAGGCCTGCCCAGTCGCTCATCGCCGCTCACCTCCCTCGATCTCGGCCCCTTCCGGCAGCGGACGCGGGGTGAACTTCACGCGGTCGACGCGGCGACCGTCCATACGCTGCACCTCGAGGGTGCCGTCCTCGAGTTCGATGCTGTCGCCGACGGTGGGGATCCGCTCGAGCGTCGACATCACGAACCCGCCGACGGTGTCGTAGACCTCACCTTCGGGCACGCGGATGCCTGTGCGGTCGAGCACCTCGTCGGGGCGCAGCTCACCGGGGAAGATGACGGCATCCGCGACGCGGACGACACCCGCGCGGCTCCGGTCGTGCTCATCGAGCACCTCACCGACGATCTCCTCGACGAGGTCCTCGAGCGTCACGACGCCGGCCGTCCCGCCGTACTCGTCGACGACGATCGCCATCTGGTAGCCGCGGGCGCGCAACTCCGCCATGACGGCATCCAGGTGCACCGCCTCGGGAACGCGCAGCGGCTCCTCGGCGATGGCGGCGGCGGGCACTTCGGCGCGGCGGTCGCGGGGAACACTGACGGCCTGCTTGAGGTGCACGATGCCCGTGATGTCGTCCATCGATTCGGCGTACACGGGGAACCTGCTGTGGCCGGTGCGGCGCGCGAGCTGGATGACATCCTCGACGCTGTCACTGGCGGCGACCGCGTGGATCGACGGGCGCGGGGTCATGACATCCGCCGTCGTCAGCCGCGCGAAGGTCAGGGTGCGGTTCAGCAGTGACGCGGTGTCCTGCTCGAGCACACCCGCGCTCGCGGAGCGCCGCACGAGACTCGACAGCTCGTCGGCCGTTCGAGCGCCCGACAGCTCCTCCTTGGGTTCGATCCCCATGCTGCGCAGGATGGCGTTCGCACTGCCGTTGAGCACCGCGACGACGGGGCGGAACACGGTCGTGAAGCCGACTTGGAACGGCATGACCAACTTGGCCGTCTGCCGCGGGATGGCCAGGGCGAAGTTCTTCGGCACGAGCTCGCCGAGGATCATCGAGAAGATCGTGGCGATCGCGATGGCGACGACCGTGGAGATCGTGCGGGCCACGGCATCCGGCACTCCTGCTGCGGTGAACAGCGGGCTCAGCAGGTTCGTGAGGGCGGGCTCCATCGTGTAGCCGGTGAGCAGCGTCGTCAGCGTGATGCCCAGCTGCGCGCTGGAGAGATGGGTCGACGTCAT
Organism: Microbacterium aurum; assembly: GCF_016907815.1. Lineage (NCBI taxonomy): Bacteria > Bacillati > Actinomycetota > Actinomycetes > Micrococcales > Microbacteriaceae > Microbacterium > Microbacterium aurum. The sequence goes on from NZ_JAFBCQ010000001.1 coordinate 2,994,709, forward strand.
CTTCAGCGCGTCGATCGTCAGTGACAGCCGCGACTCGCCGGCGGCCCGGCGGGCTTCGAGGTCGGCGCGGTCGAGGTTCACGAGCGCGAACTCGCTCGCGACGAACAGGCCGGTCCCGATCGTGAGCAGCAGCCCCACGCCCAACATGACGTAATCCATCACACGTCACCCCCGCTCAGGCGGGAGGAGGGTCGGTGGGGCGATCGTCTACAACTAGGAGGGTCGTCCATTGTGCCGACGATTCTACGGCACCTCGCCGGGGACGGTCACCAGCTGACGGGGAGCGCCTTGCCCTCTTCGTAGCCGGCGGCGGACTGCAGGCCCACGGTCGCGCGCTCGTGGAACTCGGGCACCGAGGCGGCGCCGGCGTAGGTGAACGACGACCGCACCCCCGAGGTGATCATGTCGACGAGGTCCTCGACCGAGGGCCGCAGCGGGTCGAGGTAGATCTTCGACGACGAGATGCCCTCGGCGAAAAGCTCCTTGCGCGCCCGCTCGTACGGGTCGAGGCGCCCGAACCGGCCGTGCACGGCCTTCGTGGAGGCCATCCCCCACGACTCCTTGTACACGCGCCCCTCCTCGTCGACCTGCAGCTGGCGGGGGGCCTCGATGGTCCCGGCGAACCACGAGCCGATCATGACGGATGCCGCGCCCGCCGCGAGCGCCAGTGCGACGTCGCGCGGGTAGCGCACTCCCCCGTCGGCCCAGACGTGCGCGCCGAGTTCTGCGGCCGCCTGCGCGGTCTCCAGCACGGCCGAGAACTGCGGGCGGCCGACGGCGGTCATCATGCGGGTCGTGCACATCGCGCCGGGGCCGACGCCGACCTTCAGGATCGACGCGCCCGCCGCGACGAGGTCGCGGGCGCCCTCCGCGGTGACGATGTTGCCGGCGACGAGGGGGATCCCGAGGTTCAGGCCCGCGACGGTGTGCAGCGCCCGCAGCATCCCCTCCTGGTGACCGTGCGCGGTGTCGACGACGAGGACGTCGACGCCGGCGGCGGCGAGCGCGCGCGCCTTCGCGGCGACGTCGCCGTTGATGCCGACGGCGGCGGCCACGATGAGACGCCCGTTCGCGTCGACCGCCGGCCGGTACAGGGTGGAGCGCAGCGCCGTACGCTGGGAGAGCGTCCCGACGAGGTAGCCGTGGTGCAGCACGCACACCGTCTCGGCCTCCGCGGCGACGAGCAGATCGAACGCGTGGCGCGCGTCGGTCACGTCGTCCGCATCGATCGACGCGGTGCGGCCGCGCGCGAGGTCGCCGAGCCGCGCATCCGGCAGCGCGGTGCCGAGCCGGCTCGCCGGGACGACGCCGAGGATGTCGTCGACGTGGATGCGGTCGGCGAGCGCCGCCACGACGACGATGCCGTGGCCCTCGGTCGCCGGCAGCAACGCCGCCGCCTCGGCGACGGTCGCGTCGGCGGTCAGCACCTGCGGGGTGTCCCACGGCACCGGCTGCTCCTTGACCCACCGGATGGCGGCGTCGATGTCCTGCAGCGGCATGTCCTGCGGCAGCACGCCCAGCCCGCCCCGGCGCGCGAGCGCGGCGGCCAGGCGCGGTCCGGTGACGGAGTTCATGTTGGAGGCGACGAGGGGGATCGTCGCCGACGTGCCGTCCTGCGGCGAGAGGTCCACATCCAGGCGACTCGTGATCCCCGACCGCCGCGGCACGAGGAACACGTCGGAATAGGTGAGATCGACGGTGGGCTGGGCGCCGGAGAACTGCATGTACCCACGGTACCGACAGAAAACCTGGGATACCCTTGATGGATGTGTGCGTGAGGGCTCCTGGATGCCCCGTACGGACTGAACTTCATCGATGAAAGCAGGCGCAACCGTGTCCAGTCAGGTGACCGGCGTGGGTACTTCGAGCGACGGCGAATTCGGGGCCAACGAGTGGCTCGTCGCCGAGATGTACGACCAATTCGCGAAGGATCGCAACTCGGTCGACCAGGCTTGGTGGCCGGTGCTGGAGGCGTACGAGAAGACGCAACGGGATGCCGGCACGGCCCCCGCTCCGGCCGGTGAACCGCAGGCCCCGTCCGCGGCGCAGCCCGCGGCATCCGCCCCCGCCGCCCCCGCCCCAGCGGCCACGCCGGCCTCGGAGGCCCGCCCGCTGACCGCACCCATCCCCGTCGTCGGCGGCCCCCAGCCGGTCGCCCGCACCACGGCACGTCCGGCGGCCCCGCAGCCGGTGCCGGCGCAGGCGCCGAAGGACGAGCCCGCCCAGACCGCCGCCCGCGAAGACGTCGTCACGCCGCTGCGCGGCATGCCGAAGACCCTCGCGGCGAACATGGACGAGTCCCTCACTGTCCCCACCGCCACGAGTGTGCGCACCGTTCCGGCGAAGCTCATGATCGACAACCGGATCGTGATCAACAACCACATGTCCCGCACGCGGGGCGGCAAGGTCAGCTTCACGCACCTCATCGGATGGGCGCTCATCCAGGCGCTGAAAGTCTTCCCGAGCCAGAACGTCTCCTACGCCGAGATCGACGGCAAGCCCTCGGTGGTCGCACCCGCGCACATCAACCTCGGCATCGCGATCGACCTCCCGAAGCCCGACGGCACGCGCGCCCTCATGGTCCCGAGCATCAAGCAGGCCGAGTCGCTGACGTTCAGCGAGTACCTCTCCGCCTATGAGGACCTCGTCAAGCGCGCGCGGGGCAACAAGCTCACTGCGACCGACTTCCAGGGCACGACGATCTCGCTGACCAACCCCGGCGGCATCGGCACGGTCCACTCCGTGCCGCGCCTCATGAAGGGTCAGGGCTGCATCGTCGGCGCCGGCGCCCTCGAGTACCCCGCCGAATTCCAGGGCTCGAGCGAGAAGACGCTCGTCGAGCTCGCCATCGGCAAGACGATCACCCTCACGTCGACGTACGACCACCGCGTCATCCAGGGTGCCGGTTCCGGCGAGTTCCTCAAGATCGTGCACGAGCTGCTCATCGGCCAGCGCGGCTTCTACGAGGAGATCTTCGCGGCGCTGCGCATCCCGTACGCGCCGATCCACTGGTCCAGCGACATCAACGTCGACCTCGCCGAGCGCGTCGACAAGCAGTCCCGCGTCGTCGAGCTCATCAACTCCTACCGCGTGCGCGGCCACCTCATGGCCGACACCGACCCCCTCGAGTACGTGCAGCGCACGCACCCCGACCTCGAGATCGAGAACCACGGGCTGACGTTCTGGGACCTCGACCGCGAGTTCGTGACGGGCGGCTTCGGCGGCCGACGCACGATGAAGCTGCGCGACATCCTGGGCGTGCTGCGCGACTCGTACTGCCGCACGATCGGTGTCGAGTACATGCACATCCAGGACCCGACCCAGCGCAAGTGGTTCCAGGACAACGTCGAGGTCAAGTACCAGAAGCCGAGCCACGACGAGCAGCTGCGCATCCTCGACAAGCTGAACCAGGCCGAGGCGTTCGAGACCTTCCTGCAGACCAAGTACGTCGGCCAGAAGCGCTTCAGCCTCGAGGGCGGCGAGTCGCTCATTCCGCTGCTGGACGAGATCCTGCAGGGAGCGGCCGGCGCGGGCCTGGACGGCGCCGCGATCGGCATGGCCCACCGCGGGCGCCTCAACGTGCTGACGAACATCGCGGGCAAGACCTACAGCCAGATCTTCCGCGAGTTCGAGGGGTCCGTCGCGATCGGGTCGAAGTCGGGCTCCGGCGACGTCAAGTACCACCTCGGCACGGAGGGCACCTTCGTGTCGGATGCCGGGGAGGAGCTGCCGGTGTACCTGGCGGCCAACCCGTCGCACCTGGAGACGGTCGACGGCGTGCTGGAGGGCATCGTCCGCGCCAAGCAGGACCGGATGCCGATCGGCACGTACTCGTGGCTGCCGATCCTCGTCCACGGCGATGCGGCGTTCGCCGGTCAGGGCGTCGTGGTGGAGACCCTGCAGATGTCGCAGCTGCGCGGGTACCGCACCGGCGGCACCGTGCACGTCGTCGTCAACAACCAGGTCGGCTTCACGACCCTGCCGCAGGACGGCCGCACGTCGGTGTACGCCACCGACGTCGCCAAGACCATCCAGGCGCCCATCTTCCACGTCAACGGCGATGACCCCGAGGCCGTCGTCCGCGTCGCGGAACTGGCCGTCGCCTACCGCCAGCAGTTCCAGCGCGACGTCGTCATCGACCTCGTCTGCTACCGCCGCCGCGGTCACAACGAGGGCGACGACCCGTCGATGACGCAGCCGCTCATGACGAACCTGATCGAGGCCAAGCGCTCCGTCCGCCGCCTGTACACCGAGGCTCTCGTCGGTCGCGGGGACATCACCGAGGAGGAGTACGACAAGGCCAAGGCCGACTTCCAGAACCGCCTGGAGATCGCGTTCGCCGAGACGCACGCCGCCGAGACCGGAGCCACGGGCATCGTCTCCCCCGCCAGCGGCGAGATCGACCAGGCCGTGGGCGAGCCGGAGACGACCGGTGTCGCAGTGGAGGTCGTCCACCAGATCGGCGATGCGTTCGTCAACAAGCCCGACGGCTTCACGGTGCACTCCAAGCTCCAGCAGCTGCTGGAGAAGCGCCTCGACATGAGCCGCAACGGCCAGATCGACTGGGGCTTCGGCGAGCTGCTCGCGTTCGGCTCCGTGCTCATGGAGGGCACCAACGTGCGCCTGGCCGGTCAGGACGCCCGCCGCGGCACGTTCGTGCAGCGCCACGCGGTGCTCCACGACCGTCAGAACGGTCAGGAGTGGCTGCCGCTGGCGAACCTGTCGCAGAACCAGGGTCGCTTCTACGTCTACGACTCGCTGCTGAGCGAGTACGCGGCGATGGCGTTCGAGTACGGCTACTCCGTCGAGCGCCCCGACACCCTCACCCTCTGGGAGGCCCAGTTCGGCGACTTCGCCAACGGCGCCCAGTCGGTCATCGACGAGTACATCTCGGCCGCCGATCAGAAGTGGGGTCAGCAGTCGAGCGTCGTGCTGCTGCTGCCGCACGGCTACGAGGGGCAGGGTCCCGACCACTCCTCGGGCCGCATCGAGCGCTACCTGCAGATGTGCGCGCAGGACAACATGATCGTCGCGCGGCCGTCGACCCCGGCATCCTATTTCCACCTGCTGCGCCGTCAGGCCTACGCCCGCCCGCGCCGCCCGCTGATCGTCTTCACGCCGAAGGCGATGCTGCGCCTGCGCGGGGCGACGAGTCCCGTCGAGGCGTTCACGACGGGCCGGTTCGAGCCGGTGCTGGACGATGACCGCAGCATCGACAAGAGCGCCGTGACGCGTGTGCTCCTGCACTCCGGCAAGATCCACTGGGACCTCAAGGCCGAGCTGGACAAGAAGCCGAACCCGCAGATCGCGCTCGTGCGCCTGGAGCAGCTGTACCCGGCGCCGATCGACGAGCTGAACGCGGTCATCGACAGCTACCCGAACGCGGAGCTGGTGTGGGTGCAGGACGAGCCCGAGAACCAGGGCGCCTGGCCGTTCATCGCCCTCGAGGTCGTCAAGCACCTCCACGGCCGGACCATCCGCCGCGTCTCGCGTGCGGCGGCCGCGTCGACGGCCACCGGGTCGCCGAAGGTGCACGCCCGCGAGCAGGCCGAGATCATCGAGAAGGCGCTCACCGTCTGAGACGCGCACGACGACGGGTCGGATGCCGCGGCATCCGACCCGTCGTCGTCAGGACACGAGAGGCCGGCCCGTCCGGAAGGACGACATGGACGTCGTGCTCCTCACGAAGCCCGCCGCGCGCTCGGGCGCCCACACCGGCGCCGCGATGCGCGCCGCCGCTGCTGCGCACCGCGCTGGAGGTCGGCGCCGACGCCGTGGTCGTCGCCGGCCGGCTGCGGCTGCTGCGCCTGCTGCCGCGCGTGTACCGCGGGACGCACACCGCGATCGCCGAGGTCGAGACGCGGCGCCTGCGCGCCGTGGAGCTGTCCTCGCCCGGGGTCACGGCGTACGCCGACGGCGACCCGATCGGGGCGCTGCCGCTGCGGGTCGAGGTGGTGCCGGCGGCCCTCCGCGTGTTCGGCGCGTGACCGGGCCGGAGCCCGTCAGTGGTGGGTGGCCTGCTCGGCGCGCAGGCGTGAGAGCACCTGGTCGCGCAGCTCCTCGGGAGCCGTCTCCTTGCACGCGCGCGCGACGACGGCGGTGAGGGTCGTCGCGACGAGGGCCTCATCCCGGCAGGCCGGGCAGTTCTCCAGGTGCTCCCGGATGTCGGAGTGCTCCGTCTTGCAGACTTCGTTGCGGAGGTACTCCTCCAGATCCTTGCGCGCTTTGTCGCAGCCGCAGTCGTTCATTTCCTGCTCCTCGATGAAGATGCGGGGGCGGGCACCTCGATGCCGCGCTCTCGTGCGTAATCGGCCAGCAGGTCACGCAGCATCCGTCTGCCACGGTGCAGACGGCTCATGACCGTGCCGATGGGGGTTTTCATGATGTCCGCGATCTCCTGATACGCGAAGCCTTCGACGTCGGCGAGGTACACCGCGAGCCGGAAGTCCTCCGGGATGGACTGCAGCGCATCCTTGACGACGGATGCCGGCATGTGGTCGATCGCCTCGGCTTCGGCCGACCGGCTGCTCGTGGCCGTGGTCGACTCGGCACCGCCGAGCTGCCAGTCCTCGAGCTCATCGATCGTGCCCTGATAGGGCTCGCGCTGCTTCTTGCGGTACGTGTTGATGTACGTGTTGGTGAGGATGCGGTACAGCCACGCCTTGAGGTTGGTGCCCTGGGTGAACGACGCCCACGAGGCGAACGCCTTCACGAACGTCTCCTGCACGAGGTCGGCGGCGTCGGCCGGATTGCGGGTCATCCGCATGGCCGCGGCGTACAGCGGGTCCATGAAAGGCAGCGCCTGCTGCTCGAACTGCGTGCGCGGATCCTCGGTGGTCTGCGGTTCTGTGGCCGCCTGCTCTTCCATCAGGGCCCAGTCTACGTCGGCGGCATCCGCTCTAACCGGCGCGAGAGTCGCTGTCAACTGGGGCACCTTCTTTCTGCGGCGTCGGACGGGTTCGCTAGGGTAGAACCCGATGACTGCGACCGGGTATTCCCTCCCCCATCCGGCCTCGGATTCCGGATGGCCGGCACGGCCCGCCACCGGACCCGTCCAGGCCACCGTCAGCGTGCCGGGTTCGAAGTCACTGACGAACCGCAAGCTCGTCCTGGCGGCCCTCGCCGACGGCCCGAGCGTGCTGTCCTCGCCGCTGCACTCGGACGACTCGGCGCGCATGATCGGGGCGCTGCGCGCTCTCGGCGTCGAGATCGAGGAGGTCGCCGGCACCGGCCGGTTCGGCCCCGACCTGCACGTCGTCCCGCCGACGAGCTTCCGCGGCGACACCGTCGTGGACTGCGGCCAGGCCGGCACCGTCATGCGCTTCATCGCACCCCTGGCCGGCCTCGCGCACGGCGATGTCACGATCACCGCGCACGACAGCGCCCTGCACCGCCCGATGGGCGAGATGATCAAGGCGCTGCGCGAGATCGGCGCCGACATCGACGACGGCGGCACGTGGTCGCTGCCGTTCACCGTGCGCGGCCGCGGCCACATCCGCGGCGGCGAGGTGACGATCGACGCGAGCGGATCGAGCCAGTTCGTCTCCGGGCTGCTGCTGGCCGCTCCCCGCTTCGACGTCGGCCTGCACGTCATCCACTCCGGTGAGCGCCTGCCGTCGCTGCCGCACATCGACATGACGATCGAGACGCTCGGCCGCCGCGGCATCCAGGTCGAGCGCCCCGCCCCGAACGAGTGGCTCGTGCCCGCCGGCATTCCGCGGGGGCGGGATGCCGCGATCGAGCCCGACCTGTCGAATGCGGCGCCGTTCCTGGCGGCAGCCCTGCTGACGCAGGGGTCGGTGACGATCCCGGCGTGGCCGGCCAGCTCGACGCAGCCCGGCGCGCTGCTGCCGGAGATCCTGTCCCTCCTGGGTGCGAAGGTCTCCCGCCGCGGCGGGGCGCTGACGGTCGTCGGCGGCCCCCGCATCGCGGGCGTCGACCTCGACCTCACCGCCGCGAGCGAGCTCACCCCCACGCTGTTCGCCCTCGCGGCGTTCGCAGACGCGCCGACCACGCTGCACGGCATCGGGCACATCCGCGGTCACGAGACGAACCGTATCGACGCCCTCGTGACGAACCTCCGGGCGCTCGGCGGCGACGCCGAGGAGCTGCCCGACGGCATCCGGATCAACCCCCGTCCGCTGCGCGGCGGAGTGTGGCGCGCCTTCCACGACCACCGCATCGCCACTGCGGGAGCCCTCGTCGGGCTGCGGGTGCCGGGCGTGGAGGTCGACGACATCGGCACGACCGCCAAGACCATGCCGGAGTTCCCCGCGCTGTGGCACGACATGCTCGACGCCACCCCCGCGGAGTGAGCGGGTGAGATGAGCTGGCTGGACGACGTCGACGACGACGAGCCGGAGTTCGACGAGGCCGACGTGCGGGTGCGCCCGAACCCGAAGGCCAACCGCCCGCGCACGAAGCGCCGTCCCGCGCACGCCGACGCCCGCATCGCGCGCGTGATCGGCGTCGACCGCGGACGCTACACGGTGCTCGTGGACGAAGACGGCCCCGACGAGCACACCGTCCTCGCCTCACGGGCCCGCGAACTGCGGAAGCAGCCGATCGTCACGGGCGATCGCGCCCGCATCGTCGGCGACACGAGCGGGGAGATCGGCACCCTCGCGCGCATCGTGGGGATCGAAAAGCGCACGTCGCTGCTGCGGCGCAGCGCCGACGACACCGATCAGGTGGAGCGCGTCGTCGTCGCCAACGCCGACCAGATGCTCATCGTCGTCGCCGCCACCGACCCGGAGCCGCGACCCCGTCTGGTCGACCGGTACCTCATCGCGGCGCTGGATGCCGGCATTCATCCCCTCCTTGTCGTCACGAAGACCGACCTCGCCGACCCGAGCGGATTCCTCGCCCATTTCGAGGGTCTCGACGATCTGGAGGTGTTCACGAGCGGTCGCGGTCAGATGCCGGTCGCGGAGATCGGCGAGCGGCTGATCGGCCACGCCACGGTGTTCGTCGGCCATTCCGGCGTCGGTAAATCCACGCTCGTGAACGCTCTCGTGCCGAGCGCCGACCGGGCGACCGGCCACGTCAACGAGGTGACCGGCCGCGGCCGCCACACGTCGAGTTCGACGGTGTCGCTGCGCTATGTCGACCCCGCCGACCCGGCCGCCCGCGGCTGGGTCATCGACACCCCGGGCGTGCGCTCGTTCGGGCTGGGGCACGTCGACCCCGCCAACATCCTCAAAGCCTTCAGCGACCTGGCCGCGGTGGCCGAGGACTGCCCCCGCGGCTGCACGCACATGCCCGACGCCCCCGACTGCGCGATCGTCGAGGCGGTCGCCGAGGGGCGCCTCGGCGACCGCGGTGCGGCGCGTCTGGATTCCTTGCAGCGTCTGCTCGCCACCTTCGCCTGACCGGGCGCGCCCGCATCCGCGGGGAGCAGGATGCCACGCGAGCCGTACGCTGGAAGCATGCCCCGCCTCGAACCCGGACAGCCCGCGCCCGATTTCACCCTCGTGGACCAGGACGACCGCCCGGTCTCGCTGCACGACCTCCGCGGCGCACCCGCCATCCTCTTCTTCTACCCCGCGGCGATGACGCCGGGATGCACGACGGAGGCGTGCGACTTCCGCGACAGCCTCGCCCCGCTGCAGGCCGCCGGGTACGCCGTCGTCGGCATCTCCCGTGACGATCCCGCGAAGCTGCGCGCGTTCCGCGAGCGCGACGGGCTGACCTATCCGCTGCTCAGCGACCCCGACCACGCCGTCCACGAGGCGTACGGGGCGTGGGGCGAGAAGATGAACTACGGCAAGCTCGTCGAGGGCGCCATCCGCTCCACCGTGATCATCGATGCGGACGGCGTCGTCACCCACGCGCTGTACAACGTCAAGGCGACCGGGCACGTCGCCCGCATCCGCACGCTCCTCGGCGTCGGCTGACCGGCCCCGGTCCGCGCCGGTTCGGCCGCTACTCGGCGCGGCGGGCGGCCGCGCGGGCGGCGACGATGAGCAGCCCCAGCCCCGCGAGCGCGGGAACCGCGAGCGCGATGCCGACGGCGGGTGCCGCCGTCGGTCCGGTGAACGCGCCGAACGCCACGGCCAGCAGCAGCAGCTGGGCGACGATGCCCCCCGATCGTCCCCACGACCCGCCGCGGGCGACGGCGACGGCGAAGGCCGCCAGTGCGGCTGCCCCGATGGCCGTCAGCACGAGCAGGGCGACGGAGCTGCCGACGTCGTCGGTGTCGCCGGAGACGAGCGCGGTGACCTCCCACCCCGCCATCACGAGCAGGGCGATGGCCTGCAGGCCGAGGATGCCGGCGGCCTGACGCTCGGCGACGGTCGTCCTCACGGCGCTCCCCCTCGTCTCACGCGTCCGGCACGGGTGAAGCCGGCGTCGTGGAGGCGATCCACAGCAATTCCTAGAGGAAATGCCATGTTCACCCTTGATTCATCTGAATAGCCATGGGACCATGGATCTATTCGTGTGCTCCCACAGCGAAGTGGGGCGAGCAGAGCTCGCACACCCACCAGGGTAACGGACGCCCGGCGTCCGACCCGAACCCGAAACTTCTCATCCCGCATCAAGGAGCACCCCTATGGATTGGCGCGACAAAGCCGCCTGCCTCACTGTCGACCCCGAGCTGTTCTTCCCCGTCGGGAACACCGGGCCGGCGGTCGACCAGATCGAGAAGGCGAAGGCCGTCTGCGCCCGCTGCACGGTCACCGAGATCTGCCTGCAGTACGCCCTCGAGACCGGTCAGGACTCGGGCGTGTGGGGCGGTCTCTCCGAAGACGAGCGCCGCGCCCTCAAGCGTCGCGCCGCCCGCGCCCGCCGCGCGAGCTGACCCGCGCCGACCTCAGGCCCGCGTCCGATCGAGGTACCGCATCGGGATCTCGATCGTCACCTCGGTACCCGAACCGACGAGCGTGTGCCAGTCGATCGTGCCGCTGAGCTCGCCCTGGATGAGCGTGCGCACGATCTGGGTGCCGAGCCCCCTCCCGACCTGCCCTTCCGGCAGGCCGACGCCGGTGTCGCGCACCTTGACCCCCAGACGCTCCTCGGTGCGCTCGGCGATGATCTCGACCTCCCCCTCCTGATCGGCGAGGCCGTGCTCGACGGCGTTGGTGACGAGCTCGGTCAGCGCGAGGGCGAGAGGGGTGGCGTACTCGCTCGGCAGGGTGCCGAACGTGCCGGTCTTCGAGGTGCGCGCGCGGGTGTTCGGCGACGCGGCGACCTCGGCGACGAGCTTGAGCACCCGGTTGAACACGTCGTCGAAGTCGACGTTCTGCGCCAGGCCCTCCGACAGAGTGTCGTGCACGACGGCGATCGCCGAGACGCGGCGCATCGCGTGCGTGAGGGCGTCGCGCGCTTCGTCGGAGTGGGTGCGCCGTGACTGGATGCGCAGCAGCGACGCGACCGTCTGCAGGTTGTTCTTCACACGGTGGTGGATCTCGCGGATCGTCGCGTCCTTGGTGATGAGCTCCTGCTCCTGATGGCGGATCTCGGTGACGTCACGGCACAGCACGATCGCACCGATCCGGTGGCCGCGGTCCTTCAGCGGGATGGTCCGCAGCGACACCGTGACGCCCCGAGCCTCGATATCCGCACGCCACGGCGCGCGACCGGCCATGACGATGGGCAGCGATTCGTCGAAGTCGCGTCCCTTCGGCAGGATGCCGGTGGCGACCTCGAGCAGCGATTCGCCTTCGAGCTCGTCGTCGAACCCGAGCCGGTTGAACGCGGAGAGCGCGTTGGGGCTCGCGAAGGTCGTGATCCCGTCGACGTCCATCCGGATCAGGCCGTCCGACGCGCGGGGCGCGCCGCGGCGCGGCGAGGTCGGGGCTGCGAGGTCGGGGAAGTCGGCCGAGGCGACCATGCCGAACAGGTCGTCGGCGCAGTCGTTGAAGGTGATCTGCTGGCGCGAGGGCGTCCGCGCCTCGCCGAGGTTGGTGTGCCGGGTGAGCACGCCCACGACACGGGGCGGATGCTCGGCCGACCCCCGCTCCCGGACGATCGGCACGGCACGCACGCGCGTCGGGGTCTCCTCGAACCAGTCCGGCGAGGCGGAGTCGACGATCTCGGCGCGTGTGAACGCGTCGCGCACCTGCGTGCGCCACTGCGGGCGCACGAGGTCGCCGACGATGTCGCGGTAGAACAGGGTCGCCGCACCCGAGGGGCGCGTGTGGGCGACGGCGATGAATGAGTCGTCGGCCGTGGGCACCCAGATGACGATGTCGGCGAACGCGAGGTCGGCCAGCAGCTGCCCGTCGCCGGCGAGGCGGTGCAGCCACTCGACGTCGGCGTCGGTGGAACGGCCCTGGGCATAGACGAGGTCGCTGAGCGTGGACACGTCTTCCAGACTAGGTGAGCGGGCCTCAGGCCGTGCGCGCGGCACGACGGCCGCGGATGCCGCGCCGCGCCGTCTCCTGCCCCACCCGCGCCGACCGCGACATCCGCACCGGCACCGGCGGGTCCACGGCCTCGCCGACGAAGCGGCGCACCGCGCCCGACAGCGCGGAGCGGCCCGCGACGCGGGCGACCGGCTCGGCGGCGAGGATGGCGGCATCCGTCGCCTTCGGGTCCCACGGGGCGAACCAGATCTCGTCGAGCCCGATGTAGCGCTCGAGCGTGCGACGCAGCTGCCCGCGCGCATCGAGGCCCAGTGCGGCGGCGCGGGTCTTGTTGACGAGCACGCGCACCGGGGTCGCGCCGACGGCGGCGCGCAGATCGGCGTGGGCGCGCACGAACCGGGAGACCCCGACCGGGTCGCCGCTGACGACGGCCACGACGAGATCGGCGGCGGCCAGCGCCGCGTGCGTGGCGGCGTTGCGGCGCGGGCCGTCGAGGTCGCTGACGATCTCCTCGTCGCGTTCGAGCGACGCGGCGACGTCCACGACGATGTCGTCCACCCAGGCGCGGCAGTGGTCGAGCGCGGCACCCACCCGCGCGGCGGAGAGCTCGGGCCAGCGGCCGGGACGGTTCAGTCCCGTCAGCACCTCGATCTCGCCGAGCGGCACCGCGATGCGCGACAGCTCCGCCACGGTCAGCGTGCCCCGCTCGGCGCCGCGGCACGCCGCGGCGAACCCGGGTCCCTCGTCGGCGAGCCCGGTCAGCATCGCGATCGACGGGGCGTGCGCGTCCGCGTCGACGAGCGCGACGCGGCGTCCGTCGCGCGCCAGCTCGCACGCCAGCTCGATCGCGATCGTCGTGCGCCCGGGGGCTCCGGCCGGCCCCCACACCGTGAGGACGCGGCCCCGGGCGGGCGGTGTTTCGGGCGCCGGTACGGGTCGGACGACGGCCGCCGCCGCCTCGTCGGGATCTGCCGCCACGACGCCGAACATCTCCGCCAGGCGGCGCTCTGCCGCATCCGCGCAGACGGCGACGATCCGCACGCCGAAGCGATCGCAGGCCGTCACGAGCTGCGCGGTCAGGGCCTCCCGGGTCGCGGCGACGGCCAGCGCGTCGGAGCCGGCCAACTCCCCGAGCAGCTCGGCGGCGGCGCGGCCCGTCATCGCGTCGGCGGCGGCCGCAGCGGGGGCGGATGCCGCGACCACGAGCCGCACATCGACGTCCTCACGCCGCAGCCGCTCCGCCAGCCGGTCGCCGACCGAACCGTCGCACGCGACGATCACTCTCACGGCGTCGTCCCCGACGACGGCACGACCGAGAGGCTGGAGCCGTCGGCGACCGCCGCGAGCGCGGCGGCGACGTCGGCGCGGGAGATCACGAGCTCGACGGCCGTGCCCGCCGAGCCCATCATGCTCTCGTCGCGGTCGACCGACACGACGGTCGCCGATGCGACGAGGATGCGCGGGGTGTCGTAGACGCCGCGCTCGAGCTGCGGCGCAGCCCACACCTCGACCGTCGCGCCCGCAGCGACGACGGCCGGCACGGCAGTGGCGCTGCGGATCACGATCGTCGTCGTGCGCGCCTGCGCCGCGTCGCCGACGGCGTCTCGCGGCACCAGTTCGCCGGCGGCGACGGTGCGGGTCGCGACGGCGCCGGGGGTCAGGGTCGCCGGCGAGGCGTACGCGTCTTCGAGCGGACCGAGCGCGACTTCGACGACACGCAGGTCATCGGCATCCACCGCCTGCCCCGGCACGATGGTGCGCGCCGCGGCGAACACCGGCGCGGTCTGACGTGCGGCCGCGACCACGAACCAGACGCCCGCGATGGAGACGATCACCAGGGCGATGCCCAGGAGGAATCTCACGTCCGCCCAGAAGGCGCGCGGCCGCGGCCGCGCCGTGACGGGAAGCTCGCTCATGTCCTCATCGTCACCGATCGCGCGATCTCGCGCCGAGGTTATCCACAGCCTCGGCGTGGGCCGGACTGCCGTGATCGGGACGCACGCATAATGTCCTCATGCCCGAACCCACCGACTCCGGTGTGCGCCTGCTCGCCCCGTCGCAGGTCGCGGAGATGCTGCAGCTCCCCGTCGACGAGGTGATCGCGCTGGTGCTCGATGGGCGCCTGCGCGGCGCCAGGATCGGCACGCCCGCCCGGTGGCGCATCGAAGCCGACAGCCTGGCCGGGTATCTCGACGATCAGGCGGAGGAGGCGCGGCGGATCGCGCTGTGGCGGGAGTCCAACGCGGCGAGCTTCCCCGAGCTGTGGGGGCGGGGCGCGGTCCGCAACCCGGACTGAGGTCCGCTCCGCGGCCGCAGTCAGGGCAGATCGAGCGGCGCGTCCAGGGCGACGGCGGCGATCGCCTCGAACGGCACGACGCGGAACCCGGTGACGGCGCCGGATCGGCGCGGCTGCCCGGCGTCGTGCAGGGCGAGATCGAGGTGGTCGGCACCGGCCCGGTCGATCGTGCCGTGGAGCACCCTGCCCGTGGTCAGCCGCACCGTCACCCCGACGCGGCGGCGCACGACGTCGCGGAGCACGAATCCGAGCCCCATGCGCTGACCGAGCGTGTCGCCGGCGGCGGCGTCACGGACGCTCCCCAGCATGTCCTCGACGGGCAGGGCGAGCGCCTGAACCGCGGCGAGCGGGACGATCCACAGGGGCCGCACGGCGAGGCGCCGCTCCCCGTCGCCGTGCGCGGCGCCGGTGAGCCCGAACCAGTCCGCCCCGACCCGCGAGACACGGCCGTCGAGCACCGATCCGTCCGCGAGTTCGCATGACACCGGCCGCGCCGACCCTGCCGCGGCGATCGCGACGAGCCGCTCGCGCAGCCGCACCCGAGACAGCCGCAGCCGCTCGGACTCGGTGTCCAGCGCGGCGCGCTCGGCCTCCCATTCGGAGTCGAGCTGGTCTTCCAGGTCTTCGAAGAATCGATCCCAGCGCACGAGGGGAGCGTACGCGGATGCCGACGGAGCCGCCCGTTCTGTCCACAGGCGCTCTGTCCACAGGTTGGAGGATTCTCATCCCACGGCCTCGGCCGCTGTGCTGTACTCATGCCACCGTCACCCATCCCGCTCCCCATCCGGTACAACGACAGGAGGTTCGGCTCATGGCCCCTCCCCCCGGCGGTGCCCCCGGCGCCGCATCCCGCTACGGTTCGGCGCTGGACGTCGCCGAGTACTTCGCCCCGCAGCGCACCTCGACCGATGCGCTGCCCGCCCCCGAGCCGCTGCTGAAGAACCTCACGATCGGCGTCCTCGAGGTGCTCGCCGGCGTCCGCGAGGTCGACCAGCTGGCGCGCTGGCTCGGCGAGGATGCCTTCCGCGCGCTGGTGACCCGCGCCAACCTCTCCGCCCGCGCCCGCAACGCGCGGGGGGTCACCCCGGCACGCCCGGCGTACCGCATCCTGTCCACCCACACCACCTCCCCCGCCGACGGCGTCGTGGAGGGCGTCGTCATCACGGCAGGACCCGCCCGCACCCGCGCGGTGGCGGTGCGGCTGGAGGGCTGGGACGGCCGCTGGCGGGCGACCTCGCTGGGCCTGCTGTGAGCCTCGCCCGCTACTGGCGGTAAGAGGCGAGGAAGTTCCCGAGCCGTTCCACGGCCTCGGTGAGCACCCGGGCTTCGGGCAGCGTGACGATGCGGAAGTGATCGGGGGTCGGCCAGTTGAACCCGGTGCCCTGCACGAGCAGGACGTGCTCGGCGACCAGGAAGTCATAGACGAACTTGGCGTCGTCGCGGATGTCGTGGACCTCGGGATCCAGCCGCGGGAACGCGTACAGGGCTCCGCGTGGCTTGTGACACGTGACGCCGGGGATGGCGGTGAGGGCCTTCCACGCGGCATCCCGCTGCTCGTGGAGCCTGCCCGTCGGGGCGATGAGCGCGTCGATGGACTGCACACCCGACAGCGCCGCCTGTACCGCGTGCTGGGCGGGGACGTTGGGGCACAGCCGCGTCGAGGCCAGCAGCTGGATGCCCTCGAGGAACCCGGCGGCGTGCTTCTTGGGGCCGGTGATCACGAGCCAGCCCGACCGGTACCCGGCGACGCGGTACGTCTTCGACAGCCCGTTGAAGGTGAGGCACAGCAGGTCGGGCGCGAGCGTCGCGAGCGGAATGTGCACGGCGTCGTCGAACAGGATGCGGTCGTAGATCTCGTCGGACAGCAGCAGCAGCGAATGCTCGCGCGCGATCTGCACGATCCCCTCCAGCACCTCGCGGGAGTACACCGCACCGGTGGGGTTGTTGGGGTTGATGACCACGATCGCCTTCGTCGAGGGGGTGATCTTCGACCGGATGTCTTCGAGGTCGGGCTGCCAGTCGTTGTCGTTGTCACAGCGGTAGTGCACCGGCGTGCCGCCGGCGAGGCTCGTCATGGCGGTCCACAGCGGGTAGTCCGGCGACGGGATCAGCACTTCGTCGCCGGTGTCCAGCAGCGCCTGCATCGTCATCGTGATGAGCTCGGAGACGCCGTTGCCGAGGTACACGTCGTCGGGGTCGAACTTCGGGAAGCCGGTGATCTCCTCGTAGCGCGACACGACGGCGCGGCGCGCGGACATGATGCCGCGGCTGTCGCTGTAGCCGTGCGCGTGCGGGATCGCCTCGATCATGTCGCGGACGATCTGGTACGGGGCTTCGAACCCGAAGATCGCCGGGTTGCCCGTGTTGAGCTTGAGGATGCGGTGCCCGTCGGCCTCGAGCCGGTCAGCCTCCACCAGTGCGGCTCCACGGATCTCGTAGAGGACGTCCTTGAGTTTGGATGACTGGTCGAGGATGCGGGGACTCATCGCATCAGGATATGCCCGTGGCATTGCCGCCCCGTTCTGAGGCCGCATGCCAATCGCCCCGCCGTGGCCCGCGACCCACAGCGCGACGGACGCAGGCGCCTCTTCGCTGCTGCGTAGACAATTGTCTACCCGCTTACGGAGTGAGCGGCGCCGAGGTCATGGCGCGACTGAGACAGCTCGATCTCGATCCGCACCTGATGGCCGACCTGGCCGCTGCGCGCGACGAGCCCGGGCGTGATCTGTGGGGATGAACGAGCGCGCACTGCTCGACAGGTCGACGGTCATCGCGCTGTTCCGGGAGGAGTGCGCGTTCACCGTCTCCTCGTTCGACCGGGTCGCCGTGAGCAGTCTGACGTATGCAGAGCTGCGCCTCGGGATCTCGATGGCGCGGTCCGCCGACGTCGCGGGAGCGCGGATGGCCGCGCTCGAAGAGCTCCAGCGGGTGTTCGGCGTCGGCATCCCCTTCGACGACCGCGCTGCCGAGTGGTACGCAGAATCACAAGTCGCGTCGAATCGACCGGAGGCGACACGTAGAACTCCGCGTCGGCTACTTCTTGCGGTCGGCGGCGCGGCGCTGGGCGCGGTTCTGCGGAGCGGCGGCGGGGGCGGATGCCGCGGCATCCGTCTTCTGACCGAACGCGCCGCGGGGCGCCTCGGCTGCGGGCTGCTCCTGCGGGGCGACGGCCGCGGCCGCCTGCTGGCGCACCTTGGAAGTCGCGGCCTGCTGCACCTGGCCGCGGTCGTTGCGCACCTCGACCTGACCGTCGGCACCGGCGGCGGTGTACTGCAGCTTCTGCGCCTCCACGGGAGGCGCCTGCAGCCCCTTGGCCTCGACCTGGCCGTCGCCGGTGGCGCGCACCTCGACGTCGAGGTTGTAGAGGAAGCCGACCGACTCCTCCTTGATCTGGCCCATCATCGCCTGGAACATCTGGTAGCCCTCGCGCTGATACTCGATCAGCGGGTCGCGCTGCGCCATCGCGCGCAGGCCAATGCCGTCCTTCAGATAGTCCATCTCGTAGAGGTGGTCGCGCCAGCGGCGGTCGAGCACCTGCAGCACGACGCGGCGCTCCAGTTCACGCATCGCCGGCGAGCCGAGCTTCTCCTCCCGCGCGGCGTAGGCGATCTTGGCGTCGGAGAGGATCTCGCGCTTGAGCACCTCGGCCGTCACCCGGCCCTTGCTGCCACTCTCGGCGACGACCTCGTCGATCGTGACCGACACGGGGTAGAGGGTCTTCAGCTCGGTCCACAGCGCGTCGAAGTCCCAGCTCTCGGCGTGACCGCTGGAGGTGTGGTCGTCGATGATCGCGCCGATCGCGTCCTCGATGAAGTGGTGCACGCGCTCGGACAGGTCGTCGCCTTCGAGCATGTGGCGGCGGTCGGCGTAGATCGCCTCGCGCTGCCGGTTGAGGACGTCGTCGTACTTCAGGACGTTCTTGCGGATCTCGGCGTTGCGCGCCTCGACCTGGCTCTGCGCGCTCTTGATGGCGCGGGAGACCATCGTGGACTCGATCGCGACATCGTCCGGGAAGTTCGTGCGCGCGAGGATCGCCTCGGCCGCGCCGGACTGGAACAGGCGCATGAGATCGTCGGTCAGCGACAGGTAGAAGCGGCTCTCACCGGGGTCGCCCTGTCGTCCCGAGCGGCCGCGCAGCTGGTTGTCGATGCGGCGGGACTCGTGGCGCTCGGTGCCGAGCACGTACAGGCCGCCGGCCTCGACGACCTTCGTGGCCTCTTCGGCGACCGTGTCGCGCATGGCCGTGTACACGGCATCCCACTCCGACTCATACTCCTCCGGCGTCTCGACCGGGTCGAGGCCCTTCGCCTTGAGCTCCTGCACGGCGAGGAACTCGGCGTTGCCGCCGAGCATGATGTCGGTACCGCGGCCGGCCATGTTCGTGGCGACCGTGACGGCCCCGAGACGCCCGGCGCGGGCGACGATCTCCGCCTCGCGGGCGTGGTTCTTGGCGTTGAGGACCTCGTGCTTGATGCCCTTCTTCGCCAGCAGGCGCGAGAGGTACTCGCTCTTCTCGACGCTGACGGTGCCGACGAGCACGGGCTGGCCGGTCTCGTGGCGGCGCGCGATGTCCTCGACGACCTGCGCGAACTTGGCCTGCTCGTTCTTGTAGACGAGGTCGGGCTGGTCCTTGCGGATCATCGGCTTGTTCGTCGGGATCGGGACGACGCCGAGCTTGTACGTCGACATGAACTCGGCCGCCTCGGTTTCGGCGGTACCGGTCATGCCGGCGAGCTTGTCGTACAGGCGGAAGTAGTTCTGCAGGGTGACCGTCGCGAGGGTCTGGTTCTCGGCCTTGACGGGCACGTTCTCCTTGGCCTCGATGGCCTGGTGGATCCCCTCGTTGTAGCGGCGTCCCACGAGGATGCGGCCGGTGTGCTCGTCGACGATCATGACCTCGTCGTTCATGACGACGTAGTCGGTGTCGCGCTTGAAGAGGGCGAGCGCCTTGATGGAGTTGTTGAGGAAGGAGATGAGCGGGGTGTTGGCCGACTCGTAGAGGTTGTCGATGCCGAGGTAGTCCTCGACCTTCTCGATGCCGGGCTCCAGCACGCCGATCGTGCGCTTCTTCTCGTCGACCTCGTAGTCCACGCCCGCCTCGAGGGTCTTCGCGATCTTCGCGAACTCCACGAACCAGCGGTTGGCCTCGCCCGAGGAGGGGCCCGAGATGATGAGCGGCGTGCGGGCCTCGTCGATGAGGATCGAGTCGACCTCGTCGACGATGGCGAAGAAGTGGCCGCGCTGGACGAGGTCCTGCTTCTGCCAGGCCATGTTGTCGCGCAGGTAGTCGAAGCCGAACTCGTTGTTCGTGCCGTAGGTGATGTCGGCGTTGTACTGCTCGCGGCGCACCTCGGGGGTCTGACCCGCGATGATGGTGCCGGTCGTCATGCCGAGCGCGCGGTACACGCGGCCCATGAGCTCGGACTGGTAGCTCGCGAGGAAGTCGTTGACGGTGATGACGTGCACGCCCTTGCCGGCGATCGCGTTGAGGTAGACCGCGAACGTCGCCGTCAGGGTCTTGCCCTCACCGGTCTTCATCTCCGCGATGTTGCCGAGGTGCAGGGCCGCGCCGCCCATGATCTGCACGTCGTAGGGGCGCTGGCCGAGCGTGCGCTTGGCGGCCTCGCGGACGGCGGCGAACGCCTCCGGCATGAGCTTGTCGAGCGACTCCCCCGCCTCGTGGCGGGCACGCAGCTCGGCGGTCTCGCCGCGCAGTTCCTCGTCGGTGAGCTGCGCGTAGTCCTCTTCGAGGGCGTTCACGGCCTTCACGACCTGCTGGAGGCGCCGGAGGATGCGTCCTTCGCCGGCGCGGAGCAGTTTCTCGAGGGGGTTGGCCACGGAGGATCTCCATCTGTCGGATGCGGGCGACGTCGGGTGCCGCCCGGTACCGGGCGCGACGGCGCACGGCATACCTCGTCATGTTACCCGGCTGTGACTTTCCTTGGCTGACCCGCACCTGGACGCGGGTCGCGCCGGCCCTGCCGCCCAGTGCGGCGGTCGCGGTGAATCGGCTGTGCACCCGGCATCCGTACCGCAGCGGCCGTCGCTGCCGCGCATAGGATCGGGATATGGCTGGATTCTGGGGTGCCCGCAAGCAGGAACGCGCACAGCGCGACGCGGCGGATGCCGAGCTCGGCCGTCGTGCCGATGCCGCCCTCGTCGCGGCCGACGAGCGGCTGCGCACGACCGCCGACGAGCTGCTGTTCGCCGAGCTGGAACTCGGCAGGGACGCCACCCGCGACCTGCGCGACGCGCTCGATGCCGTGCGCACTCACCTCGGCGAGGCGTTCACGCTGAACCAGCTCAACCACGACCACATCCCCGACACCCCGGAAGAGCTGCGCACCCGCAACGCGCGGATCATCCAGCTGTGCGACTGGGCCGAGGACCTTCTCGACGATCGGCTGCAGGCCCTCGCCGAGCCGGTCGCCCGCGCGCGGCGGGCGCCGGAGATCATCGAGGGGATCCGAGCCGAGGTCGCCCGCGGCACCGATCGCGTGCCCCGCGCCGAGGCGACGCTGCAGCGACTGCAGGCGCGCTACTCCCCCGAGGCCCTGCACAAGATCGCCGGCAACCCGCGCGAGGCGGCGCAGCTGCTGGAGTTCGCCGCACACGGCGCGGACGTCTCCACCGCCCGGCGCGAGTCGGGGCAGCGCGAGCAGGCGAACCTGGCGTTGGAGACCGCGATCGAGGCGGTGCGTCGTGCCACGACCCTGCTCGACGCCGTCGACGCGTTCGAGGTGGAGGCGCTGCGCGCCGAGTCCACGCTCGACGCGATCGTGGAGGACTCCCGCGGCGACCTGGTCGCGGCGAAGGATCTGCTGCACGTGCCGGCCGTGACCGCGGCGATGGCGACCCTCGACCGCGAGCTGTCGCAGCTGACGCCGGCCGGCAAGAAGCCCGACCCGTTCACCGAGCTGACCCGCCTGCGCGAGGCGAACGCGGCGCTGGACGCCGCCGTCGCGAAGGCCCGGGCACGCGCGGCCAACCCGCCGCCGCCCGAGGCGCACGTGCGTCACGCGATCGACGACGCCGACCGACAGCTGGGTGTCGCCCGCAGCGTGATCTCCGGCCACCGCGGCTGGATCGGCGCCGACGCCCGCACCCGGCTCGCCGAGGCCGAGCGCATCCGTCTCGAGCTGTCGACGCTGACCGGTCAGCCCATCGCCGAGGACGATCGGGAACAGGCGCTGGCCGATGCCCGCCGCTGCGGGCAGCTGGCGGCCGAGGCGCTGCAGCTCGCGCAGCGCGACATCGACTCCTCGCGCCCCAACGACGACAACTGGGGCGGCCCCGGTCAGGGCGGCTGGGGCGGCGGACGCCGCGGCGCGGGCGGCGACGTCGTCGGCGGCATCCTCGGCGGCCTCGTCATCGGCTCGATCCTCGACGGCATCTTCGACTGAGCATTCGCGCGCCGCGGCCGTGGGCGCACCCCGCGGTCCGTCGGATTCCGAGGAGATGTCGGCAACAGCGGGGCGGATGCCGGGATTCGGTCCTCGGCATCCGCCCTTCTCCTCGTTAACCGTCGCGATCGTGGGGCGCAGCGGATCGGGCACGTCGACACTGCTGAACATCCGCGGGATGCTGGACCTGCCGTCGTCGGGCGAGGTGGACTTCCGCGGCAATCCGGTGCTCCGTGACCACGGCAAGCGGATGCGCCGCGGCGCCCTCGACCGCCTGCGCGGGCGCGAGGTCGGATTCGTGTTCCAGTTCTGACCCGGGCGCTGCGGTTGTGACCCGGGCGCGCGAAGGCCCCGCATCCGACGAGGCGGATGCGGGGCCTTCGCGCGTGCTCAGGAGGCGAGTTCCTCCTGCACCGGCGGGGCGCTCGCGGTCAGCGAGATGACGCCGTAGTCCCAGCCCTTGCGGCGGTAGACCACACTGGGGTGGTCGGTGCGGGCGTCGATGAACAGGAAGAAGTCGTGGCCGACCAGCTCCATGCGGTCGACGGCCTCCTCGACGGTCATCCACTCCGCGTCGAAGGCCTTCGTGCGGATGACGACGGGCGTGTAGTCCTCGTCCGCCTCGTCACCGGCGATGACCGGCACGGCGCCGGTCGCAACAGCGCGCAGCACGTCCGCGGATGCCGGCTGCACATCGATCCCGGCGAGCGAGCCGCTGCCCTTGTCGAGCTTCGCTCCGCGGGGGTGGTTGCGGGAGTCGACGCGCTTCTCCTTCGCGCGCCGCAGCTGTTCGGCGAGCTTGTCCACGGCGAGGTCGAGCGCGGTGAACTTGTCGCCGTCGGTAGCCTCGGCCCGCACCAGCGGGCCCTTCCCCGTGACGGTGAGCTCGACGGTCTCCTCTTCGCGGCTGCCGTTGTGGTAGGCGCGATGCGTGACCTTGACGTCGAGGCGCTGCGCCCGCGGCGCGAGCGTTCCGATCCGGACGGACTTCTCCTCGGTGACGGTGCGGAACCGATCGGAGATGCTCACTCCGACGCCGACGATGCTGGTTTCCATCCTTGACCTCCTTGTTCCGGTCCGCCCGGTCAAGGGCGGACCCTGAGTTCGCCTTGGTCTGTCCCACGCTATCCGGGCGCACGGCCGGTGTCACGTAGGAATCACTGGGAGTAATCCGGTGCGGGTGGTCGATGCCACCGTCGCCGCCCCGAGCACCCGTGCCCCGCCCGCCCGCAGAGCGCGGGCCGCCTCGACGAGGGTCGCCCCCGTCGTGACGACGTCGTCGACGACGATGACCGCCGCGCCGGCGGCGCCGCGGGCGCGCATGCTTCCGGAGACGTTCGCGGCACGTTCGGTGCGACCGAGCAGCCGCTGATCGGCGGTGGGCGCGTGCACCCGCAGCATCCGCGCCGCCGGCAGCCCCGCCCGCCGCGCGAGGAGCTCGGCGATGTGGTGTCCGCGGCGCCGGTACGCCGCGCGCGAGGACGGCACGGGCACGAAGACGACGTCGTCGGATGCTGCGGTCAGCGCCGCCGCCGCGGAGACCGCGAGCGCGGCACCCAGGGGCCCGGCGAGGGCGGTCCGCCCCTCCTCCTTGAAGGCCCGGATCGCGCGCGCCGCGACGCCCGAGAACTCGACGGCGGCGTGCACCCGCAGCCCGCCGTGGAGCGTGCGCGGCGGGCCGGGCGCCGCCGCCTCGGCCGCCAGCGTCCGCCGGCACTCGCCGCACAGCACAACGTCCGGCGCGTCGCAGCCGGCGCACCAGACGGGCAGCAGCAGCGACAGCGCGCCGCTGAGCGCACCGCGCACGGATTCGGGGAGGGTCGGCATCCCTCCACTCTGGCCCGGCGACGGCGGCCGTGACGGGGCGCACGGCCGATCTGTGGACACCGCGCGAACCGAGGCGCCTGGGGAGAGGGCGGTGAGCGGATCAGCCGCTCGTGCGGGTCAGCCGCCCGTGCGGGTCACCGCGGAGAGCCCTGCTGCACGGCGAGCACCTCGATGCCGGACGCGAGGTGCTGCCAGTTCGCGCCGCGCTGTGCGTACAGCTCGCCGTCAGCCGCCCGCACCCGCACGCCGGACGGCAGGCCGCCGGCCACGGTGGTCGCGCCCGCCGGCCCGCGCGACGCTTCGCCGAACGCGCCGATCTCGTGCGTATACAGCACCGCCTCGGCGTCGTCGGACTCGAGGACCGCGAGCGTCCCGGCATCCAGCCAGGCCAGCGCGGTCGGCGCACCGGCGAGCGTCGCCAGCACCTTGGGGGCGCCGAGGGCGGTCGGAGCGTGGTCGCGATCGCGCAGGATGCCGGCGACCCACAGCGCGTACCGGCTGCCGTCCCGGACGACGGCGGCGATGCGCGTGCCGTCGCGCGACACCCGCTGCGCGACGATCTGCACCGCCCCCGGCCAGGCGCCGGCGATCGCCGACTGCGCCCCGGTCTCGGAGTATGCGAAGACGGCGGTGGGGCTCGCGGCGGGCACGCTCCATACGAACCCGAACGGGTCGATCGAGGGCGCCACGAGTCCCGTGCGCCGGTCCAGCGTCGCGATCGCGTCATCGGCGCCCACCATGAGCACGGCGCCGGCGGCGTCGCGGACGGCGGCGGTCGTGCGGTCGGCGTTCACCTCGATGTCGGTGGCGTCGACCGTGAGCATCGCCTCCGACAGCCCCGCGATCGGCTCGATCGACGTGCCCGATCCGGCGGAGCTGCCGCTGGCGAAACCGAAGGCGTCCGCGGTGCGCACGAGCGGCCGGGAGTCGACGGTGGTGGGGCGCCACGGCACCGTCTCCGCCGGCAGCGTCTGGGCGTCGACGACCATGTCGACTCCCTGGATGCCGGCGGTCGCGAGGCTCCTCGTCAATTGCGTCTGCATGCGGTTCAGCACCGTCTGGTCGAGTCCCCGGGCGCCCTCCTCCAGGCTCACCCTGGCGACGTTGTCGGCATCGACCGGCACCGCCGCCAGCGCCAGGCGTGCGTCGTCCGTGAAGGCCGTCGAGACGGCGCCCTCCAGCCACGGGCTGGGCGAGCCGTTGACGAGCGCCTGCGCGATGCTGGTCGCGGCGTTCACACGGGGGAACCACCGGTCGTCGGGGACGAGGTAGGTCCAGGTGGAGTCGAAGTACATCAGCGAGTACATCTTGAACACCGTCTTGAACCGGGTCTCGTCCAAGACGATGCCGTTCGGCGCCTGGGTGATCCGCCACTGTCCGTCGTCCTGCTGGGCGAGCGTGAAGTCGAGCGGGATCTCGCTGCTGTCGGCGGTGAGGAGCTCGCCGGCGGCATCCACCGTGGCGATCGGCGTCACGGTGAGCTGGAACTGGCTCTCGGAGATCTCCTCGATCCGCCGCTGCCCGGGGCTGTAGACGGTGACGCCGGACGGCTTCCACTGGTCGCGGAACTCGGGCGCCAGGAACTCCCGCGCCGTCGCCCAGTTCGCGCCGGGGCCGGGGCCGGAGCCGGCGGCGATGAAGCCTTCCACGACCTGTTGCGGGGTGGCGTCGTCGACCGGTCCCTTCGGGATGAAGACGACATCGCCCGACGCGCCGTCGTCACTGATGACGACGCCGGCGTTGACGGGCCCGGAGGTCGGAAGGCCGGCGCACGCCGTCAGGACGGCGGCGGCGAGTGCCGTCGCGGCGGCGGCGGCCAGAGCGCGCAGGCGCATCATCGGCGGTCCCCCTTCTCGAAGACGGCGATGGGCTGCGTGAGACCGAGGTCGTCGAGCGACACCCCGTCGTCGCCCGGGTCCACCGGGATCGGCGACGACCCGCCCAGCTGCTGCCCGTGCCGCGGCAGGGTCAACACGAAGTGGGTGCCGCGACCGAGCTCGCTCCACACTGCCAGAGTTCCGCCGTGCAGGTGCGCGTCGCCGAGGGCGATCGACAGGCCGAGGCCCGTGCCGCCGATCGTGCGCTTGCGCGAGGGGTCGGCCCGCCAGAACCGGTCGAAGACGCGCTCGGAGTCGGCCGCACTCATGCCGAGCCCGTAGTCGCGCACGCCGATCGCGACGGCGTGCTGATCGCTGTCGACGGTGACGACGATGGGCCGCCCCTCACCGTGCTCGATCGCGTTGCCGAGGAGGTTGCGGACCACGCGCCGCACACGCCGGGGGTCCATCTCCACCGGCGAGTAGCCGCCGGGGGCGACGAGGCGCACGTCCGTGCCGTGCTGCTCGGCGAGCTGCTGCATCGAGGCGATGACATCTTCGGCGAGGTGCGCCAGACTGGTCGGCTCGTACTCCAGCTGCACCGAGCCCGCGTCGTACCGGCTGATCTCGAGGAGGTCGGTCAGCAGGGTCTCGAACCGCTGCACCTGCGCGTGCAGCAGCTCCGCGGCGCGCGCCGTGGTGGGGTCGAAGCTCTCGCGCTGGTCGTTGAGCATGTCGCTGGCCAGGCGGATCGTCGTGAGCGGCGTCCGGAGCTCATGCGAGACGTCGGAGACGAACCGCTGCTGCACGAGCGAGAGCTCAGCCAGTTCTTTGATCTGCGACTCGATGCTGTCGGCCATCGCGTTGAAGGAGCGCCCCAGCGTCGCGAACTCGTCCTCGCCGCGGACGGGAAGGCGCACGCCGAGGTCGCCCGCCGCGAGGGTCGCACTGGTGTGCGCCGCCTCGGCGACCGGCACCGTGACCGAGCGCAGCACGACCCACGAGATCGCGGCGATCAGCAGCACAAGGCCCGCACCGACGAGCCACAGGGTCACCTGCACGAACTGCAGGGTCTGCTGCTCCGCGGCGAGGTCGTAGGCGAAGTAGAACTCGTACGCGCCGACCTCGGGAAACTCCACCTGCTGGCCGATGACGACACCCGGGACCGCACCGCCGCCGGGGCCCGGCAGCGCGATCGACTGCCACCACCGCTGCTCGCCATCGCGCTGCACCGCCGCGCGCAGCCCGGGGGTGATCAGGCCCGCGATCTCACCGCGCTGCACGTCCTGCGGGGCGATCGCCGAGGGGGCTCCCGAGACGCGGAACCCGGCGATGAGGTCGGTGCCCGCCTGCCGCGACATCGCGTCGACGGCGTTGTCGTACAGCGTCTGCAGCGCCACCGCGTCGCCTTCGACCTGCGCGGCGTTCAGCGTGCGCTGCGTCGCCTCGGTCGCCCGCTGCACCGATCCTTGCACCTGCTGCACGCGCGACTCGAACAGGTCGTTCTGGATCGCGAGAGCCATCGCGACGAACGCGACGAGGATCGCCAGCGCCGTCGCGCCGAGCGTGATGGCGAGGGTGCGGAACCGCAGCGACCGGCGCCAGGCGTAGCGCACGCGCTGCGGCCACGCGCGCCAGTCGCGCCATCCGGTCAGGGTCGGCACGCTCGCCGTCGTCGGCGTCATGACGCCTCGATCACACCACCGCGCCGGCGCGGTAGCCGACACCGCGCACCGTCATGACGATCTTCGGGTTGTCGGGGTCGATCTCGACCTTCGCGCGCAGGCGCTGCACGTGCACGTTCACCAGGCGCGTGTCGGCCTTGTAGTGGTAGCCCCAGACCTGCTCGAGCAGCATCTCGCGGGAGAACACCTGCTGGGGTTTGCTCGCCAGCGCGACGAGCAGCTCGAACTCCAGCGGAGTCAGCGCGATGACCTCGCTGCCGCGACGCACCTCATGGGCGGCGACGTCGACGACGACGTCGCCGATGCGCAGGTTGCCGCTCTCCGGCTCGGCGCTCGGGCGCAGCCGCGTGCGGATGCGCGCCACGAGCTCCTTGGGGTTGAAGGGCTTGACGATGTAGTCGTCGGCGCCGGATTCCAGGCCACGGACGACATCGGCGGTGTCGGTGCGAGCCGTCAGCATGATGATCGGCACGCCCGACTCGGCGCGGATGCGGGTGCAGATCTCGATGCCGTCGACCCCCGGCAGCATGAGGTCCAGCAGCACGAGGTCGGGGCGCTGGGCGCGCCAGACGTCGACGGCCGCGGCGCCGTCGGCGCAGAACACGGGTTCGAAGCCCTCGGTGCGCAGCACGATGCCGATCATCTCGGCGAGCGCGGTGTCGTCGTCGACAACGAGGATGCGGGAAGTCATGTGGCCTGATTCGTCCTTCGGGTCGGCCGGATGCCGTCGTCACGGCAGGGCGCAGGAACACAGTATCGGACCCGTCTGGGACCGGGCCGCACGTCGCGGCGGCGGACACGCGCGATGCGCCGTCGACCGCCACGAAGCTCGCCGCCGAGGCGGCGGGCACCTTCCTCCTCGTCTTCGGCGGCGTCGGCACGGCGCTGTTCGCAGCGAACAACGGCCTCGCCGAGAACGGCTTCCCGGTACACGTCGGTGAACCCGGCCCGTTCGCTCGCGGCCGCGATCTACGGCGGCCCCGACGCCCTCGCGCAGCTGTGGGTGTTCCTCGTGTTCCCGATCGTCGGCGGCCTGCTCGCGGGCTTCGTGCACCGCGCCCTGTTCGACGCGAAGCCGGCGCGCTGACCGCCGCGCCCGCACGACAGCGACCCCGCCTCGGATGAGGCGGGGCCGTTGTGGTGAGGATGCCGGGGCGCGCGCCCCGGCATCCGTCTCACGCGTGCAGGTCGAACCGGTCGAGCTCGGTGACGCGGCCCCACGCGGCGGCGAAGTCGCGGACGAACTTCTCGTTCGCGTCGTCGGAGGCGTACACCTCGGCGAGCGCCCGCAGCTCGGAGTTCGAACCGAACAGCAGGTCGACGCGGGTGCCGACGCCGACCTTCTCACCGGTGGCGTCCTTCGTGCCGAGGAACGCGTGCGACCCGGGGTCGAGCGGCTTCCACGTCGTGCCGAGGTCGAGCAGGTTCACGAAGAAGTCGTTCGTGAGCACGCCGACGCGGTCGGTGAAGACGCCGTGGTCCGAGCCGTCCCAGTTCGCGCCGAGCACGCGCAGGCCGCCGACGAGCACCGTCATCTCCGGGGCGCTGAGGGTCAGCAGGTTCGCCTTGTCGACGAGCAGGTGCTCCGCGGGGAGGCCCGCCGCCGTCGCCGCCGGCCCCTGGTAGTTGCGGAAGCCGTCGGCCGCCGGCTCCAGGTGCCCGAACGAGCGCACGTCGGTCTGCTCCTGGCTGGCGTCGGTGCGGCCGGGGTGGAACGGCACGTCGACCGACACACCGGCATCCGCCGCCGCCTTCTCGACGGCCGCGTTGCCCGCGAGCACGATGAGATCGGCGAGGGACACCTTCTTGCCGCCGGCGGCCTGCGCGTCGAAGTCGGCCTTGATGCCGCCCAGCACGCCCAGCACCTTGTGCAGCTGCGCGGGGTTGTTGACCTCCCAGTCCTTCTGCGGCTCGAGGCGGATGCGGGCGCCGTTGACGCCGCCGCGCTTGTCGCTGCCGCGGAAGGTGGATGCCGCGGCCCACGTCGTCGACACGAGCTCGGGCACCGTGAGGCCGGAGTCGAGGACGCGCTTCTTCAGCTCGGCGGCGTCGTCGGCGTCGATCAGCGGGTGGTCGACGGCCGGTACGCGGTCCTGCCAGATGAGCTCCTCCTGGGGCACCTCGGGTCCGAGGTAGCGCTCGATGGGACCCATGTCGCGGTGGGTGAGCTTGAACCAGGCGCGGGCGAACGCGTCACGGAACGCCTCGGGGTCTTCCTTGAAGCGGCGCGAGACCGCGTCGTAGTCGGGGTCCATGCGCAGCGCCAGGTCGCTCGTGAGCATGCGGGGCTCGCGGCGCCCGTTCGAATGCGCGAGCGGAACCATA
This sequence comes from Microbacterium aurum, assembly GCF_016907815.1. Lineage (NCBI taxonomy): Bacteria > Bacillati > Actinomycetota > Actinomycetes > Micrococcales > Microbacteriaceae > Microbacterium > Microbacterium aurum. Next base: position 3,024,370 of record NZ_JAFBCQ010000001.1, read on the forward strand.
TCGGCGCCCCCGCCGTTGACGGGGCGCCACTGGTGGCCGCCGCCAGGGCTGCGCATGAGCTCCCACTCGTAGGCGTAGAGGATGTGGAAGAACTCGTTGTCCCAGCGGGTCGGGTGGTAGGTCCAGGTGACCTCGAGGCCCGACGTGATCGTGTCGTCGCCCTTGCCGGTGCCGAAGTTGTTCTTCCAGCCGAGGCCCTGCATCTCCAGCCCCGCAGCCTCGGGGTTGTCCTCGATGTTGGTGTCGGGGGCGGCGCCGTGGGTCTTGCCGAACGTGTGGCCGCCGGCGATGAGGGCGACGGTCTCCTCGTCGTCCATGCCCATGCGGCCGAACGTCTCGCGGATGTCGCGCGCCGACGCGATCGGGTCGGGGTTGCCGTTCGGGCCCTCGGGGTTGACGTAGATGAGGCCCATCTGGACGGCCGCGAGGGGCTTCTCGAGGTCACGGTCGCCGGTGTAGCGCTCGTCGCCGAGCCACGTCGTCTCGGGGCCCCAGTACACGTCGTCGTCCGGCTCCCACACGTCGGGGCGGCCGCCGGCGAAGCCGAACGTCTCGAATCCCATGTTCTCCAGGGCCACGTTGCCGGCGAGGATCATGAGGTCGCCCCACGAGATCGCCTGGCCGTACTTCTTCTTCACGGGCCAGAGCAGGCGGCGGGCCTTGTCGAGACTCACGTTGTCGGGCCACGAGTTCAGCGGCGCGAAGCGCTGCTGTCCCGTCCCGCCGCCGCCGCGGCCGTCGGTCACGCGGTAGGTGCCGGCGCTGTGCCATGCCATGCGGATCATGAGCGGGCCGTAGTTGCCGAAGTCGGCGGGCCACCAGTCCTGGCTCGTGGTGAGCAGCTCGTCGATGTCCTTCTTGACGGCGTCGAGGTCGAGGGCGTTGAAGGCGGCGCGGTAGTCGAAGCCCTCGCCCAGCGGGTTGCCGACGGCGGGGTTCTTCTTGAGGATGCGGAGGTTCAGCTGGTTCGGCCACCACCGGTTGTTGGCCGAACCCGTCGTCGGGTGCGGCTGGCGGTCGTCGTGGATGACGGGGCAGGCGCCGGCCTCGTCGGGGTTGGGACGGGGGCGCGTCTCGCCGTCCTCGCGGTCATCGACGGGGGTGTCGATGTCGGTGACGGCCTGATCGGTGTCGGTCGGGTTCTCGCCGATCGGCTGGACCGTCTCGTCGGGGGTGCTCATGGTGTTCCTTCCGTGGGGTCGGGTGGGCAGCGGTTTCAGTTCAGGCGGCGCGCTCGGCGGCGCAGTCGGGGCACAAACCCCAGAAGGTCACCTCGGCGGCGTGCACGGCGAAGCCGTGGTCGTGCGACGGCGTGAGGCAGGGCGCTTCGCCGACGACGCAGTCGACGTCGCGGACCGCGCCGCAGCGGGTGCAGACGAGGTGGTGGTGGTTGTCGCTGACGCGCAGCTCGAACAGCATCGATCGCCCGGCCGGCTCGATGCGGCGCGCGATCCCGGCATCCGCGAAGTCGTTCAGCGCGTTGTAGACCGACTGCCGACTCGCGCGCGGAAGCCGCGGCAGCACGTGCCCGAAGACGTCCTCGGCGCTGGCATGCGGGTGCTCCCGGAGCGCGTCGTATACCGCGGTGCGCGACTCCGTGACGCGGAGCCCCGCGGCGCGGAGCGCGTCGGCGGCGTGGGCGGGAGTCATGCCCCCAGCCTAGCGTTGTTTTGAACTAGACAAAAGTAGAACGGCGGGTGAACACCCCGGCATCCGCCCGTTCAGTAACGGTAGTGATCGAGCTTGTACGGTCCCTCGACGGGCACGCCGATGTACGCCGCCTGCTCGGCGGTGAGCTCCGTGAGCTCCACGCCGAGGGCCGCGAGGTGGAGGCGCGCCACCTTCTCGTCGAGGATCTTCGGCAGCACGTACACGCCGACGGGGTACTCCTCCGGCTTCGTCCACAGCTCCATCTGGGCGAGCACCTGGTTGGTGAAGGAGGCGCTCATGACGAAGGAGGGGTGACCGGTGGCATTGCCGAGGTTCATGAGGCGTCCCTCGCTCATCACGAGGATGCTGGTGCCGCCGGGCAGGCGGTACTCGTGCACCTGCGGCTTGATCTCCACCTTCTCCACGCCCGGGATCGCCTCGAGGCCCGCCATGTCGATCTCGTCGTCGAAGTGGCCGACGTTGCCGACGATGGCGAGGTGCTTGAGGCCCTGAAGATGCTCGGTCGTCACGACGCGGGTGTTGCCGGTGCCGGTGATGAGGATGTCGACCTGGTCGATGACCGACTCGAGCTTGGCGACCTGGAAGCCGTCCATCGCCGCCTGCAGCGCGCAGATCGGGTCGACCTCGCCGATGATGACGCGGGCACCCTGGCCGCGCAGGGCCTCGGCGGCGCCCTTGCCGACGTCGCCGTAGCCGACGACGAACGCGACCTTGCCGCCGATGAGGACGTCGGTGCCGCGGTTCAGGCCGTCGGGCAGCGAGTGGCGGATGCCGTACTTGTTGTCGAACTTGCTCTTGGTGACGGAGTCGTTGACGTTGATACCCGGGAACAGCAGCTTTCCGGCCGCGGCAAGCTCGTAGAGGCGGTGCACGCCGGTCGTCGTCTCCTCGGTGACGCCCACGATCTGTTCCGCCATGCGGGTGAAGCGCTGCGGGTCGCGCGCGAGGCTCGCCCGCAGGGTGTCGAGCACGATGCGGTACTCGAGGGAGTCGGTGTCGGATGCCGCGGGCACGGCGCCGGCCTTCTCGAACTCGACGCCCTTGTGCACGAGCAGGGTGGCGTCGCCGCCGTCGTCGAGGATGAGGTTCGGGCCGTCGAAGCCCTCCGCCGACCAGTCGAAGATGCGGTCGGCGAGCTGCCAGTACTCCTCGAGGGTCTCGCCCTTGAAGGCGAACACGGGGATGCCGGCGGGCTCGTCCGCCGTCCCCGTGGGGCCGACGGCGACGGCGGCGGCGGCCTCGTCCTGCGTGGAGAAGATGTTGCAGCTGGCCCAGCGCACCTGCGCGCCGAGCGCGACGAGCGTCTCGATGAGGACCGCGGTCTGGACCGTCATGTGCAGCGAACCGGCGATGCGGGCGCCGGCCAGCGGCTGGCTGGGGCCGTACTCCTCGCGCAGCGCCATGAGGCCCGGCATCTCGTTCTCGGCCAGGCGCAGCTGGTGGCGGCCCGCGTCGGCGAGGCTCAGGTCGGCGACGACGAAGTCGTGCGTGGAGGCGGTGGCAGTCGGCATCCGCCCATTCTCCCACCCCCGCCGAGGTCGCCGGTCCGTCGCCTCACCCGGTCCCCCGGGGTTCCACGCCGAGGTCGCCGGTCCGTCGCCGGAGTCGCCTCTTCCACGCCGGGGTCGCCTCTTCCACGCCGGGGTCGCCGGTTCGTCGCCGAGGTCGCCGGTCTCACGCCGAGGTCGCCGGCAAGCTCGCGCGCGGGGCGGCGATCTCGCGGGAGGGTGCGGGAGAGGGGTTAGACGCGCAGGGTCTCGTGGCGGACGACGACCCAGCCCTTGGGCACCGACAGCCGGTCGGTGTGGATCGCGCACAGGTCGTGCGCATGCGGATCGGTTGCGCCGCCGAGCGGGCCGAGCGCGGCCATCTGGTCCCCGTAGTCGTAGGTCAGGGTCGTCACGGCCTCGCGGGCGCAGCCCACCTTCGAGCACAGTCGAGTACGCATCGCCTTCACGGTAGCCGCCGACCCCGTCCGCGGCCGGGTGCCGCGCCGCCGCCGTCTCAAAAGCAGGCTCGATCGGCCGAAGGGGCGCCCCGGCGGAGCGAAAGTGCCGTTTCAGCCTGCTTTCGCGACGGCAGACCAGACCAGACCGGCGCGGCCCGTCCGGTGACGTCCCCTGGGGTGGTGGGTTTTCCGGCAGGGTCGTCGGCGTCGTAGACGTTGGTGAGCCATCGTGCGATGGTCAGTGAGTACCGATCAAAGTCACTCACAGGAAGACACAAACGCACGATGGCTCTTAACCAGTCTGCCCTCCTCGAGCTCCTCGGGGAACTGAAACTCACCGATGTCACCGACCGGATCCGAGTCGCGACCGAGACGCTCTATCAGGAGCTGATCGACGCGGAAGCGGCGGCGTTCATCGGCGCCGCCCCGTATGAGCGCACCGAGGGCCGCGTCGCGGTCCGCAACGGCTCCAGGCCCCGCACCCTGTCGACGACAGCCGGGGATCTGGAGCTGCGGATCCCGAAGCTGCGGGCCGGGTCCTTCTTCCCGTCGCTGCTGGAACGCCGCCGGAGGGTCGATCAGGCGTTGTTCGCGGTCGTGATGGAGGCCTACGTCCACGGCGTCTCGACCCGCAAGGTCGACGACCTCGTCAAGGCGCTGGGCGCGGACACCGGCATCTCCAAGTCGGAGGTGTCGCGGATCTGCGGCAACCTCGACGAGGACGTCGCGGCGTTCCGGGACCGGCCCCTCGCCGACAGCGCCTACCCGTACGTGTTCCTCGACGCGACCTATTGCAAGGCCCGGGTCGGCCGGCGGGTGGTCTCGCAGGCGGTCGTCGTTGCCGTGGGAGTCGCGGCCGACGGGCGGCGGGAGGTGCTCGGCTTCGAGGTCGGAGACACCGAGTCGCAGCCGTTCTGGACCACGTTCCTGCGCTCGTTGAAGGCGCGTGGGCTGGACGGGGTGAAGCTCGTGATCAGCGACGCGCACACCGGGCTGATCGCAGCGATCGAGACCGTGTTCGTCGGCTCCGCCTGGCAACGCTGCCGAGTGCATTTCATGCGGAACGTGCTCGCCAACGTCCCGAAGACGGCTGGCCCGATGGTCGCGTCGATCATCCGCACGATCTTCGCGCAGCCGGACACGGAGCACGTGTTCGCGCAGTTCCACGAGGTCGTCCGCATGCTCGCCAGGTCGCATCCGAAGGTCGCGGACATGCTCGAGGACGCCAAGAACGACATCCTCGCGTTCTGCGGATTCCCGCAGCAGCACTGGCGGCAGATCTGGTCCACGAACCCGCTCGAACGCGTCAACAAGGAGATCAAACGCCGCACCGACGTCGTCGGAACCTTCCCCAACCCCGCCGCGCTACTGCGCCTGGCCGGGCACGTCCTCATCGAGCAACACGACGAATGGGACGGCGCCGACCGCCGCTACTTCAGCGAACACTCCATGAAGCTCCTGCAAGTCGAAGCAGAGGAGGTCGCGATCCCCGAACTCGCTGCGGCATAATCACAGAAGCTGACCCGCACGGTGTCGAGAAACTCCACCAACCAGCGGGACGTCACCGGCCCGTCCCGACCCGACGGCCGAGCCGTGCCCCGTTCACCCCGTCCGCGGCCGGGTGCCGCGCCGCCGCCGTCTCAAAAGCAGGCTCGATCGACCGAAGGGGCACCCCGGCGGATCGAAAGTGCCGTTTCAGCCTGCTTTCGCGACGGCAGACGAGACCGGCAGCCCGCCCGGACCCGACGGCCGAGCCGTGCCCCGTTCACCCCGTCCGCGGCCGGGTGCCGCGCCGCCACCGTCTCAAAAGCAGGCTCGATCGGCCGAAGGGGCACCCCGGCGGATCGAAAGTGCCGTTTCAGCCTGCTTTCGCGACGGCAGACGAGACCGGCAGCCCGCCCGGACCCGACGGCCGAGCCGTGCCCCGTTCACCCCGTCCGCGGCCGGGTGCCGCGCCGCCACCGTCTCAAAAGCAGGCTCGATCGGCCGAAGGGGCACCCCGGCGGAGCGAAAGTGCCGTTTCAGCCTGCTTTCGCGACCGGCAGACCCGGCGCGACCGCCCCAGCCGCCCCGACCGCCCCAGCCGCCCCGCCCGCCCCACCCGCCACAGCCGACCACCTCACCCGCCCCACCGCCCCACCCGCCCCAGCCGACCACCTCACCCGCCCCACCGACCCCAGCCACCCCGCCGGCCCGGACGGTCCCGCCTAGACTGATCGCATGGTGAGGAAGCGCGTCACGGCTCCCCCGCGGCGCGCGTCCCGCCACGGCCGGCACGGCCGCGAGGACCGCAGCCCCGTCGTCCGGCCGCCCCTGCTGCCGCTGGAGACCCGCGAGGAGCGGTTCGACTTCGCCGTCGGGACGGCGGCCGAGTTTCTGCGCAGCGCCTGGCCGGAACTGCGCGAGGTGCGCTTCGAGGTGGCGGCGATGCCCCCGGCATCCGACGACGACGGGATCCCCCGCTGGAGCTCACTGCCCGCGGAGCAGCGCATCGTGCTGTACCGGCTGCCGATCGAGCGGCTCGGGCAGCTGCACCGCGAGGACGACCTGCATCGGCGCATGGCGATCGAGGCATGCGTCTTCCGCGCCGCCGCGGAGTACCTCGACCGCGACCCGTGGGACCTCGGCCCCGACCGCTTCCACTACTGACGCGGCGCCCAGCGCGGGGAGACGGTTCAGCGGGGGTAGACGGTGATGGCGGATGCCGCGGCATCCCCCGCGGGCACGGGGTACCCCGCCACGGCGCCGCCGGTGGCGTAGGTGACGGCCGCCCGGATGCCGTCGTCGCCGGGCTCGATGCGGTACACCGCACCGGCGGTCACCGGGACGGTGACACTCCCTCCGGCGGGCACGGTCACGTCGGTCCGCTCGCCGTCGATGCCGGTGAGCCCCACGGTCTGCGCCGTGTCGGAGGTGGACGCGAGCGTCAGCTGCGGGACGGGACCGTCGGCGACGGCGACCAGTGCCGGCGCCGTCACCTCGTCCGCCGCCGCGAACCAGCCGAAGTCGCTGCCGGCCCCGAAGCCGGATGCCGCGCGCACCGCGCCGGTGACGGGCGCGCTCGCCGTCACGACCACCGTGTAGGTGCCGACCTCGAGCCCCGACAGGTCGAGCTGCAGCGGAATCCCGGCGGTGAGGGCGACGTCCTGCGGCTGTGAGGTAGCGCCGCCGGCCCCGCCGTTCCGCAGGATCACGACCGACGCGTTGGCGTCGGCGGCCGGGGCGAGCAGGCGCAGCGATGTCACGACGTCGCTCTCGCCGGCGGTGCCGGGAGCGGTGACGACGGGCACGCCGGGAATGACGATCTGCTCCGTCGGCACGGCGCTGGCGCCGACCTGGTCGAGCCCGCCCGGCACGAGGATGCGGGTGAGGCTCGCCTGCAGCGACGCGCGTACCGGTGCCTCCGCGGCGGTGATCTGCAGAATGGGGTTCTCCTCGCCGAGGGCGAGGGCGGCCAGCGGGACGACGCGCTGGGTGCCGGCCGCGACGACGATCCCGGCGCCTGCGGCGGGAACCGCGGGGCCGGTCGCGCCGTAGACGGTGATCGTCACCCGCGCCGCGACGTCGCCGGGATTCGCCAGCACGACGAGGTCGGCGGCGCCGGTCGTGGCCGATCCCGCGACGATCCACGACTCCATCGCGGCGCGCGTGCAGGCCGAGGCGGCGAAGCCGCTGAGGTCGGATGCCGCGACCGTCGCCGAGCCTGCAGCGGCCAGATCGGTCACGGCCCCGTCGGTCGGCGGGACGGTGAGGACGGTGGGGCCGGCGCCGTCGGCGACGTCGGGCGCTCGGAGCGTGGTGGTCTCGGGAGCGACGCCCCCGGCCGCGCCGTCGGTGAGCGCCTGGGGTGCCGCGTCGGCGAGCATCGACGCGTTGGCGGTGTCGCGCCCGGCCGCGAGCACCGGTCCGGCGCAGGTCGCGATCGACGGTCCCGCCGGCGGCAGCGCGGCCAGCTCGACCGCGGCACGGTCGCCGGCCGCGGCGGGCAGGAGGCCCGACACCGGCAGCACCGCGACGCTCACGCCGAGCGAGGCGGCCACGACGGCAACCACCAGGCCGATCCCGAGCCGCACCGGCCCGAATCTGCCGGACGGATGCCGGGGCGCGGGCGCCGGGCGCACCGGTGCCTCGGCGGAGGCGGCGGGGGCCGTTCCTGCCCGCGCGGCCGCGGCGTCGTCGGCCGAGACGGTGCCCGCCACAGCCGGCGCCCCGTCAGCCGAGGCACCGGCGGCCGCCACGGCGGCGTCGGGCGAGACGCCCGCCACGGCGTCCCCGGGCACGGCGTCCCCGGCGGGCTCCCCCACCTCGTGGCGGGCGTCGGAGCGTGGATCGGTCATGCCGCGTCTCCCTTCCGGGCGCCGACGATGCGGGAGCGGCGGCGGCTGTCGGCGAGCGAGCGCCGGGTGGGGATCGCCAGCAGCAGCGCGATCGCGACGGCACCGAGCTGCAGAAGCGCGATCGGCGAGGTCGCGGGCGTCGCGGCATCCGCCCGGTCGGTGATCGGCGCCGTGATGCGCCACAGCTTGCCCTTGCCCGTATCGCCCACGATCTCGAGATCGTCGCGCTGGTTGAGCGCGGTCTCCGCCTGGATGCGGACGGCGCGGGCGGCGTCGCTGTCGCCGCCGGGTTCGGTCCCGAGGAGGACGAACGCGACGCCGTGGTCGGCGAGGTCGGTCACGGCGCTGCCCGACGGGTCGGCGATGAGCGCCGCGGCGAGGCTCGCGGCATCCTCATCGCCCGCGTCCGCCTCGAGCCGTGCCGACCGCAGGGTCGACTGCCCGCCGAGCGCGGAGGTCTCCCCCCACACGACGTCGACGATGACGGCGCCGTCGGATGCCGGGGTCATGACGAATGTCGCGTTGCGCAGCCCCGCGCGCCCCTCGGCCTCCACGTAGGCGGGCAGCGTGCTCGTCGCCCCCTCGGTGAGGGCGGACGTGCCGCGCGGCAGGGCGGTCAGCGCGGGGACGGCGCTCACGGCGAGCGTCGCCATGACGAGGGCCGCGAGGGGAGCGCGCACGCGCGCGGCGTCGGGGATCGCGTCGAGCGTGAGCGCGGCGGCGGCGAGGGCTCCGAGCCAGAAGAGGCTGAGCGCGGGGGCCGGCGACAGGACGATCGACGCGGCGGCATCCGTCGTCACGGTGATGCCGATGGCGATGGATGCGGTGCCGAGTCCGAGGAGCGCCGCGAATAGGGTGACCGCGGCGGGGACGATGCGCGCGACGACGGGTGCCGCGACCGCGAGGATCAGCACCGGGACGACGAGGAGCGGCATCCACGCCGCGCCGGGGCCGATCAGCTCACCCCAGCGGCTCGCGTCGCCGGAGGGGAAGCCGAGGCCGAGCAGCAGCCGGCGCACGAGGTCCGTGGAGGCGTCGCCCGCGAGCGGCACGCCGGGGTCGGCGAGCAGCGCCCACGGGTCGCCGGTGCTGAGGCGGTGCCAGATCATCGGGGCGAAGACGACCGCCGCCGGGACGATGAGCCAGATCACGCGCGCGAGCCCGCGGCCGTGGCCGAGGCCCGCGGTGAGGATGATCGCGATGATCCACAGCACGATGAGCGCCGGTGCCAGCGAGGGGGCCGCGGCGACGACGCCGACGGCGGCGATGGATCCCACCGCGGCCGAGCTCCAGGAGCGGTGCGCGACGGCGGCGGTCCACAGCAGCCACGGCAGCAGCAGGTGCGCGATGACGTCCGTAGGGCGCCCCGTGACGAGCGCGTCCAGCAGGCTCGGCGCGAGCGCCCACCCGATCGCGACGGCGGCGCGGACGACGCCGCGGCCGGTGAAGCGCGTCGCGGCGAACCAGCCGCCGAGGGCCGACAGCGGCAGGGCGAGCACCCACAGCACGACGATGACCCGCGAAGGCGCCGCCGGCCACAGCGAGCCGAGCACGGCGACGACGGCGCTGAAGGGATCGGCGGGGCCGATGGTCGCCCAGCCGAGCGGGCGGGCGCCGTAGGCGGCATCGGCCCACAACTGCGCGAGGGTCGCCCGCAGCGGCGCGAGCGCACCGCCGGCGAGGACCGGCCAGGCCAGCAGCGACAGGAACGCCACGACCGACACGAGCAGGGCGCCGAGCACGATCCAGGCTCCGCCGCCGGAGAAGAAACGCAGCTCTCCGCGACCGGGACCCTCGACCACATCGTCGTCGAGGCGCTGTCGCAGCTGCGCGGAGGTCACCCGCAGCGGGGCGAGCTGCGCCCACGACACGGCGCGTCCGGTGCGGATGCCGCGACGCGCGCGGGCGACGGCGGCCGGGCGCGCCATGACGGTGAGGGTGGCGCCCCATTCGGGCAGGATGTCGCCGGGCTGCTTGGCCAGCAGCATCCCGATCGTGCGGACGAGGGCGAGCGGCAGGTACGACAGCCAGTGCAGCACGACCGCCCACGCCGGCGCGTACACGAGGCGGCGGTGCAGTTGCGCAGTGCGCTGGGCGTATGTCTCGCGCATGCCGGGGTGGGCGGGGTCGGATGCCGAGGCGTGCGCGCCGGCGATCGCGACGAGCGCCTGCGGCGCGAGCACGACACGGCCGCCGCGCAGACGCGCGCGGATGCCGAGGTCGAGCCCTTCGTCGGCGCCGGCGAGGGCGGTGTCGAGACCGTGCAGCGCCGTCCACGCGTCGGCGCGGATCAGGATGCCGCGGACATCGACGCCGAGGACGTCATCGCCCGTGTCGTGCTGGCCCTGGTCGTGCTCGCCGTCGGCGAGACCGACGGTGCGGCCACCGCGGGACAACGATACGCCGAGGGAGACGATGCGGTCGTTGTCGTCGGCGCGGACGAGCTTGGGGGCGGCCAGGGCGACCGACGGGGAGGTCTCCAGCGCGCCGACCAGGCGAAGCAGGGCATCGGGGGCGGGGGTCGTCTCCTGCGAGAGCAACCACACCGCGTCGCCGTCGATGCGGCGGCTGGCGAGACTCAGCGCCTCGGCGAAGGAGGTGCCGCGGTCGGCGGTGATGACCCCCTCGGCGCCCGACTCCCCCGCGATCTGGGCGAGGGTGCGGTCGGTCGCGTGCGCGCCGCACAGCACGATCGTGAGCACATCGGCCGGGCGGGTCTGCGCGGCGAGCGCGTCGAGCGTGCGTCGGAGGTGGATATCTGCGGCCACGCGCCCCTCGGGGCGCACGACCAGCAGCGCGTGTACTCGGGCGGGCATGACGTCGTCAGCCTAGGCGGGGCCTCGCCGGCACCGCGCAGATCGGCCGCGAGTCTCCAGATCGAGCCCACTCGGCGGGGCTGGGGAACCCCGTTTCGTCTCGCTCGTTCCTCGCTCGCTCAACGACCGAGGCGGGTGCGGAACGCGCCGAACCCCAACGGTCGTTGAGCGAGGGAGCGCCAGCGACCGAGACGAAACGCCCCAACGCCCCGCGGGTCAGGCGCGGCGCTTGAGCTTGCGGCGCTCGCGCTCGCTGAGGCCACCCCAGATGCCGAAGCGCTCGTCGTTCTGCAGGGCGTACTCGAGGCATTCGCCACGGACGTCGCACGATGTGCAGATGCGCTTCGCGTCGCGGGTCGATCCGCCCTTCTCGGGGAAAAACGCCTCGGGGTCGGTCTGTGCGCACAGCGCATCGGCCTGCCACGCCAGGGCGCTGTCCTCATCGACAGCGGAGGGGCGACGGACTCCCGGGACGCCGAGATTGACCGGGTCGACGAACCAGTTGTCGGGGACGCCGGAGCGGTAACCCGTCATATCGTTCTCCCCACGTTTTCGGCTGGCGCTGGTGCGCGTGTTGGGATAATTACACCCTTGTCATTCGCCGCGGTCAAGTCGCGGATCGTAAACCCTCAAGGCCGGATTGAACCTTCACCCGCGCCCCGCCCGGCGTGTCGCCGGTGGAAACCCGGCGGGAGATCCGCGCAAGATCCGCGCGAGGGCCCCTACGCGCGACCGGGCTGCGCGACGAAGACGGCGCCGGCGCCGGAGACTTCGACCCGGTCTTCGCGCCCGACGTACACGGCGGCGCCGGGAACGAGCGAGACCACGGCATCCGCGGTGCGCACCTCGACCTCGCCCGCCGTCGCCAAGACGATCGCGGGGCCCCGCAGCGCCACCGTGACCGGCTGGTCGGCGGTGACGGTGACGGCCGTGAGCGCGAAGTCGCTGACCGGCGGGGCGTACTCGCGGACGCCCGGCGCGATCTCCTGCGGCACGACGAGCGGGGCGGGCCCGGTTGCGACGTCGACCACGCGCATGAGCTCGGGCACGTCGACGTGCTTGGGGGTCAGTCCGCCGCGGAGGACGTTGTCGCTGGCCGCCATGAGCTCGACGCCGAGCCCCGACTGGTAGGCGTGCAGCACGCCGGCGGGGGCGAAGAGCGCCTGACCGGGCCGGAGGATCACGAGGTTCATCAGCAGCGCGACGATGAGGCCCGGGTCGCCGGGGAAGTCGGCGGCCGCGGCGCGCAGCGTGGCGATCTCCTCGGCGAACTCATCGCTGTCGGCGCGCTCGAGCGCCCGGACGAGGTCCGCGACGAGGTCGGCATCGGCGTCGGTGAGCGCCCACGCCAGCAGATCGCGGACGACGGATGCCGGGGCCGCGGCATCCGCCCCCGTCGCCGCACCGTCGGCGCCCTCCGCACCGACAGGCGCCCCGAGCCGCTGCATCAGCGCGGCGCGGGCGGGCCCCTCCCCCAGCGCCGCCACGAGGCGCCGGGTGTCGTCGAGCGGGCGGATCCCGACGAGCGCGCGGAACTCGTCGCTGAGCGCGACGATGATCTCCGGCTTGTGGTTGGCGTCGCGATAGAGGCGATCCGCGGCGTCGCGCGGCACCCCGGCATCCTCTTCGCGTGCGAAGCTCTCGCGGGCCTGCGCGATCGTCGGGTGCGCCTGGATCGACAGCGAGGATGCCGCCGCCAGCACCTTCAGCAGGAACGGCAGCGGCTGCTCGCCGGCGGCGGCGAGGGCCTCGTCGAGGGTCTGTCCCGACCCGCCGGCGACGACGGAGGGGCAGCCGGGATGGTCGCCGTACCAGACCTCGGCCTCGGGGCGCCCGGTGGGCTCGCGCCCCTCCAGCGCGGGGATGAGATCGACCGATCCCCAGGAGTAGTCGCGCGGGGTGTTGGAGATCGGGATCAGCATGCGACCAGCCTAGAACCGCTCCGAGAACGGTCCCGGCGGCGCCCGGTCGGGCACGGGTGCGCGCGATACCCTGATCACACCATGGCCGTCCACACGAAGCATCCCGTCGCGGCGCCGCCGTCCGCGCCGATCCGGGAGAAGACGGGCCACATCCTGTTGCGCGGCTGGTGCATCTTCGTCATCACCGCAGCGATCGCGGGCACCTCCTGGTTGATGGCGTTCGGCACCGTCGGCGCGGGCGTCGTCGCGTTCGGCTCGGGGATCGTCTCGATCGTCCTGTGGCTGGTGCTGCGCCCCGAGGTGCAGTGGCGGCGCCTGCCGTGGTTCGCGGTGCTGTACGTCGTGTGGGCGGTCGCATCGCTGCTGTGGACGGCGTATCCGTCGGCGACGACGCTGACGCTGCTGCTGCTTCTCACGACGACCGTGCAGGCGATGTTCGTGGGGTCGGTGCTGACCTGGCGCGAACTCGTGCGGGCGATCGCGTCGGCGCTGAAGTGGATCCTCGCCCTGTCGCTCCTGCTCGAGCTGTGGGTGTCGCTCTTCTGGCACGGCCCGATGCTGCCGGGGTTCGTCCGACCCGACCCCAGCACCCGGTACGACCCGATCGTGTACTGGGTGCGCGACAACCTGTTCGACGGCGGACGGCTGCAGGGGCTGTTCGGCAACGCCAACCCGCTCGCCTATGCGGCGTTGCTCGGCATGATCGTCTTCGCCATCCGGTTCGCGTCGCGGGCCCCCAGGCGGAGCCTCCTCGTGGCGTGGTTCGCGCTGGCGGCGTTCCTGTTCGTGCGGGCGGGATCGGCGACGGCGTGGCTGGCCGCGGTGGCGGTCGTCGTCGTGCTCACCACGGCGCTGCTCATGCGGACGACCCGGCGCGCCGGCGAGCGCACCCGGTATTACGTGGCATATGCCGTCGTCGGCATCGGTGGGCTCACGGCCCTGTGGCTGCTGCGCGAGCGCATCTTCTCGGTGCTGGGGCGGTCGTCCGACCTCACCGGGCGGGAGGGGATCTGGGAGGTCGTCGCGCAGAAGGCGGCCGAGCGCCCGGTGATCGGCTGGGGCTTCTCCACACCGTGGGTGCCGAGCGATCCGTTCTTCGACGGCTGGATCACCGACCACGGCGAGACCGTCATGCAGGCGCACAACATGTGGCTGGACGTGTACTTCCAGCTGGGGATCATCGGGCTGGTCCTGGTCGCGCTGACGTTCCTGGCGTACGTCTGGCGGTCGTGGTTCTTCGCCGTGGACCGGCCCCGGTGGGACCTCGTGGCCGACCGGCCGTACTCGGCGGTGACGCTGCTGCCGACGCTCGTCGCGGCGATTCTGCTCGTGCAGGGGCTCGCCGAGTCGGGGCCGCTGCTCGGGTGGGGCTGGTTCTTCGTCATCATGCTGGCGTTCAAGATCAAGCAGGCGCCGCTCGTCGGTCGCGGACCGTCCGAGCAGCGCCTGGTCGGCGAGCAGGGCGAGCTCGCACGGATGGCGCGATGACGGCGGATGCCGCCGGCACCGGCCCCCGCGACGCCGGTCGCGGCCGCGACGCGAGCGGTGCGGTGCGGCGGCTCTTGGGGTCGGCCGATTTCGCGCGAGCGTTCACGCTGACGACGTTCGCGGCGCTCGTGGGGTCGCACCTGATCGAACGGCTGGCGGGGATCGTGACGCTGCGCGCGGTCGTGGCGGGACTGTGCGTGTTCGCCCTCGGCATCCTCTGGGCGCGGCGTGAGGAGATCTCGCTGCTGCGCCTCGTGCCGACGACGCTGCTGCTGCTGGTGGCGTGGGCGTTCGCGAGCGTGTTCTGGAGCTCCGACCCGTTCACGAGCCTCGGGCGGTGGACCGCGATGGCGGCGGTGGCGCTGCTGGCGGTGACGATCGGGCATATCCGCGACACGCTGCAGACGGTGCGGGCGCTCGGCGATGTGCTCCGCGCCGCGCTGGGGCTCTCACTCGGGCTCGAGGTGCTCTCCGGCATTCTGCTGGACGTGCCGCTGAAGTTCCTCGGGATCCAGGGGAACATCGCGGCGCTCGGCCCCATCCAGGGGATCTTCGGCACCCGCAACATGCTGGGGATCATCACGGTGGTCGCGATGATCACCTTCGCGGTGGAGATGCGCACGCAGTCGGTGCGGCCGGGGACGGCGGCCGCGTCGCTGACGCTGGCGGCCGCGCTCGGTCTGCTGTCGGCGTCGCCGACCGTCCTCGTGCTCGCGGTGGCGGTGGGCACGGCGACGGCGGTGCTCATGCTGGTGCGCGCCGTGCCGGCGGAGCGACGCCGCGCGGTGCAGTGGTCGCTCGCGGCGGTGGTGGCCGCGGCATCCGTCGCGGGGTACGTGCAGCGCGCGCGGATCCTCGACGCGCTCGGAGCGACCGACGACCTGTCGATGCGGACGCGACTGTGGTCGCTGGCGGGGTTCTACACGTCGAAGCGGCCGGTGCAGGGCTGGGGCTGGTTCGGGCCGTGGGAGGTCGACGAGCAGCCGTTCTTCACGATCAATCAGCTGCTGGGGCAGCATCACACGACGGCGCTGAACGCCTACGTCGACGTGCTGCTGCAGCTGGGGTGGGCGGGCCTGCTGCTGCTGTGCGCGCTCGGGGGCGTGGCGCTTGTGCGGTCGTGGATGACCGCGAGCCAGCGGCGCTCGATCGTCTATGCGTGGACGCCGCTGATGCTCGTGGCGCTCGCGGTGACGAGCGTGTTCGAGTCGGTCGCGTTGTTCGGGGTGGGGTGGATGCTGCTGTGCCTGTGCGCGGTGCGGGCCGGGCAGTCGCGGTCGTGGCGCGCCCGGCTGACCGGCGATGTCCCGACGGGGTCGTTCTCGCTGCCGCGGTAGCCCCTCGCGCCGCCAGCGACGCGGATCGCGGCGTATGATCTGGTGTATGCGGCGCACGAACATCTACCTGGAGGAGCGCCAGACCCGCGCTCTCGACAGGCTCGCCGACGCAGAGGGGACGTCGAGGGCGGAGATCATCCGTCGACTCATCGACCGTGCGCTCGACACAGGCGCGGATCGGCGAAACCTTCTCCTCGCGGCCATCGACGCGTCGGCGGGTGCGGCCCCGGAGCTGTCTGTGCCCGCACGCGCAGGGAGCGAGCGCGAGCAGTGGCTCGAGCGACTGCGACAGGACACCGTGTGATCATCGTCGACACCGACGTGCTCATCGCCCATCTCCGAGGCTCCACAAGCGCTCACGCGTGGCTCCGGCGTGTTGCTGCCGATGAGGATCTCGCGATCAGCGTCGCGACCGTCGCGGAGATCATGGGCGGCATGCGCTCGGCTGAGCGCACAGCCGTGCGCGCGCTGCTGTCAGCGCTGCCCGCGATACCGGTGAGCGAGGTCATCGCGGCGCGCGCTGGCGATCTGCAGCGGGAGTTCCGACGCAGCCACCAAGGCATCTCCCTGGGCGACTATCTGATCGCAGGGACGGCAGACACGGTCGGAGCGACGGTGGCGACACTGAACACCAGACACTTCCCGATGTTCGAGGGCCTCCAGCCGCCGTTTCGCCCCTGACCGCTCACGCCGCCGGCTGGCGGCGGTGGGCGAGAGTGCGCGCGACCAAGCGGATGCGGTCGGCACGATCGTGCAGATTCAGAATGCTGGAGCCAGCTGCGGCGGGTCTCGGCATCCAGTTCTGCGCGTTCGCGCAGATCTTGGGCTCAGGCTCTCACAGGGCGCCGGGATAGGATGGTCCGGTCATGACACTCACTTCTTCGCGCCCCGACGCGGCTCAGAACGAGCAGTTTGCGCCGTCGAGCGCGACGATCACGATCGTCACCTTCAACCGTTCCGGGCTGTTGACGCGCCTTCTGACGAGCATCGCGGCGATGGATCCGAAGCCCGGGCATGTCGTCATCATCGACAACGCGTCGACCGACGACACGACCGACGTCGTGGAGTCGTTCCGCGATTCGATCGGCACCGAGATCGTCTACCGGCGTCTCGACACGAACACCGGCGGGTCGGGCGGCTTCAGCGAGGGGATGCGGGTCGCGTACGAGCTGGGCTCGACGTGGATCTGGCTGATGGACGACGACGTCGAGGTCGTGCCCGATGGCCTGGCGAAGATGGGCAAGTGGGCGCCGCGGTTCCGGTCGATCCAGGGACGGCGCTACGACTTCGACGGCAGCGAGTTCTACTGGCAGTACCGGGTGGCCGAGCGCCTCGGCATCCCCATTCCCTTCGCGCCGAGCGGATTCGACGAGTCGGGGTACAAGGAGATGAACTCCGGCTGCTTCGAGGGGATGTTCATCCACCGCGATGTCGTCGGGCAGATCGGCCTGCCGGACCCCCGGTTCTTCATCTACTGGGACGATCAGACGTACGGCTGGCTCGCGTCGCGGGTGACGACGTCGGTGATCGTCGACGAGTTCGTGCTGCGCCGCACTCGCGAGATCAAGCAGTGGGACATGGGCATCCGCCACATGAACGCGTCGAGCGACGCCTACCGGTACTACATCATGCGTAACCGCGCGCACATCAAGCAGTACTACCGGGCGCTCGGGGTCTACCACCCCGTCTCGTTCGCGCTCGGCACGGCGCTGACCTTCGGCAAGGAGGTCATCCGGTTGCTGTTCGTCGAGCGGAAGGCGCGCGGCATGTCGAACCTGTTCCGCGGCCTGCGCGACGGCGGCACCATCGCCCGCGACCGCGACTGGAAGCCGATGCCGGCGCTGGTGCCGGCGGGCACGTAAGTCACGATCCCCCGCAGCGCGCTCTCCTCCACTATCACGGGGCCTACTCAGGACCCTCAGGTCCTGGTGAGCCTGGTACGTTTGCTCTGATTGCCAGGTCGGCTTTCTGGGGAATCTGACTGGAGACCACGTTGGTTTCATCTCACACGCATCGTCGCGTTCACGCACTCGTCTCAGCTATCGTCTCCTTCGCGACGATGCTTTCGATCGCCGCGGTGAGCCCCGCTCCTGCCTCCGCCGTCGAAGGTATGTCGATCGCGGGAAGAGTGACAATCCCCGCCGACGCCGACGGGGCCTGGCTACGTGGCATATCTGTCGCCGCCTCCTCGGCCTCGGGCGCCTCGTCGGGCTACGCCGCTGTGGATCCAGGTTCGGGCGCGTACATCATCTCTGGGCTCAGTCCTGATTCGTACAGGTTGCGCTTCAACGTCAGCCCTTACTGGGACGGTTCTGCCTCGGTGTCGCCGAACCTCGTGTCCGAGTACTACGACAACGTCACCGACTACAACCTGGATCGTGTCACCGTCGGGTGATTTCGCGGGTTGAGGATCGTTGAGGCTTGATTTTCCGGGGGTGTTGGTGCCTCGTGCGGGGCACTAACGGCGTCGATCTAGACTCGCTCGGTGGGGTGGTTCGTGCGGAAGGTGCGCACCGCGTCGGGTGCGACGGCGGTGCAGATCGCGTCGAAGACCCGTGGTGTGCGGACGATCGTGGAGCACCTCGGCTCCGCGCACGACGATGAGCAGCTCGCGGTGCTGGTCGCGATCGCGCGGGAGCGGATCGCGGAGCTGGCCGGGCATGTCCCGTTCGATCTGGACGGGCTGGGCGCGACGCCGCCGGCCACGACCGCGCCGACGGTGACCGGGTCGAGGTCCAGGTTGTTGTGGGATGTCCTCGAGGACGCCTACGCCCGTCTCGGGTTCGACGCGGTCGGCAACGACACATTCAAGAAGCTGGTCCTGGCCCGCGTCGTCGAGCCGACCAGCAAGGCGGACACGCTGCGGGTGTGGGACGAGCTCGGTGTCCCGGGTGCGCCGTCGCTGTCGACCGTGTGGCGGACCCTCGCCCGCAGCGTTGAGCAGGACTGGCGGTCGAAGATCGCCGCCGCAGCCTACGCGCATGCGACCCGATCTGGCCCGCTCACCGTCGTGCTCTACGACGTCACCACCCTCTACTTCGAGGCGGAGCGTGAAGACAAGCTCCGCAAGGTCGGGATGAGCAAAGAGCGCCGCGTCGACCCGCAGATCCTCGTCGGCCTCCTCGTGGACCAGGGCGGGTTCCCCCTCGAAGTCCACGAGTTCGCGGGCAACAGGGGCGAGACTCTCACCCTGCTGCCCGTCCTCGACCAGTTCCGCGAACGTCACTCCGCGACCGAGGTCGTGGTCGTCGCGGACGCCGGCATGCTGTCCGCAGCGAACCTGAACCGGCTGGAGGACGCCGGGTTCGGTTTCATCGTCGGCTCCCGCACCTCCTCCGCGCCATACGATCTCGCCGAGCACTACGCGACCGTCGGGAACATCGTCACCGATGGGGAGACGGTCGAGACCACCCGAACCATGGGTGCGGGTGTGAACGCGCGGGAGCGGCGAGTGGTGTGGCAGTACTCCCACAAGCGGAAGATCCGCGACAACATCACGTTGAACAAGCAGATCGAACGCGCCGAGCAGATCGCTGCCGGCACCCGCCCGGCGAAGAAGGACCGGTTCGTCACCCTCGGCACCAAGCCCGGCGTGAACTGGGCAAGAGTCGAGAAGGCCCGCGAATACATCGGCCTCAAGGGGTACGTCACCAACCTCAGCACCGCGACGGCTTCCGCTGCAGAGATCGTGGCGGCCTACCATGACCTGTTCCAGGTCGAGGCGACGTTCCGGATGGCAAAGACCGACCTGCGGGCGAGGCCGATGTTCGCGTCGACCGCGGACTCGATCCACGCGCACCTCACCGTCGTGTTCTGCGCTCTCGCGATCAGCCGGCACCTCTACAAGACCACCGGCGTGACGGTCCGCCGTATCGTCCGCGCGCTGCGCCCGCTGCGTGACGTCACGATCACCATCGACGGACACGAACTCACCGCGACCACCCCGCCAACGGGGGAAGCCGCCGACATCATCGCCGCACTCCGGCCGGGCGTGGGGCACTAAACTGACACGATCCAGGGGCATATCTGTCGCCGCCTCCTCGGCCTCGGGCGCCTCGTCGGGCTACGCCGCTGTGGATCCAGGTTCGGGCGCGTACATCATCTCTGGGCTCAGTCCTGATTCGTACAGGTTGCGCTTCAACGTCAGCCCTTACTGGGACGGTTCTGCCTCGGTGTCGCCGAACCTCGTGTCCGAGTACTACGACAACGTCACCGACTACAACTCCGCGCGACTGGTGGACGTCACTACGGCGAACGCGACCGGGGTCGACGCACTCCTTACTCGAGGACGTTCGATTTCCGGCACAGTCTCGCTCCCTGATGGCATTGACCCTGGTTGGCGGCGAGGGATCTATGTAGTCGCATCCAACAACGATGGCGGCTTTGGCAGCGCCTCCGTGGACCCGACGACAGGTCGGTACACGATTGCTGGCCTGTCGGCGGGTAAGTACGTGCTCCAGTTCGCCGTAAATGCCGTCTACGAGGAAGGAACACAGTTCACCCCCAACCTCGTCTCGGAGTATTACCCGGATTCGTTGACTCGCGACGGAGCGACAGCCGTAGATGTGACGATGACCGATGCGGCGGGAGTGGACGCGTTTCTGGCGGAGGGGACGGCAATCTCGGGCGTCGTCTCCCTTCCAGAGGGCGCCCCTTCAGAGTTGCTCCGGGAGGTTCATGTTTCTGCGGTCGGGGCAGACGGTCAATCAATCGGAGGTGGTTCAACCATCGATCCTGCGACTGGGGCCTACACGCTCGAGAGGCTTCCCGCTGGTGAGCATCGAATCTGGTTCTCCGCGAGTGGGTACTGGAACGGCGCCGCATACTCACAGCCTCGGCTCGCCTCTGAGTACTACGACAACTCCAGAACCGTAGATGCCGCCACCCCGGTATCCACCCGAGATGGCGACGTAGCCAACATCGATGTGGAGCTCGATTACGGAGCTCGCCTGGCTGGCTCGATCGATATCACCGCCCTGCAGAACGCGGTCCCGGACGATGTACCGAGCTACGGCACCTACCTGATGAGCGACGACGGTCTCACCATGTACTCCGGTTGGGGCGGCGATATCTCCGAGGACAGCTACAGCTTCGACTTCGCAGGTCTCGCACCGGGCACTTACCGCATCGCTGTCACCAGCTCGACCTGGGATGAGACGAGTAGTCAGAGCACTCCGTGGTCGGCGCAGTACCTCCGCAACGGTGATGAAAGCACGTTCACAGTCAAGACTGGCGAGGAACTCACGGAAATGACGCTGACGGCGCGCCCCGTCAACGCCAGGATCTCCGGCACGATGACCACCGCAGGCTTCAGCCAGTCGCCGATTGATAACGTACTGGGCAGCGCGCTCTTCTACGAGCGGATCGGCGACCAGTGGGTTCGCCTCCCTGACGATGGCGCCCGCTTCGACGCGAATCAGAACGGTACCACCTCGTTCGCGCTCGCAGTCCCTGCCGGAACCTACACGGTCGGCTTCGAGAGCGACTTTGCGACCACGGGGACCGACACGCGTGAGCAGTGGTGGGATAAACGGGGATCACTCGGCGAGGCAACCCCGATTTCTCTCTCATCTGGCGGCGTGCATGCCAACACCGACGGCAGCATCACGCCGGCTGGCTACGCCGAGCCCTCTACCCCTCGACTGTTCACTGACATGCCCGGACACTCGTTCGAGAAGGAAGTGAACTGGCTCGCGGGCAAGGGGATCACGCAAGGGTGGGAGGTCTCTCCCGGGCGACACGAGTTTCGTCCCAACGCAGAGATACTCCGCGGAGAGATGGCAACCTTCCTGTACCGTCTAGCTGGCGAACCGTCTTACGTTCCTCCGAACGTTTCGCCGTTCCTGGATGTGTCCACGGACTTCGTTTTTTACAAGCAGATCGCGTGGCTGGCGAGCACGGGCATCTCCCGGGGATGGGAGACGCCCGGTGGCGTGGAGTTCCGCCCGTTCGCCGCGACCTCGCGCGACGTGATGGCGGCGTTCCTGCATCGCTACTACCGGCCCCCGAGTCTCGCCACAACAATCAGTCCCTTCACCGATGTGACGGGGTCGACCGTGTTCGCGAATGAGATCCTGTGGTTGGCGTCTGAAGGCATCTCCACCGGCTGGGACACTGGCCACGGCTGCCATGAGTATCGTCCGTTCCAGAATGGGTGACGTCCCGCTGGTTGGTGGAGTTTCTCGACACCGTGCGGGTCAGCTTCTGTGATTATGCCGCAGCGAGTTCGGGGATCGCGACCTCCTCTGCTTCGACTTGCAGGAGCTTCATGGAGTGTTCGCTGAAGTAGCGGCGGTCGGCGCCGTCCCATTCGTCGTGTTGCTCGATGAGGACGTGCCCGGCCAGGCGCAGTAGCGCGGCGGGGTTGGGGAAGGTTCCGACGACGTCGGTGCGGCGTTTGATCTCCTTGTTGACGCGTTCGAGCGGGTTCGTGGACCAGATCTGCCGCCAGTGCTGCTGCGGGAATCCGCAGAACGCGAGGATGTCGTTCTTGGCGTCCTCGAGCATGTCCGCGACCTTCGGATGCGACCTGGCGAGCATGCGGACGACCTCGTGGAACTGCGCGAACACGTGCTCCGTGTCCGGCTGCGCGAAGATCGTGCGGATGATCGACGCGACCATCGGGCCAGCCGTCTTCGGGACGTTGGCGAGCACGTTCCGCATGAAATGCACTCGGCAGCGTTGCCAGGCGGAGCCGACGAACACGGTCTCGATCGCTGCGATCAGCCCGGTGTGCGCGTCGCTGATCACGAGCTTCACCCCGTCCAGCCCACGCGCCTTCAACGAGCGCAGGAACGTGGTCCAGAACGGCTGCGACTCGGTGTCTCCGACCTCGAAGCCGAGCACCTCCCGCCGCCCGTCGGCCGCGACTCCCACGGCAACGACGACCGCCTGCGAGACCACCCGCCGGCCGACCCGGGCCTTGCAATAGGTCGCGTCGAGGAACACGTACGGGTAGGCGCTGTCGGCGAGGGGCCGGTCCCGGAACGCCGCGACGTCCTCGTCGAGGTTGCCGCAGATCCGCGACACCTCCGACTTGGAGATGCCGGTGTCCGCGCCCAGCGCCTTGACGAGGTCGTCGACCTTGCGGGTCGAGACGCCGTGGACGTAGGCCTCCATCACGACCGCGAACAACGCCTGATCGACCCTCCGGCGGCGTTCCAGCAGCGACGGGAAGAAGGACCCGGCCCGCAGCTTCGGGATCCGCAGCTCCAGATCCCCGGCTGTCGTCGACAGGGTGCGGGGCCTGGAGCCGTTGCGGACCGCGACGCGGCCCTCGGTGCGCTCATACGGGGCGGCGCCGATGAACGCCGCCGCTTCCGCGTCGATCAGCTCCTGATAGAGCGTCTCGGTCGCGACTCGGATCCGGTCGGTGACATCGGTGAGTTTCAGTTCCCCGAGGAGCTCGAGGAGGGCAGACTGGTTAAGAGCCATCGTGCGTTTGTGTCTTCCTGTGAGTGACTTTGATCGGTACTCACTGACCATCGCACGATGGCTCACCAACGTCTACGACGCCGACGACCCTGCCGGAAAACCCACCACCCCAGGGGACGTCACCCCAGAATGTGACCCGTTCCGAGATGGCCGCGTTCATCTATCGGGCGGAAACGGGTGGCACAACACCGCTCGCCGGCAACACATGCGCTCCGCCGCCGAAACCCCTCATTCAAGGCGCGGTCACCGCCGGAGCATTTTGCTCTGTTGCGGTCTCTGGTTGGTACGGGTACACGTCCGGCGGAGTCCTCGTGCGGTGCAGCGTCTCATCGACGGATGCCCGGCTGCGCTGGCGTCAGGTGTAGTAGCACGCGAAGTTGGAACCATCTAGCCACAACGGCGCGATCATCCACAGCCATGAGTGACGTCGCCGCACGTCACGCGCGCGGCGTTACCAAATCTCCCGCTGTGGGCTACGCACTGCGGGAGGGTTGCCGCTGATAGCGGACAGTCGCGTCCGCGAGGGCGCAACATCAGCCGTTGTAGTCCGCGTTGTACGCGTCGAGGACGTCGCTGATCGAGGCATCCAGCCTCAGCGCGCCCTTGTCGAGATACAGACCGCGCGTGCAGAAGCGGCGCAGGTCCTTCTCGTTATGGCTGACGAAGAAGAGGGTGCGGCCTTCGGCGAGCAGTTCGTCGATGCGGCGGTAGCACTTCTCGCGGAATGCCTTGTCGCCGACGGCGAGCACCTCGTCGACGAGAAGGATCGGCTCGTCGAGCTGCGACACGACGGAGAACGCCAGCCGCACCTTCATGCCGTTGGAGAGGTGCTTGTAGGGCATGTCGACGAAATCGGCGATCTCGGCGAAGGCGATGATGTCGTCGAAGCGACGCGAAACCTCGGCCTTGGACATCCCGTGCAGCCCGGCCGTGAGACGGACGTTCTCGCGCACCGTGAGGTCGCCGACGAACCCACCGGTGATTTCGATAAGCGGCGCCACTCCCCCGCGCACGTCGACGCCGCCTTCGTCGGGGAGCAGAACACCGGCGACGAGCTTGAGCAACGTGGACTTGCCCTGGCCGTTACGGCCGACCACCCCGATCGCTTCGCCGTGCGTGACGTCGAAGCTGACGCCACGGAGTGCCCAGAACTCCCCCGGGCGATTGCGGCGCGTCGAGCCCGCGAACAGGTCCTTGAGACTCCGTCGGCCGCGCCGGTTGCGGCGGAAGCGGACGCCGAGCCCATCGACGCGAATGGCGATGTCGGAGCCCATCACAGCTCCTTCATCACGGCGGACTCGAGGCGGCGGAAGACGAGGATGCCGAGGGCCAGGATGCCGACGCTCATGGCGGCCCCGACGCCCACAGCGAGCGTGTCCCACTCCTGCGGGAACAGCCCGACCCGATAGAGCGTGAAGATGCCGGCAAGGGGATTGAAGACCGCGAGATCGCGGAAAACGCCGGGAAGGTCGGCGACGCCGTAGATGATCGGAGTGGCGTAGAAGAGGGCGCGGAGGATGAGGCGCGTCGTGCGCTCAAGGTCGCTCCAGAGCACGCAGAGGGGAGCGACGAGCAGGCCGAGCCCCACGAGCAGGATGACCTGCAGGAGAACGGCGATCGGAAGAAGCAGCAGCCCCCAGCCAACGGTGGCGCCGGCGAAGATCGCGAAGAGCGCGAGCACCGGGAGCGAGAAGAGGAATTCGACGCCTTTGCTGAAGACGATGCGGTTGACCCAGATCGAGCGCGGGATCGCCGTCGACCGGACGAGGCGGGCGTCTTTGTTGAAGGCGCGTGTGAAGTCGGTGACGGCGGAGTTGAACCACACCCATGGGAGGAGTCCGGAGATGAGGAACACGATGTACGGCTGCGCTCCGATATCGCCGCGCTGGAACACCTGCGTGAAGACGAACCAGTAGATGATGCTCATCACGAGCGGATCGAGCACCGACCAGAGGTATCCGAGCGCGCTCGTCGCGTAGCGGACCCGCAGGTCACGGGCCGACAGCAACCACAGCGAGTGGAGGTAGCGCCGGGCCGAGCCTGGAGCGCCGACGACGGCGGTGGTCACGGGAATGAGTCTATGAGACGCACCCGAGACACAGCTCGCCTTGGAACACGGGGACGCCAGGTTTCCTATGTCACGATGGCCTGGTGAAAGGCATCATCCTCGCCGGCGGTTCGGGCACGCGATTGCATCCGGTCACCCTAGGCGTCTCGAAGCAACTCATCCCGGTGTACGACAAACCGATGGTCTACTACCCGCTGTCGACGCTCATGCTCGCGGGCATCGACGACATCCTCGTCATCACGACACCGCATGATGCGCCGTTCTTCGAACGACTTCTGGGGGATGGCTCGCAGTTCGGAATCCGGCTGTCATTCGCCCAGCAGCCGTCACCAGATGGCCTCGCCCAGGCGTTCACCATCGGTGCTGACTTCATCGGGGACGAGAAGGTCGCGCTGGTCTTGGGGGACAACCTGCTATACGGACCGAGCCTGGGCCGCCAGCTCAAGCAGTACGCCGATGTCGACGGCGGCGCCATCTTCGCCTACTGGGTCAGTGAGCCGACCGCATATGGCGTGGTCGAGTTCGACAGCACCGGACGCGCGGTCTCGCTCGAGGAGAAGCCGTCTCAACCCAAGAGCAACTATGCGGTCCCCGGTCTCTACTTCTACGACAACGATGTCATCGAGATCGCGCGCGGCCTGCAGCCGAGCCCGCGCGGGGAGTACGAGATCACCGACATCAACCGGGCGTACCTTGATCGCGGCAAACTGCGGGTGGAGGTACTTCCCCGCGGCACGGCGTGGCTCGATACCGGGACCTTCGACCAGATGACGGATGCCGCGGAGTACGTACGCACGATGCAGCGACGCACCGGCATGTCGATTGGCGTGCCCGAGGAAGTCGCATGGCGTCAGGGCTTCCTCACCGACGACGGATTGCGCGAACGCGCCGAGACGCTCGTCAAGTCCGGCTAC
This sequence comes from Microbacterium aurum, assembly GCF_016907815.1. Classification (NCBI taxonomy): domain Bacteria; kingdom Bacillati; phylum Actinomycetota; class Actinomycetes; order Micrococcales; family Microbacteriaceae; genus Microbacterium; species Microbacterium aurum. The sequence goes on from NZ_JAFBCQ010000001.1 coordinate 3,050,305, forward strand.
GGCTCCTATCTGCTCAATGTCCTGGAGAGAGGCCTCTGATGCGCAGATTGCTCGTCACCGGTGGTGCCGGCTTCATCGGCTCGAACTTCGTCCACCACGTCATCGAGCACACCGACGATCACGTCACCGTGCTCGACAAGCTCACCTACGCCGGTAACCGGGCATCCCTCGACGGACTACCCGAGGATCGGCTGACGTTCGTCGAAGGCGACATCGCCGACGCGACCCTCGTCGACGGACTCTTCGCCGACGCGGATGCTGTCGTCCACTACGCCGCGGAGTCGCACAACGACAACTCGCTGAATGATCCGCGCCCGTTCCTCGACACCAACATCATCGGGACGTACACGCTGCTCGAGGCGGCCCGGAAGCATGGCACTCGCCTGCATCACATCTCGACCGACGAGGTCTACGGCGACCTGGAGTTGGATGATCCCGAACGGTTCACCGAGAACACTCCGTACAACCCGTCGTCCCCGTACAGCAGCACGAAGGCGGGCTCCGACCTGCTCGTGCGCGCCTGGGTGCGTTCCTTCGGGGTGCAGGCGACGATCTCGAACTGCTCGAACAACTACGGCCCCTACCAGCATGTGGAGAAGTTCATCCCTCGCCAGATCACGAACGTGATCCGCGGCATCCGTCCCAAGCTCTACGGCAAGGGCGAGAACGTCCGCGACTGGATCCACGCCGACGATCACTCGTCCGCCGTCCTCACGATCCTCGACAAGGGTGCCATCGGTGAGACGTACCTCATCGGCGCGGACGGCGAGAAGGACAACAAGACCGTCGTTGAGCTGATCCTCGAGCTCATGGGCCAGCCGGCCGACGCCTACGACCACGTCACTGACCGCGCGGGCCACGACCTGCGCTACGCGATCGACTCGACGAAGCTGCGCGCTGAGCTCGGCTGGCAGCCGCAGTACCGCGATTTCGAGGCTGGGCTTGCCGCGACGATCGACTGGTACAAGGCGAACGAGGCGTGGTGGGCCGCAGACAAGGACGGCGTCGAGGCGTTCTACGCGTCGAAGGGGCAGTGACCGGTATGACCACGTACGGCAAGCAGCTCGGCGTCACCGAGACGAATATCCCGGGCCTGGTCGTCTTCGACCTCCCCGTGCACGGCGACGCCCGCGGCTGGTTCAAAGAGAACTGGCAGCGCGAGAAGATGACCGCGCTGGGTCTGCCTGACTTCGGCCCGGTGCAGAACAACATCTCGTTCAACGACGCGGTCGGCACCACCCGCGGGATTCATGCCGAACCATGGGACAAGTGGGTCTCCGTCGCGACCGGCCGGATCTTCGGGGCCTGGGTCGACCTCCGAGAGGGCCCCACGTTCGGTGCCGTGTTCACGACCGAGCTGGACCCGTCGAAGGCGATCTTCGTCCCCCGGGGCGTCGGAAACTCGTACCAAACCCTCGAGCCCGACACGGCGTACACGTATCTCGTGAACGACCACTGGTCACCGGACGCCGCATACTCGTTCCTCAACCTCGCCGACGAGACCGCCGCGATCGACTGGCCGATCCCCCTGACCGACGTCGAGATCTCGGCGAAGGATCTCGCTCACCCGCGCCTCGCCGATGTCACGCCGATCCCGCCGAAGAAGATCCTCGTGCTGGGCGCGAACGGCCAGCTCGGGCGGGCGCTCCGCGCAGAATACGGCGACGCGCCGCACATCGAGTACGCCGACCGCGCGACCCTCGACATCTCGTCCCCCGACCTCGCCACCGCGCGTCGTTGGCGCGATTACGGCACGATCATCAACGCTGCCGCCTACACGAAGGTCGATCTCGCCGAGACCCCCGAGGGGCGCAAGGATGCCTGGGCCGCGAACGTCACCGGTGTCGCCGCGCTCGCCCGCCTCGCCGCCGAGAACGGCATCACGCTCGTACACGTCTCGAGCGACTACGTCTTCGACGGAACGCTCAACCGCCCGTACCGCGAGGACGACCCGATCTGCCCGCTCGGCGTCTACGGCCAGACGAAGGCCGCCGGTGATGCGATCGTATCGACCGTCCCCCGCCATTACATCGTGCGGACCAGCTGGGTGATCGGCGACGGCAACAACTTCGTGCGTACGATGGCTACACTCGCCGAACGCGGCGTCAACCCTAACGTCGTCGACGATCAATTCGGCCGACTCACCCTCACCGACGACATCGCCCGCGGCATCCGTCATCTGCTCGAGACCGGCGCGGACTATGGCACCTACAACCTCACCGGTGGGGGCGAACCTCAGTCGTGGGCGGACGTCGCGCGCGGAGTATTCGCTCTTCTGGGGAGCCATCCCGATCGCGTGACCGCGGTCTCGACGCCGGAGTACCACCAGTTAGACACGGGTGCGAAAGCGCCCCGCCCTCGAAACGGCACCCTCGATCTTGCGCGCCTAACACGGACCTCATTCTCACCCCGCGATAGCTCGATGGTCCTACGGGAGTACCTGCGAAAGGATCGACGCTAGTCGTTTTGCGGGCGGACTCCGTTGGCCGGAGGGTTCAGGCGAGGTGGTTATTCCACATTGACAGCGCTGAGCCGATGGCCATGTGCATGTCGAGGTACTGGTAAGTGCCGAGCCGTCCGCCGAAGTGGACGTCCGTCTCCCCCTTCGCGAGCTCTCGGTAAGCGAGCAGGCCAGCCCGGTCCTCCGGAGTGTTCACCGGGTAGTACGGTTCGTCGTCACGGGTCGCGAACCGGGAGAACTCCCGCATGATCACGGTCTTGTCGGTCGGATACCGGTCCGCGCGCTCCGGGTGGAAGTGCTTGAACTCGTGGATACGGGTGTACGGCACCCCGGCATCCGCGTAGTTCATGACGCTTGTGCCCTGGAAATCGCCCACGTCAAGGACTTCCTCCTCGAAGTCCAACGTCCGCCACGACAGCTCACCTTCGGCGTAGTCGAAGTAGCGATCCACGGGACCGGTATAGACGACCGGCACCTGCCCCACGGTCGCCTTCTTGTTCAACGGCTGCGACTCGTCGAAGAAGTCCGTCGACAGCTTCATCTCAATACTCGGGTGGTCGGCCATCCGCTCCAACCATGCCGTGTACCCATCGGTCGGCAGACCCTCCCATGTGTCGTTGAAGTATCGGTTGTCGTACGTGTACCGCACCGGAAGGCGACTGATGATCTCCGCAGGCAGTTCCTTCGGGTCCGTCTGCCACTGCTTCGCCGTGTAGTCACGGATGAATGCCTCGTACAGCGGGCGACCGATCAGACCGATCCCCCGCTCCTCCAGATTCTGCGCCGTCTTTGGGTCGAACTCCCCCGCCAGATCGTGCACCAACGCCCGCGCCTCATCCGGCGTATAGGCGGCCTGGAAGAACTGATTGATCGTCCCCAGGTTGATCGGCAACGGGAACACGACACCCTTGTGGTTCGTGTACACCCGGTGCACGTAGTTCGTGAAGGTCGTGAAACGGCTGACGTACTCCCACACCGTCGCGTTCGACGTATGGAAGAGGTGCGCCCCATACCGATGCACCTCGATCCCGGTCGTCGCCTCATCCTCGCTGAACGCGTTCCCACCGATGTGATGACGACGATCGATGACCGTCACCTTCCGGCCAGCCGCAGCGGCTCGCTCAGCGATCGTGAGACCGAAGAAACCCGAACCGACAATCAGGAGATCCATGTGCTGCTTTCGTTTTGCGTTGGTGTGTGCTCGCGCGACAACCCGGACTAGTGTATCCGCGCAGGTCCGCTGATTCGGAGGCGCTCACTGGTCTGGGGTAGTGAACACAAGCACTGGCGAGGTGGGCGCGGGCCAGGCGCGGTCTGACGGGAGGCCACCACCACGGATCCATTGATCGCTACTGACGGAGTGCGTCCGCGTGGTCGCGGTACCAGGTGACGGTGCGGTCGAGTCCTTCTTCGAGGGTGATCTTCGCGGTCCAGCCTGCGTCTGCGAGTTTTGACACGTCGAGGAGTTTCTGGGGGGTGCCGTCGGGTTTGGTGGTGTCCCATTCCGTCTCGCCCTGGTAGCCGGTGACGGTGGCGATGGTCTCGGCGATCTCCTTGATGGTGACGTCCGTCCCGGTGCCGACGTTGACCTGTTCCGGGCCGTCGTAGTGCTCGAGGAGGTGCAGGACGGCGTCGGCCATGTCGTCGGAGTGCAGGAACTCGCGGCGTGGGGACCCGGTGCCCCAGTTCGTCACCGTACCTGCCCCGGTACGGGCGGCCTCGTCGTAGCGGCGGATCAGCGCGGGGAGGACGTGTGACCCCTTCGGGGAGAAGTTGTCGTTCGGGCCGTAGAGGTTGGTCGGCATCGCAGAGATCCACGGCAGCCCGTACTGACGGCGCACCGCTTGAACGTTGAGGATGCCGGCGATCTTCGCGATCGCGTACGCGTCGTTCGTGGGCTCGAGGTGCCCGGTGAGGAGCGAGTCTTCGCGGATGGGCTGCTCGGCGAACTTCGGGTAGATGCACGACGACCCGAGGAACGCGACCCGTTCCACGTCGTTGGCGAGGGCCGCGTCGAGGACGTTGGTCTGGATGCGGAGGTTGTCGCTGAGGAAGTCGACCGGGTAGGTCGAGTTCGCGAGGATCCCGCCGACCTTCGCCGCCGCCAGCACCAGGTACTTCGGTTTGATCTCGGCCATGTACGCGAACACCGCGTCCCGGTCCTTCAGATCCAGCTCAGCGGACGTCTTCCCGACGATGTTGCCGAAGCCCTCGGCCTCCAGTTTCCGGACGATCGCCGAACCCACGAGCCCCCGGTGCCCGGCGACGTAGAACGTCGCATCCCGGTCCAGCTCGGAGGGTGTGAAATCCAGTCCGTCAGATGCAGTCACAGGTGGTTCCTCACCGGTCGTTGAGCGAGCGCAGCGAGCCGAAACGCCCACACTCAGCAGCCAACGTCACTTGAGTCCCCACGATTCCAGCGACACCTTGTCGATCCACGGGCGCCCCTCATGCTCGAGCGCTTCCACATCCGCATCGACCATGATCCGCGCCAGCTGGGCACCGTCGATCGTCGGCGTCCAGCCCAGCTTCTCCTGCGCCTTCGTCGAGTCGCCGATCAGCGCGTCGACCTCGGTGGGACGCAGATACCGCTCATCGAACTTCACATACTTCTGCCACTCCAGCCCGACGTGACCGAACGAGACCTCCAGGAAGTCCTTGATCGTGTACCCGACACCCGTCGCGAGGACGTAGTCCTCCGGGGTGTCGGCCTGCAGCATCCGCCACATCCCCTCGACGTATTCCGCCGCGTACCCCCAGTCCCGGATCGAGTCGAGGTTCCCCAGGTACAGGTCCTTCTGAACCCCCGCCTTGATCCGCGCGACCGCACGCGTGATCTTACGCGTCACGAACGTCTCACCACGACGCGGGGACTCGTGGTTGAACAGGATCCCGTTGACGGCGAACAGGTCGTACGCCTCCCGGTAGTTCTTCGTGATCCAGTAGCTGTACAGCTTCGCAGCCGCATACGGAGAACGCGGGTAGAACGGGGTCTCCTCATTCTGCGGCGGCGGCGTCGCCCCATACAACTCAGACGACGACGCCTGATAGAACCGCGGACTGATCCCCGCCATCCGCACCGCCTCCAGAAGGCGGATCGTGCCCGTCCCCGTCGTGTCCGCCGTGTGCTCCGGCTCATCGAACGACACCCGCACGTGCGACTGCGCCGCGAGGTTGTACACCTCATCCGGGTTGATCTCACCCAGCAACGTCACCAGCCGAGCGCCATCACTGAGATCACCGTAATGCAGGAACAGCTTCGCCTCGGGGTCATGCGGATCCACATACAAGTGGTCAATCCGCGACGTGTTGAACGTCGACGCCCGACGAATCAGACCATGAACCTCATACCCCTTCGCGAGCAGAAGCTCCGCAAGATAAGAGCCATCCTGACCCGTAATACCTGTGATCAGTGCGCGCTTGGTCACTTGCTTCTCGATCCCGTCGATGTACACAACTACGTAGTTCTCGCCGAATCGCAAACGCGGAAGCGGCTCCTTATCCTATCCAGGACGCCGTCGGACTACCGAGACGCACCTGGCAATCAGCGGGGGTAGAGCGACCTGGCGAGTGACGCTTTGCGTCGCGAGAGTTCTCTTACGGTATGGGCGAACGCTTTCGACGCAGCCGGGACTACGTTGCCGGCATCTGCGATGGAGGGCTGCGCCCAGCCGGTACCGAGGGACCGCAGCGACCCATGCTTGACAGCGTAATACTCTGGGTGAAGTTCGATCGCCGCGCCGTGCGCCCCTACCGCAGCCGCGAGCAGGTGAAAATGGAAGCGCGTTGTCAGCCACTCCTGCCCAGCCCTGGCTGGTAGCCCTTCCTTCCAGATTCGACTAAAAGGGTAAAACTCCACGTCGATGCCACGCTCCCCCAAGCGATGTAGAATCCAGGCGTCGTCAGGGGGGATGGACTCAATCAACCCAACGCGGTGACCCTTAGCTCGTCGCCGTACAAACGCCTCGACAGCATCCACAGTGTCTTCCGCGGCGTCCGGTGACATGAAATCCCCCTGGATCACCAGCATCACCTCCGGCGCATCCTCATTCGAGTAGAGCATCCGGTCATTCGCGAAGGCCAGGAAAGCGTCGTCAAACCCGGCGCCAACTCCGACGGCCGCAGCGCTGGCCTCATCACGGGTCTCGAAGACATCGAATGCGTTCGCCCACTCGGAGACGCGTTGACGCGCTTCATCGTCAAGCGGCATGAGCCCCTGACCAGTAGCGAAAGCAGGAACGCCGAAAAGCTTCTTCAATGTCACCACAGCAGGCAGAAGCGCCAGGTGCTCCGGCCAGATGGAGTTCAGGTAGCCGCCGCCGAGAAGGTGCACCGATTGCATCTGTCGGAGGTCGAGCAATCCCAAGTCGAATCTCGGAGAGCCCAGGCTCGACACAAGTTGCTCTGCACGCGACGCGGCCTCGTTTAGCTCAAGTCCCTTGGAGCTGAAGGCAAGGTGCCAGAGGGTATTGGTCGTTCGAAGCAGCGGATGCGCATCCGCAAAGAGGTGATTCGCGCGACCCGGCTCTGGGCAGTCCAGCCAGACAGGCGTGTTTGGCCGATTCTTTGCCAGCCAGTCTAGCCAAACACGTGTCAGGATCTCGTCACCGTAGTTAGGTAGCCCCGCTGCGGAAACCAAGTAGTACGGGCGCGCGGGTGCTCGTCGGCGGTGGAGCATGGTTTTCCTCAATCCGGGCCTGGTCGGGTGCGGTCCGGTGCTACCGTGCGCGTCGCGCACTGCGTTGTAAGAGATTGTCACATGTACAGACGTTGCGAGAACTCCGCTTCGAACCAGTCTGATGAGCCCAGTAGATGCTGATCAGCCATTCAGCGAATCCCCACAGCGCCTGCGATATCGTCGGCAAGCATTCTCACGTAGACCAGGTTCAAGTGGTCAGCGTCATAGTAGACCGGGACACCCCCAACGACGGCATAGCAGGTGTCGACGTCACAGAAGTGATCGGTGAGGTCGACGAGGGAGACACGTTCATCGCCCATTCGGGACACGGCGGAAACTACTGGGTCGGCGGGTTGAGCTTCGGAGCGCGGCCGCGCACACGCAACAGGATCCTGAGTATTCAGGATCACACAATCCGGATCCCTGACTTCACCGTTGAATGGCGGATCCGCCATTGCAATGACGCGCGAACCGACGGACGACCATGCCGCCCAATCGGACGTCATGCCGTCGATCATCTGTTCCGCTGCCGAGCGGCCGCTGCCATCGTCGACGAGGTACTGACGCGCGGCCATACCGGTGAAGACCATCTCCGGTCGAGCCTCCTCGACGGCACCTGTCACGGCCCGACTCCATTCGCGACATCCGCTGACCTCGCCAGCGCTCAACACCGTCCGGAAGCCGATGTAGGCCACATCGGCTGGCGGGCAGTGACCGCGGTAGGCGAGCGTCACAATCCAGCCCTCTCGTCGAGCAAGCTCGAAGACTGCCCCCTGCCACTGCTGAGCGTGCGAGTCGCCTACGACCCACACGTTGCTCTTCGGACCCGATTCGTTACTGAAGTCGCAGACAATTATGGGGACTACATCGCCACCGTGTGGATCCGGTTGTGTTGGACCGCATTGTGGGGGGTAGAAGAAGTACTCGTTGCGCTTCCCCATGTACGGCGAGTCGGCAAGGTCGAAGACGCTAGGGCAGTCCGCTGCATTGGACAGCGCATGCGGACCGTCGCACGACCCGGTTGCTAGAGGCGCGTCAGGCCTGTCTGCGGTCGAGCGCAGCGCGGATCCGATTAGGAGCCCTCCGGCACACGCCAAGACGGCTAGTACCCCGACCACCATGAGAACGATCGACCTCAGGGTGCTGGACCGCCAGAACACCCAGTTGCGAGCCGGGTCCTCGACCAGGGCCTTTGTGAGCCAGGCGAGGACGAGTGCAATGGCGAGTAGACCGATCCTCGACAGCCCAGTGAGTTCCGTCCCCAGCACGAACGGCGCGATCACGATGATTGGCCAGTGCCAGAGGTACAACGAGTACGACACCCCGCCCAGCCACTGAGTGAACGCATTGCCAGTCACCCAGGAGTGCGCGAGCCCGCCCTCACGAGTCCCTGCGGCGATGATAGCGGCGGTGCCGAGCACGGGCACGAGCGCAGCCACCCCAGGGAAGGGTGTCTCCGGACCGAAAGCCAGGAGACTGAAAAGGATGCCTACGATGCCGGCCACTGCCATGATGTTCGCGACAGGCTGTGGCATTCGCAGACGGGCGCCGCCCATCGCCGCGAGTATACCTCCGACCGCAAACTCCCAGCCTCGCGTGAAGGTCACAAAGTAGGCTTGGCTCGGTTCAAACTGAGTGAACACGATGCTAGCGGCTAGCGATGAGGCGAAGACCACGGCGAGCAATCCGACGACTGTCCCACGTCGCGCTGCAGTACCCCCGATGCGGGATGAGAATATCGTCAGCGCAGCGACGATCAGGAGCGGCCACACCAGGTAGAACTGCTCTTCGACCGAAAGAGACCAGTAATGCTGCGCGACGCTCGCAGAGTCATTGAGCGCAGAGTAATTGACGGATAGGTGAGCCAGCCACCAGTTCTCTACGTACCCTGCGCTTGCGGCGATCTCGGTGCCGTTTCGCTCCCACCGCGTGTACGGCAGGTACACGAAAACGAGCGTCGCCGATGCAGCGAGTACGAGCAGCGCTGCCGGCAGCAACCGCCGGATACGACGTGCATAGAAGGCGCCCAGCCGGATGCCACCCGTCATCACGACTTCTTTCAGAAGATGCGCGGTGATGAGGTACCCCGAGATCACGAAGAATACGTCTACACCTACGTAGCCACCGGGAAGACGCGTTGGCCAAAGATGGTTTAGGGGCTCTTCGGACATTCGGTGGGGGTCATGGGGTGAGTCCGCCGGCGGCGAGGAGCATGCGGACTCTTCTATGTGTGTCAAGTCGGCGTTACGGCACGGTTCAGTTGACGATAGATCCGTCGGGCGAGGTAGCGCTTGAGGCAGCGGCGGATCTCCTTGTTGGTGCGGCCTTCGGTGCGGCGTCGTTCGACGTAGGCGCGGGTGGCGGGGTCGCAGCGCATGCGGGTGACGACGGCCATGTGCAGGGCTCGGTTCAGCCGCCTGTCACCGCCACGGTTGAGACGGTGTCGGGCGGTGTTTCCGGAAGAGGCGGGGATGGGGTTGACACCGGCGAGAGACGCGAACGCGGCCTCGGAGCGGAGCCGACCGACGTGTGACCAGGCGGTCATCGTGATCGCGGCCGTCACGACACCGATGCCAGGCTCGTCAAGCAGTGTCGCCGCTGGAGTGGCATGAACGAGCGCTTCCATTCGTAACCTGTTCTCGGCGAGTTCGTCATTGAGGGCGGTCACTCGTTTGGCGAGACGGATGGCTTCGGCGCGGGCCGTAGCGGCAGCGACTGTTTCGGCCCGGGCACGCCACCGGGTGATCTCGGTGACCTGAGTGCTGGTCAATGGTCGGCGGGCGTCGATGCCGAGGTTGACAGTCCGCAGCAGCGCGGTGAGCGCGTTGATGGTGCCGGTGCGTTCGGTGGTCATGTGTTCTCGGGCGGTGACGAGCACGCGCAGAGCGGCGCGTTCACCGTCGTCGTCGCGCGGGTTCCTCAGGTGCGTGATCTCCAGCGGCAGCGCAGCTGCTGCGATTCGGCGGGCATCAAGCGGGTCGGACTTGCCCACCCCTCGGTTCGTGCGCGCATTCATCCGGGGTGCTTCAGCGACCTGGTAGCCGGTCTGCGCGACCGTCTGCGCGAGTCGCGCCCCGTAGGAGCCGATCCCCTCGATGACCCACAAAACGTCCAGGTCCGCGCCGGTGCGCCGCCCGGCCCAGTCGATTGCGCGTTGAAGACCCGCGTGAGTGGTCGGGAACTGTGCAGTGTCGACCAGTTCTCCCAACGGTGCAGCGAGGATCGCCAGGGTATGCGTCTTCGCGTGAGCGTCGACTCCGATGACAAATGGATGGGTATGCGCGACGATGGCCATGGCGATCGACGCTCCTTCCTTGATCTGGGAACAGGACCGGTCGCTGAGGCCGGTGCCGGACCGGGAAGGAGTCACTGGGACAGCTCTGTGATGGGCCACGACCCCGCGGGATCGGGCAGTCTTCTGATCAAGTCGCCAAGTGGGCCGGGACGGCGCCGGCCACCCGCTCAGCGTGGACATGTCCGCAATGAAGACACTCCACGAGGAGGACATAGCCGGTATGAGTCACACGCCGAGCGAGGCGGCCGACACCATCCTGGCAGCCGGTCCCGGACCAGCCGGTTCAAGACTCACAGAGCCGGTAGTTGTCGCGGTTGCGGAAGCCGCGGGCGAGGCGGCGGTGGAGTTCGATGATGCCGTTCACTGCTTCGGTGCCGCCGTTGTTCGCCCGGCTGGTGGTGAAGTAGGCCAGGAACGCGGCTCGCCAGCGGCGGAGGGTGCGGCCGAGGCGGGCGATCTCGGGGATCGGGCAGGTGTGGAATGTGTCGACGACCTTCTCGGCGATCCGCCGCCCCTCGGCGAGGTCCTTCTGGTGGTAGGCGGAACGCAGTTGCTGGGCGCACTGCCATGCGACGAACACCTCGTCGTGCGCGGGGTCGGCCTCGATCGCTGCCGCGAGCCTGGTCCGCTGCTTCTCGGTGAGGTTCTCGGCGCCGGCGCGGAGGATGGTCTGGATCCCGTAGAGCGGGTCGCCGGTCCGACCGCGATGCCCGAGGGTGTCTTGCTGGACGCGGCGGCGGACCTCGTCGACGGCGGCGGTGCCGAGCTTGACGACGTGGAACGCGTCCAGCACGGCCGTGGCGTCTTCGAGCTTGTCGTCGATCGCGGTCTTGTAGCCGGCGAACGGGTCAAGAGCTGCGACCTTCACGTTCTGCCGGAACGCTTCGCCGCGTTCGGCGAGCCAGGACGCGTAGGCCTTCCCGGAGCGGCCGGGCACGAGGTCGAGCAGCCTCGCCCGCGTCTTTCCGGTGCTGTCGCGGCTGAGATCGACCATCCCGGTCAGCTCCTTCGGGCCGCGCTTTCGGGGGTCTGTGTGATGCCAGATGTGCTCATCGACGCCGAGGGTGGTGACGTTCTCGAACCGGGACTCGTCCTCAGCCAGTTTGACCAGCTCGGGCTCGACGGCCCGCCACACCGTCTTCCACGACGTTCCGAGCTGACGGGCGATACCGTGCACGGTGGCGTGCTCGCGGCGCAGCTGCCCGATCGCCCAGCCGACGGCGCGCGTGGTGATCGACCCGCGCCGGGCCACCAGACCCGGGAGCTGCTCCACGAACGTCCGTCGCACGCATCCCACCTCGTCGCACCGCCAGACCCGCTGCCGCCACACGATCCGCACCCGCGTCACGCCGGGCACATCGTGAAGCACCCGTCGGCGACGTCCGCGGCCGGTCGCGACGACCCCGCACGACGGGCAGCCGGTCGGTGCCGCCGGGCTCGAGACGGTCACGATCAGCAGCCCGTCACGGCGGTCAACGTCCTTGACATGGACCCCATCGAGGCCGAGCAGCAAGTCGCAGCGGGAACACGGGCAGGCGGCAGAGCACGCGTCAGCGCACCCCGAACTATCGTGAGACACGTCGAGGTCCTCGGTTGGAGCAGCAGTTGGAGCTACTGATCCTCGGGGACCTCGACCCCTACCCGCCGAACCTCACCCGGCGAGCCTCACCCCCACCGAATGTCCGAAGAGCCGGTTTAGGAGGACCGCCGTAATCGCTAGGGCACGCAGCGCTTGGATGTCCTTACGGAACCCGCCCTTCGCAGTTTGGCGCGCCAAACCAGCGTCGGCACCAGGATGGATTCGAACGCTCACGCGAGGAGGCGGTCAGACATCCGGCAGCGTCCGCTCGTCGCCGCGATCCGGGTAATGCACGGTATCCAGCGCGACGCGTCGAGCGAGTCGGGTGATCTGGATGTCCTGCTCACGCCGACGGCGGGCGGCGGTGAGAGCATTCGCAACGAAAACCACGATGAGACCGTAGAGGAGTAGATCGGTTCCGCGTCCGACGCCGACTGCGACGGCGACATCGTTGATGATCGTCGGAAAGATGACCGCGAGAACCGCCGCAACGAACAACAAAAGTAGCGCGATCGTACGAAGTGCCTGCCCACGCGCCGAGCCCGTGGGGCGCAGCAACACCACTGCAAATACGACGAAGGCTGCGATCAGCAGCACCTTGATGATGAGTTGATCCACGAAGCCGCCTTACTTAATGAACAGTTCGCTGAGGATGTTCACGGAGTTCCACATCGACTGCCCCTTTGCACGGGAGTACTCAGTGTAGAGAATCTGCACGGGCTGCTCGGCATAGCGCAGATGCTCGACACCAATCTGAGCGACAATCTCGCTCGCGTGAGCCATCCGGTTTTGGGTAATGCGAATCCTCGTTGCCGCGGTGCGATTCAGTGCACGCAACCCGTTGTGCGCATCAGTTAGCTTCACTCCTGTTGAGACTCGTTCAAACAGAACCGCGAGGCGCAGCACAAGCCGCTTCATGGCGCTCGCGTTGGTCCCTGCAGCGAGGAATCGCGACCCCACGACGATGTCCAGCGGCTCCGAGCGCAGACGCTCCACCATGGCGAGCGCGTCCTCGACGCGGTGCTGACCATCAGAATCGAAGGTGACGAAGTAGCGGGCGCCAGCTTGCTCGAGCGCGAACTCGAGACCGGTTTGCAGCGCTGCGCCCTGGCCGAGGTTGATCGGGTGCCTGATTACGACCGCACCACCAGCCAACGCCTCGGTGACCGACTCATCCCTACTGCCGTCATCCACGCACACAACATTCGGGAAAACCCCACGAACGCCAAGAACAACCTCGCGTACGACGGCAGCCTCGTTGTACAGGGGTATGACAACCCAGGTGTCGGCGTTGGGCGACGGCATGGATGATTCCTCGGGGCAGATATCGGGAGACTTGGGGAGATTCTAGTGATGCTGAGCCGGGAGATCCCTGCGCGCTGCGGGCAAGGCGTTCGACCGGAGGGAGTAGAGTCTCAGTTTCAGCGAATTCGCGCGAGTAGCGCCCCTCGAAAGCAATCCATGACCTCGGCACGTGACATCAGCGACGGTATCTGCGCGTATCTGCAGGGCGGCTTTGGGAATCAGCTCTTCATCCTGGCTGCGGCTTGGCAGCAGGCAGACCGTCTCAGTTGCCCTCTCTACATCGATGCTTCGCGGTTTCTCGCGGGTGACCCGCTCGAGCGGGCCAAGGAGACTCCGCGTGATTACGAACTATCAGGTCTAGAGGGACGCGGGATCCTGATCGAAGCGGACTCTCCGTGGTATCGCAACTCACCCCGCAGGCCAGCCGTCATTCGCCGGACAGGCCGTAGTTCGCGGCACCTCAAGGTGTGGCGACAACCAACATTCGGATATCACGAGGAGGTGAACCTCGTCACTCCAGGGACCACCCTGCTTGGCTACTTCCAGTCACCTCGATACTTCGACCGCGTCGCCGAGCAACTAGCAACGACGCTAGAGGAAGCCGTCCTGAGCGACGAGGAGTCCCGATGGCTCCGCCCATTTGAACACGAGGCCGCCATCACCGCGCACGTGAGAAGAGGTGACTACCTGAACCCGCAGACGGCGCTGCACCACGGAATCGCCAGCGGCGCCTATTTCACCCGGGCGATTGCAACGTTGCGGGCGCTGGCCGCACCCACTTCACATATTCGCGTGTTCTCCGATTCGCCCGAAATGGCTCGCCGCGAACTATCTCATCTCGGAGACGTGAGCTTCGTCGACGAGCCGAGCAACCTCAGAGGTCTCGCGACCATACGTGCGATGAGTCGAGGTACGGCGTTCGCGATGAGTAACTCATCCTTCAGTTGGTGGGCCGCCTGGCTGCTTACGCGAAGGAAGCCGACTGCTCCCGTCGTTGCACCTCGACCATGGCGAGCGGATGGACAGAGCGGCCACGATCAACTGCTCCCCGAATGGCTGACGCTAGACGCTCGCTGATAAGCTATACATCACGCCGGAAGGCGCGCACGAAGGCGGATCCGAGGTGTAACGCATGGTCATACCAGCGCCTCCCGTCGGCCGCGGCCGGAAGGCAGCCATGAGCGTCAGTACGGCCACGAGCACCGTCTACCTACTTGGCGCACAGTTTCTGCGCAACCTCGGTCCGCTGATCATTCTCCTGCTTCTGGCTCGATTGACCACACCCGAGACCGTCGGGACTTACTCGCTCTCACTGGCTCTGGTAACCCCGTTCTTTGTCTTCGCCCAGCTCGGCATGCGGACGGTTACGCTCACGCTGCAGCCGGAAGCCCGATTCCGCCACTACACGCTCGTGCAAGCGACTGCCGCTGCGGGCGCCCTGGTGGCCGCGCTCATTTTCGGGTCACTGGCCTCGGCAGTGGCAGTCCTGATCCTTGCGTGCGCGGGTCTGTCAAAGGTGTCCGATAATTTCGCCGATTTCGTGTCCGGATCACTGCAGCGGCACGACCGGGCGCGCACGGTTTTTGTCGGCAGCCTCCTCTCTGCGGCACTCGTATCGATTACGACGGCCGTCGTCATCTACGCCACACGAAACCTCACCGCGAGCCTCACGGCGCTCGCGGTGTCATCGCTCATCTGCACTTATGTGCTCCTCTTCCGTCCCGCTCGAAGGGTGACTGCGGGAGCGGAGGACAGCGTGTCGTACCATGCTCCCGAAGCTGGCGAGATTCGACGCATCGTACTCGCAGGCCTTCCCTTGGGCGTTGCGATGTCTCTGATGTCGTTGATTTCCACGGCGCCTCAGTACATAGTGACGAGTGCCTTTGGTGAGGCCGAGACGGCGCGACTAGCGGTTCTCTTGTACATCTATGCGTTGGCGGACATCGTGACAGGGGTGGTCTCGCAGGCCTGGATTCCACAGGCCCAGCGACTCGAGCTGCACACTCACCGAAGCGCGCGTTTGCTGGCGGTGACGGCACGTCACGCGGGCTCGTGGACGATAGCTTACGTCCCGATAACAGCTGTTGGCCTGATCCTCGCATCTGTCCTGATTCCGCTCGTGTTCGGCCCTACCTACACCCTGTCGCTCCTCGAGGCGGTTCCTCTCGGCTTCGCGGTGGTTCTTCTCCCGGCCGCGCATTTCCTAGCCACCGCCGTCGCTATCCGAAACGACTACGCGCACACGCTGACACTGGCGGTGGGCTCCACCGCGCTTTCGCTGGCCGCGTGCATCGTGCTTATTCCGTCGATGGGCTTGGCCGGGGCCTTCTGGGCCGTCATGGTTGCCGTCGCGTCGCGAGCTGCCCTGGCGGCCGTCATCCTTGCGCTGCGGGGGCGGAAGGAGACTCGGCGGTGACACCCACTGTCAGCGTGATCATCCCCACCAACCGAGTGGACTCGTGGCTCGATGAAGCCGTGCAATCAGCATTGGACAGCTCCGATGTCAGCATTGAAGTGATCGTCGTCATCAACGGCCCGGCGTCCTTTGAGCCGAGGTCGTGGACCGCGGATCCACGCGTCGTTCTCGTCCACGAGCGGTCGCGGCTCGGGCCGACGCGCGCGATGATTGAGGGCGTCGCGCGCGCGAGGGGAGAATTCGTCGCGCGTCTTGATGCCGACGACCGCATGCTCCCACTCCGCCTCTCAGAACAGGTCGCGCGATTGCGCGCGCAGCCGACAGCCCCCTTGGTCGGCACGGCGACCAGCAGGATCACACCCGAAGGGGAGCCCGCGGGCAACATCAGGATGCCATCCGGCGACGACGTGCGACGTCACCTCGTGCTTTTTAACTGCATCCCTCACTCATCCGTGATGCTGCGTCGCTCGGCACTTGAGGAGGTAGGGGGATACGACGAATCGCTGGAGCAGATGGAGGACTATGACCTCATCCTGCGATTGTCCGTCCTCGGACCGGTGCCGGTGCTCACGTCCCTGCTCACGGAGTACCGCATCCATCCCGGCCAACTCAGCCGCGGCGCAACCCCTTACGGGCTACACATCCAGCGTATCTCGGTTGCGCGCCGCACACTTGGTCGCGCGCTCGGAATGAACCGGCTCTCGGTTGCTGCCCGCGACGCCCTCTGGCGCGCGGCGCAGTACGCGCGCTACCACCGGGTTACGAGACCTGGGCACGAATATTGATTCCCGCCGAAAGGACGCAATCCTTGCGCATCGCCTTCATCGTGAACAATTACCCACCGCGCGCGGGCGGCGTCGAGTTCCACGTTCAATCGCTAGCACGCGAGCTCGCTGCCCTGGGCCACTCAGTTCATGTATACACACTCGGGCCTGATACAGGAACGCGCCGCGACGGCGCCGTCGTTGTCACTACGTTGACCGAGCGTTGGCGTATCGGGGACACGCTCGGGTTTCCGCCGCTCGGCTCGACTCGACGCCTCGCGCGTGCCCTGCGCGACGAGAGAGTGGACATCGTGTCGGTCCACACCCGGTTCTTTCCAGTCACTGCTATCGGGGTTCGCGCGGCGCGGCGAGCGCGAGTAGTAGTGGTGCACACCGAGCACGGAAGCGGCCATGTCGTTACTGACTCACCCTTGATCCGAGTCGCCAGTCGGTTGGTCGACCTTACCGTCGGACGATGGGTGCTGCGGCGGGCGGATCGTGTGCTGGCGGTCTCCGAATCCGTGGCCGCGTTTGTGATGCGCTTAGCGAGCGTGGAGGCACGAGTGTTCTACAACGCGATCGACGTCTCCACCGCAGATGACCCAGTGCGCATCCACGACGTGAATCGTGTCGTGTTCGTGGGAAGGCTAGTCCCAGGTAAGGGTTGGGATGTGTTTCTGGAGGCTGTGGCTGCTCTTCGAACGCTGGGCGTCGCCGTCGCAGCCGACGTCGTCGGCGACGGGCCGGATATGCCCGACCTCCAACGAGCAATTGGAAGGCTCGGCTTGAAGGACGTCGTTGTCGTGCACGGACGAGTCTCGCAACCCGCGGTCCGAGCGACTCTGCGCGGAGCAACCCTCGTCAATCCGACCATCCTGGCCGAGGGGTTTCAGACGACCTTGCTCGAGTCCATCGCCGAGTCTGGACGAGTCGTCACATTCGACGTCCCCGGCGCGAAAACGCTCCAAGACCGCGGAGCGCCGATCCGCGTCACTAGCAATGCAGATTCAAACGAACTGCTAGACGTGCTCCGTGACACCGTGGGCACTGAATGGGTACCCGCCTCGGACGCCTTGATCGCCGATTGGTTGTGGCCAACGCGAGCGCATGAGTATGCCGAGATCTGTCGTGCGGCACTTGAAGCGACGGCCGTACCGACTCGATAGTGTCGTCTTACACCCATTGTCAGCCCCATCGCCCGACGTAACCCACTCAGGAGGCAAGAGCGCATGCGTGTACTCGTCACCGGAGGCGCCGGCTTCATCGGCTCCCACACGGTCGTCAAACTGATCGAGGCTGGTCATGAGCCAATCATTGTCGACAGCTTCATAAACAGCAGTCCCGTCGTTATCGACCGGATCGAACAGATCACCGGTCGTCGCCCGTCGTTGCACGCCATCGATTTAACCGACCGCGGCGATACGGATCGTGCGGTCTCGGAGGCTGCCCCAGATGCCGTGATTCACTTCGCCGGCCTGAAGGCCGTCGGGGAGAGCGTGTCCGAGCCCTTGCGCTACTACCGCAACAACATTGTCTCAACCCTCAATCTGGTCGACGCCATGGAGAGTGCCGGGGTGCGCCGGCTCGTCTTCTCGTCATCCGCAACCGTCTATGGAGACCGGCGTGTTCCTCCCTTCCGGGAGGACGCGGACCTCCTCGAGGCCACCAATCCATATGGCCAAACGAAGGTAATGATCGAGCGCATCCTTTCGGATCTTTCGCGTGCGGCGGCGAACTGGGATATCGCTCTACTGCGGTACTTCAACCCAGTCGGCGCGCACCCGTCGGGCCTCATCGGCGAAAACCCGCGCGGCATTCCAAACAATATCGCGCCGTACATCACCCAGGTAGCGGTCGGCCGGCTCCCCGAACTTTCGGTGTACGGCGGTGACTACGCAACCGCCGACGGAACCGGTGCGCGCGATTACATCCATGTGCAGGATCTTGCCGACGGCCACATCACAGCGCTGACCACACTGGACCAGGCTCGCGGTCTGCGCATCTGGAACCTTGGGACTGGCGTCGCGACGACGGTCCTCGAGCTTGTCGATGCATTCGAGCGCGCGTCCGGAACGAAGATCCCATACACCATCATCGAACGTCGCGCTGGAGACATCGCGAGCGCGTGGGCCGACCCGACACTGGCGCAGGAACAGATGGGCTGGTCCGCTCGCCTAACTCTGGACGACATGGCCCGCGACGCGTGGCATTGGCAGCAACTCAACCCTCACGGTTTCGACGCTCCGTCCAGCTAACAGCCAACCACGCGATACAGCTTCGCCTGACCTTGCTGGTCGACCAACTCAAGCGCCGGCGATACGTCCAGGCTGGTTAAGCCCGGATAGACGTGCGACGCTCCGTGGATCTCCTGTGTTCCGAAGTCGAGCACGTAGTCGACCCCCGTCTGGAGTAGTGCCGCGCACGTTGCACTCCCTGGCGTTGCTACGTTCAACGTGCTGAGCACTTCGTCCTCCGCCGCTGACGTGGTCGTGAACATATGCGGTAGCACGACCCGCCGATCGGCGAGAGCATACGCGAGCGCCGTGCCGGTCCAGGGACTGCCGACGATGACGGCATCGGCCGGAACGTTTTCGTCCAATCGGTCGATAAGAGCAAGCTCGTCGGATGTGATCAAGCGAGCCGACGGAGAAGTGCGGTAGGACTCTGCAGCCCGCTCCACTGCGGCGGGCACCGGACTGATCGTCGGCAACTGCGTCGTTACGCAGACCGCCGCAAGAAGGGCAACCGGCACCGCTCGCCTAACCAGCCGAGGGGCCTTCCGCGCGCGGTCACGAGTCCACTGACGAGAGCGGATCCACACCCACGTCGCGCCAGCTCCGTATGCACCAAGAGGAACCGCAAGGAGCGGAAGAAGCGCTGCGAGGCGGGGGCGATTGTTGTACCAACTGCCAGTGAGCGCGTCCCGCAAGTGAGGATACGGCAGCGCCGTCACCACGATGTAGAGGACGACCGCTACGGCCAGCATCGCGACGGTGACCGTCGCGACCGGGCGACGACGCACCAGAGCCCAGGCCACCCCACAGATGACTAAGAACACGCCAGCTATCGCGGGCACTTCGTACCAGACTGCACCCGTGAGCACCTCTGCGACGGCACCGCGCACGCGCAACTCGATGGGCCAGTCCCTCCCGCTGCTCGGCCGAAGGACCATCAACAAGACGAAGCCCACCGCCAAGTAAGCGAGCAATGCACCGACCACGCCAACGCGCGTGGCCCAACCGCGCGCACGGTTGAGCGCTCGAACGCACAGAAGCGTGGCGATAGGCACCGTGAAAGCCATCCACGCGACGAACGCGCCCGGATGTGCGAGAAGAACGCCGGGGATGATCCCTAGGAGAAGCAGCCAGCTCTGCCACGTGGGCATCGACGGGTGTCTTGAACCAACTTTGACCGCTCTGAGCGTGACGGCAAGCGTAGCGGGCACCAACGCAACGCCGAGCTGGTAGGGGTAGAGAACGCCGTAGTCCATCATCAGCAGCGGGAAGGTGGGAAATGCGGCGGCGAGGACTCCGCTGGACAGCAGCACCGCACGATTCAGCCCGAAGAGTTGCCGAGTAAGCAGCACAGTGCCGGCTGGCCAGATGACGGCGCTGATGACCAACGTCATAGCATTTACTGCGACTCTGGAATCCGTACCGCTCAACTGCGCGACGAGCGACACGACATCGTGCCAGGCAGCGGGGTAGAACGCAGCAGTGCCTGAGTGGTCGGTTAAGTGGCCGACCCAGAGCGAGGATGCGTTACCGGTGTCGAGGATGAAGCGAACAACGTTTAGGTGGAAGACGTTGTCGAATGTGTTGGAGAAGTTCTCAGGTGACCCGATCGCTCCCAGGATTTGCCACGCGATGATGACCGCCGGGATCACGAGGGCCACCGCGATACGTGGCCCTGCAGCTCCCGAGACGGGCATCACGGCCCCATAACGCCGTGCGACTAGCCACACCACGGCGCCCGTAATCCCGGCCAGCGCAAGAACTGGCAGTATCGACCATGAAACTCCGGCAAGGGGCGCGATAATCGCGGCGCCGCCTACGAGCGGCACAGCGATGACCGGAGCGGTGGCGTACAGCCACAGTCCCCGAAGACCTAATCCCCAGCCGACGACACCGCCGACCGTGAGTAGGGTCGCCACCAACACGGTCGCAGCCCAGGCGAGTTCCCACCACACGTCCAGCGCATCCTCCCGGCGAGGGGGTAGTTCACCTCAGCCGCGGGATACCCTAGCGGAATCTCCCCGAGAAACCTCTGCCACCGCGGGCCGACGCTCAGGTTGCGGCGTTCCTCGCCGAGTAGGCTTGAGTGGCGCTGGTGAAAATGCGCTGCCGCGGGGACCCCCGAACACCCGTGATGTATCCCGAGTATTGAGGTTTCCTAAGTGTCTGACTACCGCGAACGCGTCAGTATCGTCATTCGGACGAAGAACCGTGGCGACCTTCTCCGGCGCGCGCTCGACGACGTCCTCGCCCAGACCTGCACGGACTGGCACGTTGTCCTGGTGAACGACGGCGGCGCCACCGCACCCGTCGATCAGCTCGTAGCCGAGCGCGAAGGCGCGTTCAAGGGGCGGCTCGAAGTTCTACATGTCGAAGGCGGTTCTGGCTCCATGGAGGCTGCCGCCAATCTCGGCGCCCAGCGTGCGCGGGGGGAGTTTGTGGTTATCCATGATGACGACGACACGTGGGCGCCAACCTTTCTCGACACGATGATCAGTGCTTTGGAAGCAGATCCTGAAGCAGTCGCCGCAACGGCACGCACGGAGATCATCTTTGAAAGGCTACAGAGTGGGGTGTACGTGGAGACCGGCCGTGCGCCCTTCGTTCCACCGGCAGAGATGGTGTCGCTCTACGATCTTCTGCAGACGAACCGTTTTGTCCCCATTTCCTTGCTGATCCGGCGTGCTGTATACGACGAGATCGGTTGGTACGACCCCACTCTGCGCGCCGTCGGGGACTGGGAGTTCAACCTTCGACTCATTCGTCACGGCCGAGTGATATTCGTTGGTGAAAGACCTCTGGCTTTCTGGCACCAACGACCCCATGCCACTGGCGCGGCGTCCAACAGTGTCTTTGGCGAAAGCGTGGAACACCTCCAGTTCGACCGTTTGGTCCGGGACCGCGAGATCAGCGACTACATCGACCGCAACGGGATCGGCGGCTTGCTTTATCTGTCTCGGTACATCGAAGAGACAGCCAGGTACTATTCCCTCCAGCAAACAGTCCGCCGCGCGCTCGCTCGTTTCAAACAGAAACTACGTCCACGCCGTTTCGGTCGCTGAGCAAATCCACTCTCCACCTCAATCGTCTTATAGAGAGGTCCTTTAACACCGTGTCGCAACGCGTTGCAGCCGTCGTCGTCACCTTCAACCGCCTGGAGAAGCTGAAGACCGTTCTCGCCCGGCTAGACGCACAAACCACGCCCCCGGAGTGGATCGTCATCGTAGACAATGCCTCTTCGGACGGCACCGATGCGTACCTATCCGGGCTCAACGACTCGCATTTGGAGATCGTGCGACTGGAGACCAACACCGGAGGCGCAGGCGGATTCGCCACTGGCATCAAGCACGCTTATGACCTCGGCGCTGATCTCTTCTGGCTGATGGACGACGATTGCTATCCTGAAGCGTCTGCCCTGGAAGCTCTCGTCGCGGGCCATGCCGAGGCCATGACCGCGATGCCCGGCGGCGTTCCGTTCGCATGCTCGCTCGTACACTTCGGTGATGACGAACTCGCCGAGATGAACATCGCGGCTCCAGATTGGAAATGGGCCCGGCTTTGGGTCACAGGTCAGCGTGCGATTCTGGTCCAGACCTGCTCCTTCGTCTCTGCTTTGTATACGCGGCAGACGGTCGAACGGATCGGCCTTCCTCTACGCGAGTACTTCATTTGGTTCGACGATGCGGCGTACGCACGCATGGCCAGCGTGGGTGTCGGACCAGGAGTGTGCGTGCTTGACAGCAAGGTAGTCCACGACACGCCCGACAACATCGCGGGCGACTTCTCGCGCATCGATGAGCGGAGTCTCTGGAAGTTCGCGTATGGAGCACGTAATGAGGCATCGTTCCACCTCCACCACGAGTCGTTGATCTCGTACCTGCGCTTCTTCGCTCGAGTTGAGATTCTTATGCATCGCGGACGGCTGCCGTGGCGCATCCGCCGCCACATTACGGGACGCCTGTTGGCTGCCATAGCTTTCAATCCCCGCGCTGAGATGGTCGGCAAGACTCCGGCGAAGGACTGACACACATGCGAACGCCCGCCACAGCCGACCAACTCACGGCACCGGGACGAACCCGCGGACTCGTCGACATCTTCACACGAAGCCACCTCCTATCGCTCATCGTGCGCAAGGAGATCCAGATCCGCTACCGCGGGTCTCTCTTCGGATGGCTGTGGTCATATGTAAAGCCGCTCGTACAGTTCGTTGTGTTTTACGTGGCTCTCGGGGTGTTCCTGTCGATGAATAGGGCCATCGACTACTACGCGATATACATCCTGGCGGGCATCACCATTGTGACGTTCTTCAACGAGGCGATTTCTAACAGCACGCGGTCGCTGGTCGACAACGCCGCGCTCATCAAGAAGATCTATCTCCCCCGCGAGATGTTCCCGGTTTCGAGCATGCTCGTCGCTCTCGTAAACACGCTGCCTCAAGTAGTTGTTGTTGTGGCCATCGCGATCTTCTTCGGTTGGGCGCCGTCGTTCCTGCAGATCGCCGCCCTCTTGCTCGCCGTCATCATCGTGGCCGTCTTGGCGGTAGGACTGGGCCTCCTGTTCGGTGCCATAAACGTGGTGTTTCGGGACGCTCAGAGCTTCGTCGAGATCATTGTCATGTGCGCAATATGGGCCTCTCCCGTGATGTACCGCTGGGAGATGGTCGCTGCGGCTGCACCTGACTGGCTCTACACCGTCTACCGTCTGAACCCCGTAACCATGGCTGTGGAGCTTTTTCACTATGGCATCTGGGAGCCGCTAGACCCTCGAAGTTCGCCGCCGATCGACGACCTCTGGTCATTTTCTGGCTACGCCTTAGCGACGTCCGTCATTCTTCTCATTGTTGGCCAGTTCGTATTCCGTCGCTTGGAGGGTCGATTTGCACAGGACCTCTGATTCGGCTGTGCGTCCTCGCATCGTCGTACGAGAAGCCCACAAACGCTTCAGGTTGCGCCACACACACTCGATGAAGGAAACCTTCATCGCCGCCCTCAAGCGAAAGCCGCTCACCGAGGACTTCTACGCTCTCGACGGCGTGAGTCTGACGATTGACGAGGGCGAGTCAGTCGCGTTGCTCGGCTTCAACGGATCGGGCAAGTCGACGATGTTGAAGCTCATTTCAGGCGTTCTCACACCCGACAGTGGCGAGGTCCTTACTCGTGGCCGCGTTGCGGGACTGATCGAGGTCGGCGCGGGGTTCCATCCCGACCTCTCCGGCAGGGAGAACATCTACCTAAATGCGGCGATCCTCGGCATGACGCGCGAGGAAACCGACGCTCGGTTCGACGCGATCGTGGCCTTCAGCGAGATCGAACAGTTTATCGACACGGAGGTGAAGCACTACTCCTCCGGCATGTTCCTTCGCCTTGCGTTTGCAGTTGCGATTCACACGGAACTCGACGTCCTGCTGATCGACGAGATCCTTGCCGTCGGCGACGAGCCCTTCCAGAAGAAGTGCCTCGCACGTATCCGGGAACTCCACAGGGATGGCAAGACTCTGGTGGTTGTCTCCCATGACCTCGGGATGGTTTCGCGCCTATGCACTCGCGGCATCGTCTTGAAAGACGGCAAGGTGGTGTTCGACGGACCTTCCACCGAGGCGGTCCGAGCACTCCGAGATCTCTCGCGATCGCCCTTCGTGGACATCGAACGGTCCCACCCATATTTTGATGAGATCGTCGATCTCGTACAATCAGGCGTTCTCCCTGCCTACACGGCGACAACGGGACAGACGGAGTTCCGCCCGGACGAAGCCGTAGATCTGAGAGCGGTCGAGCGTGTCCTGCGCGCTCACTTCGATCAGACTGCGAGTAGCGAGCGAGATCTCGCGGCGCAGGATCCGCTTGTGGCGGCCGCCGAGAGCGTCCGGCCCTTCAACGTCACGGGAGAGCCGATCTCCCGAGCCGCGTTCGCCAGCTACATATATGCAATCGCAGGCCGACCGCGTCCAGGCGGCCCGATCCCATTCAGTGATGTTTCCGCGGACGCACCACAAGCCGAGGCAATCGCATGGCTCTTCTATTCGGATGTTGCCCGCGGCTGGGAAGATCCGCTTGGTCCCCCAGCCTTCCGCCCCAACCAACCGATGACTCGCGAGTCACTCGTAATCATGATGAAGAGGATCCGCGAGTTGGGATTGCACGACTGACGAATGCTTCTCATTCCTCGAGGATTTGCTTGAAGCGGTGGAGAAAGGCCGCCATTACGTCGCGCGATACAGTCTGGAACGGGCGATACTCACTCCGAGTTTCCGAGACAGACCACCCGGAACTGATACCGCTCGAAGCCATCCACGCGATCTCCCGATAGAAGGAACCATCCACCGCGACGTCAACGAAAGCGGGAGATCCGGACGGGCTGGATTCTGGCGAGCCTGCCATGCGATAGAGGAACGCCGCCATCACGTCGCGAGAGACGGGCTGGGCAGGCCGAAATACTCTTGTCGCGCCCTCTTGCCAGCCCTCGCTAATGCCTTCCGCGGCGAGCCAACTGATCTCCTTGTAGAACACCTGTCCAACCTGAACGTCTGCAAATGGTGAGATCGACGGGGCCGAAAAATCGGGGGAACCCGCGAGCCTATAGAGGAAGGCGGCCATAACGTCACGGGTGACCGACTCGAAGGGGCGGTACACGCGAGTGCGGTCGCCTACTTCCCAGCCTTGCGTGATGCCAGCCGAAGCCAGCCACGCAATGTCATTGGCAAATACGCTGTACGTCGCGAGGGAGGTCATGGACGCAACATCCGTGAACGGGTTGAGATAGTTGTACATCCGGCGCAGGAACGCGGCCATTACGTCCCTCGTCACCGGCGCAGCAGGTCGGAACGCTCGCCCCGCAGCCTCATCCCATCCGCTGCTAATCCCCGCCGCCGCAAGCCAAGAAATCGATCTGTAGGAGGGTGACGATACCGCAACATCAATGAATGGCGACTGCGCAGCCGCGGCGTGGGGCGGCTGACCGGCAAGGTCGTAGAGAAACCCCGCCATGTCTTCGCGCGTGACCGGCTCACTCGGACGGAACCTCTCGTCGGACGAAAGCGAGGGAGAGTTGATAGTCAGCCATGCAATCTCTTTGTAGAACACATCGGCCGGAGAGACGTCGGCGAAGGGAGACACGGATGGCGGGCTGAACGACGGGGATCCAGCTAAGCGGTACAAGAACGCTGCCATGACGTCACGAGTAACGCTCTGCGTGGGGAGGTACTCCTGGTACCCCGGCGCTAACCGCCAGCCCTGCGAAATGCCGGAGTTGAACATCCAGACGATGTCGCTCGAGAACACGCTGAACCAGGTGGAGTTGGCATCCGACGAAACGTCAACGAATGGCGTATCCGTCTGGGGATACTGCGCGGACCCGAACCACGCCGTGAAGTAGTTGTAGAAGTTGCGGTTGCCGTAGCTGGAGCACCCATCGCCCAGGCCGTAACCTGCCGCGAGTGCGGCCGCATTCGGCTGGTACGGGGTGTAGCTGTACAGCGCTGCCGTCGCGTAGTTCTGGATGTTCAGGTAGGTGCCACCGCAAGATTCGGTTGGGCTGTAGCCAACGTAGTTGCGACCCGGCTGCTTCGCGAACTTAGCCGCCTTGTACGTCTTCAGCTGCTGCGTCCCCTTGAGGATCTGGGGACCGACTCCCGCGAAGGCCGGGTCGCACGGCGCGGTGTCGGGGCAGGAAGCGCCCATGGCGGCCTTGAGGTTCCAGTCCGACGGCTCCTTACTCGTCGTCAGGCCCTGTTCCTTCTGCAGCGTTACGAGGATGACCTTTGCGGAAATACCGCAGGCCACCTGCACCCGATAGATGAGCTCCGAAACCTTCATCGAACCACCTTGGATGGCGGAACAGATGAGATTTCCCGTGGACTGCGAATACACCGCATCCCGAGAGGAGATTCCGGTCGTCAGTACGTTCAGGCACTTGCCGTTTCGACAAGTACCGATCTTCGAATCGAGGAAAGTCTGGATCTCCGCCGACGTCATCGCATTGCCGTCATAGAACAGCGCGTCGGAGATGATGTTCTCGGGGTTGAAGCCGACCACGGCCGCGGCTTTCACCATTCCGGTGTCCGCCAGGGAGCCTCCGCCTACAGCTGTCGTGGCATCAGTCGTTGCGCCGGGCGCCGCAATTGCGGGGTTCGCAGCGATGAGCGACCCTATCAGCGCGATTGACGCCACAATCGCCGCGACAGCCGTGCGTGGCGCTGTCCAGACTGCACGACGGGGGGCTTGGCTTCGGGGGACCATGGGACCATTGTGACGGAAGTAATCTGCTGTTACCACCTAACCGCCGCCCGACACGCCAAAGACACGCCGATCGAAGCGACCTCAGAGGTCCGCGTGCAGCTGCCAGACGCGCTCCGCGGCGCCCAGCCACGAGAACGCGCGGCCCCGGTCACCGGCCAGCACGGCGTAGCGCTCGACGGCCGCGGTCGACCCGAGCACCTCTGCCAGCCCTGCCGCGATGTCGCCGACCACTCCCCCATCGAGCACGACTTCGCGGTGTGATTCCGACTCCGCCGCCACGACGGGAACGCCGACGGCGAGCGCCTCCACCACGCGCCACGGGAACGCCGTCAACTCCGACGGTGCCACCAGCGCCACAGCGGCGCCCAGTACCGCGGCCCGATCGGCATCCTCCAGCGCACCGCGCACGTGCACCCGCTCCTGTGCGACGCCCGCCGCGGCGGCCAGATCGAGCACCGCCGGCTCGTCCCCCTCGGGCGCGCCCAGCACGACGACCGGCAGATCCGCGCCCGCCGCAGCGATGGCCGCGAAGCCCGCCGCAAGTCCCGCCGACGGAGCCGACGAGCCGGACATCACGACGCACCCGTCCGGCACGGTCAGCGCCCGCCGACGCCCCACCTCGTCGGTCGGCACTCGGAACCCTGCCGGCGCCGCCCCCGAGATCACGCGGATCCGATCCCCGAAACCACCGAGCTCCGCCACCCGAGACGCCGCGGCATGGGTCGGCACGACGACCGCATCGGCGTGCTTCGCGGCCCGCTTGAGCATCGCCTTGTGCCAGGTCACCGCGCCCCGTGCGAGCTCCGCGGGGCGCTCCCACGCGTCCAGATCCCACAGGGTCACGACGGTCTGATCGTGATCGTGCACCCGATCGTGCTTGACGAGCGGCGCGAGCAGCGTCGGAGAGTGGATCATCCCGCCCCCGACCCCGGGCGCGACACCCAGCTGCCATGACGCGGCGAGCTCCCGCCGCGCGAGCGGCATCCGCGCAAGCGAGGCCAACCCCGGCACCGCGCCCTCCACCGTCCCGGCGACATCCGCGCCCGACGGGACGATCGCCGCCACCTCGCACCCGCTCGGCGTCGACGCCACCAGCGCCCGCGCAAGCTCCCCCGACGCCATCGCCAAATCGGCATCCGTCGGGGACACCACCTGATCCAGCACGACCCGCAACACGGCTGACACGGCTCAGCCCTCCGGGGTGGGCGTCGGCGACGGCGGATACAGCGCCTGCTGGATGAGCTCCCGCACGTGCGCATACGCCTCCGGCGTCGGCTCGTCGGTGTCGATCCCCGCGCCGTCGAGCGTCAGCTCCAGCGTCTGCACGGGCTGGTCCTTCGCCTTCACGGCCAGGTTCACGAAGAAGCCCAGCAGCGACGACGGAATGTCCGTCTGCACGAGGTCCTCCCCCGCCGCCGCGACCTCCTGGAAGCGCGTCAGCACGTTCGCCGGGTTCGCCTGCGCGAGGATCGCCTGCTGCAGTTCTCGCTGCCGCCGCATCCGATCGGCGTCGCTCGTCGTGTACCGCGACCGTGCGTACCACTGCGCCGTGTCGCCGTCCATGTGCTGCGGCCCGGCCTCGATCCAGCCGATCGCCCAATCCTCGGCGCTCTGCCCGTCATACGCGGGACCGCCGCCCTTCGGCAGCCGCTCCTGCACCGTGATGTCCACCCCGCCGAGCGCGTCGACGATGTCCGCGAACCCCTTCATGTCGACGAAGGCATAGTACGGAATCTCGATCCCGAGGATTCCTTCCGCGGCATCCTTCGTCGCCTCGATCGCCGGCGTGGAACTGTTCGCCGCGGCATCCGGATACAGACCCGCGCCACGATCCTCGCGACAGACCTCCACCGCGTTCATCAGCTGATTGATCCCGGGACCCCAGCCACACGTCTGCGAGATGTGCCCCTCGAGCCCGTCGGGATACAGATCCTGCATCGGCCCCGCCGAGAACGGCACGTGCGCGAGATCGCGCGGGATGCCGGTGATGTGCACCGCCCCGGTATCGGCATTCACCGACACCACGGAGATGCTGTCGAACCGCATCGAATCGCGCCCAAGGCCACTGTCGGCCCCCAGCAGCAGGATGTTGTAGTACCCGTTGGACGGCGGCACCGGCGGCGCGTTGTTCGTGAAGATGGATGCCAGGGCCTCCCGCGCGGGCGCGAGAAGCTGCTGCGCGGCGTAGACAGCGCCGCCCGACCCGAGGACGAGCCCCAGGATCGCCGTCACCGCGACAAGCGGACGCGCCCCCGGCCGTGTCTTCACCAGCCGCACGAGCCGCAGCGTGTCGACGGTCAGCACGACCCACAGCACGGCGTACGCCAGCAGCACGAGCTGCACCACGAGGAGGACGAACCCGTTGACGCCCAGGTCGACGATCAGCGTCGGCCACACCAGCGCCGCGACGAGCGTCAGCACGACCAGCACCCACATCACGAGGGTCGCGGCCAGCCCGACCCGGCCGAGCCGACGGTTGCCCGCGAGCACCTGAGCAGAACCGGGCACGAGGAAGTTCATCGCGACGAGCCACCACGCCCGCCGTGTCATCACCTTCGGCGAGCGCGTGTCGGGGCGCCGGATCGGCTGCTCGCCCAGGATCACCCCAGCATCCGCTCCCCGTGCAGGCGCCGGCGGACGGGGCGGAGCCGACACGCTCACAGCGAGTCCTTCAGGCGGCGGTTCTTCTCCTCGACCTGCTCCTCGAGCGCCCGGGCGTACTGCTCGACGCGATCGGCGAGGCGATCGTCGGCGGCACCGAGGATGCGCGCGGCCAGCAGTCCGGCGTTCTTCGCGCCGTTGATCGAAACGGTCGCCACGGGGATGCCGGCGGGCATCTGCACGATGCTCAGCAGCGAATCGAGCCCGTCGAGGGTCGCCAGCTGCACCGGGACGCCGATCACCGGCAGCGCCGTCACCGACGCCAGCATGCCCGGCAGATGCGCGGCGCCGCCGGCACCGGCGATGATCACCTTCAGGCCACGCTCACGCGCCTCACGCCCGTAGCGCAGCAGCTTGTCGGGAGTGCGGTGCGCCGAGACGACCTCGACCTCGTGCGCGATCGTGAACTCGCTGAGCACCTGCGACGCGTCACTCATGACGCGCCAGTCCGAATCCGATCCCATGACGACGCCGACGAGAGGGGATGCCGAGGAATGCAGGAGCCGTGTCACCCGACAAGGTTAGGGCGGCAGGCTGGAAGATCGCCGGAGCGGCGCGCGGCGCGGGACGGGTCACGCCGTTTCGTCTCGGTCGCTGGCGCTCCCTCGCGGGGCGACCAGCGGGGCGGGTCACGCCGTGTCGTCTCGGTCGCTGGCGCTCCCTCGCGGGGCGACCAGCGGGGCGGGTCACGCCGTGTCGTCTCGGTCGCTGGCGCTCCCTCGCGGGGCGACCAGAACGGGGGTCAGTCGGCGAAGAAGGCGGCGGCGGCGCGGGCTTCGTAGACGACGGCGTCCAGATCGTCGCCGACGGCGTTGACGTGGCCCACCTTGCGACCTGGCCGCGGTGCCTTGCCGTACGTGTGCACCTTCACCGCCGGATGTGCCTCGAGAACGGCGGGGAACCGGCTCTCGAGCGTGCCGTCCGCGGGACCGCCCAGGATGTTCACCATCACCGACCACGGCTGCCGCGGCGCAGGATCGCCGAGCGGCAGGTCGAGCACGGCGCGCACATGCTGCTCGAACTGTCCCGTCACGGCCCCGTCCTGCCCCCAGTGCCCGCTGTTGTGCGGACGCATCGCCAGCTCGTTCACCAGCAGCCGGTCATCGGTGGTCTGGAACAGCTCCACCGCCAGCATCCCCGTCACACCCAGCCCTTCCGCAATCGCAGTGCCGATGGATGCCGCCACCTCCGTCAGCCGCGTCGACCCGTGCGGTGCGGGCGCGATGACCTCGGCGCACACCCCGTCGCGCTGCACCGTCTCGACGACCGGATAGGCGACGAGCTGACCCGACGGCCGCCGCGCCACCTGCTGCGCGAGCTCGCGCGTGAAGTCCACCAGTTCCTCGGCGAGCAGTTCGCCGCCGTCGAACCAGTCGGCGACTTCCTCGGGGTCCGCGACGACGCGCACGCCCTTGCCGTCGTACCCCCCGCGCGGCGTCTTCACGACAGCCCGCCCGCCGTGCTCGTCGAGGAAGGACTGCAGGCCCGCGGCATCCGTCACCCTCGCCCACTCCGGCTGCGGCATGCCGAGCCCGGCCAGCCGCGCCCGCATGAGCAGCTTGTCCTGCGCGAACTGCAGCGCATCCGGACCGGGATGAACCCGGACCCCGTCCGCGACGAGGGCTCGCAGCACCTCCTGCGGCACGTGCTCGTGGTCGAAGGTCAGCACGTCGACGCCCCGCGCGAACGCGCGCACCGTCTCGAGGTCGCGGTAATCGCCGGTCGCGGTCGCCGCCAGCGCCGCGGCCATGCCGGGCTCCTCGGCGAGCACGCGCACGTCGACGCCGAGCTCCACCGCCGGAGCGATCATCATTCGGGCCAGCTGCCCGCCCCCGACGATCCCGAGTGTCAGCGCCATACGTGCTCCCTTTCGTCACCCCCATCCTCCCAGGTCTGCAGGCGGGATACCGCGCCATCCCCCGCGAGAGAACAACTGCGCGCCGAGAGCACGGGCAACACCCGTTCCCTCGGCGGGCAGTTGTTCTTTCGGCGCGTGAGCGTCGCGGCCGAACCTCGCCGGGCGGGCCGGCACAGGCGAGGCGGATGCCGGTGCCGGCGGCGCGGATCAGGGAAGCGGCGGCGGATCGCCGATGACCGGGATGCTGTGCGAATCGCGGTGGGCGAGGATCTGGCTCACCTCGACCTGGTCGCTGAGCACTTCGTGCACGAGCCGCACGGCCGGGATGTTCGCCATCCGCAGCGGCTCGTCCACACCGTTGGACAGGGTGAGCGTGCCCGCTCCCCACATCCGCTGCAGCGGCCCGCGACGCTCGGAGATCGTGTACCCGCGGGCGTGCAGCAGCTCGCGCCGGTTCCGGCCGAACAGGCCCGCCTGCGCGATCACCCGTCGCGTCGTGACGGTGTAGGTGTGACCGAGCCATCGCAGGTACGGCAGCACCACCAGCAGCAGCACGACGGCACCGGCCACAGCCCACAGCATCCAGTCCTCGAAAGGCTCGGGCAGGTTGTCGGTGAAGTACCCGACCGCCGCGGCGGCGGCTACGAGCACGAGAGCCGACCAGAACAGTCGGCGCGCGTGCGGCCGCACGCGCGCGATGCGCAACTCGGGCGTCGCGGCGCCCGGAGCAGGGGCCGCGGGGCGGCCCGGGTACGCCATCGGCTGGGTCACCCCACCATTGTGGCGGCAGATGGGTCACGACCGCCGGATCCCGCCGGGCGCGGCGTGCCCGCGTCGGCAACGCGCCCGCAGGTCAGCGCACGTGCACCACGTCGCCGGCGGACACGACGGCTTCGACCCCGTCGGCCGAGACGACGAGCCGCCCGTCGGCGTCGAGGCGCACCGCCGTGCCGTGCAGCGTCGTGCCGTCCGGCAGCGACACCGTGACCCTTGCGCCGAGCGTCGCGCAGTGCGCGGCCACGTCGTCGGCGACCGCCGCCGAGCCGTCGACGGCCAGGCGCGCGATGCCGTCGCGCAGACCGGTGAGGAAATCGGCGAGCAGCCGGTCTTCGTCCGCGGTCGCCCCGAGCGCGGCGAACGACGTCGCGGTCGGCACCGGGAGATCCACCTTCGCCATGGTCGTATTGACGCCCGCGCCCAGCACAACCGTGTGCGGGTCGGTCGGCAGCACCTCGGCGAGGATGCCGCTGATCTTCAGCCCCTGAACGAGCACATCGTTCGGCCACTTGAGCTGTACATCGCGACCCGCCCGCATCGACGGGAGCTGTGCGGCGACGGCATCCGCCATCGCCACTCCCGCGAGGAGCGGAATCCACCCGCGATCGCTCGTGGCGACGGCGCCCACCCGCAGCAGCACCGAGACGGCGAGCGCCGACCCGGGCGGGGTCGTCCAGGCGCGATCGAGCCGGCCCCGGCCCGCGCGCTGGTCGCGCGTGACCACCACGGACAGGTGCGGATGCCCGTCGGGGTCCTCCGCGGCATCCCGCAGCAGCTTCGCGTTCGTCGAGTCCACCGTCTCGATCACGTGCACGCGGGGCGAGACGGCGGCGGACAGCGGGAATCCCTCAGACGGAATCGGCATGCCGCCACCCTACGCCGGGGGTGCAGACCGCGCGATCGAGTGGCATACCCCACAGCGGATCGCCGTTCCCGTTGTCGCAGGTCCCCAACCGCGCGCACGGCCCGCTCGCTAGGGTGGAATGCGTGCCACAGCAGCCCGACCAGCCCGCGCCGTCCGCCTCGTCCGACCAGCCGGACCTGTCCACGACCGCCGGCAAGATCGCCGACCTCCGCGCGCGCTACCAGGAGGCCGTCGTCGACGCCGAGGTCGTCGCCCGCGAGAAGCAGCACGCCAAGGGCAAGATGACCGCGCGCGAGCGGATCGAACTGCTCGTGGACCCGGGCTCGTTCGTCGAGCTCGACGAGTACGTGCGCCACCGCACGAGCGCCTTCGGCATGGACCGCTCCCGTCCGTACGGCGACTCGGTCGTCACCGGCGTCGGCACGATCCACGGCCGCACCGTCGCCGTCTACGCGCAGGACTTCACGACCTTCGGCGGATCGCTCGGCGAGGTCGCCGGCGACAAGATCATCAAAGTCATGGAGTTCGCCCTGCGCGGCGGCATGCCGATCATCGGCATCCTCGACTCGGGCGGCGCCCGCATTCAGGAGGGCGTCGTGGCCCTCGGCAAGTACGGCGAGATCTTCCGCCTGAACACCGCGGCATCCGGCGTCATCCCCCAGATCTCGATCATCATGGGTCCGGCCGCCGGCGGTGCGGTGTACTCCCCCGCCCTCACCGACTTCGTCGTCATGGTGGACAAGACGAGCCAGATGTTCGTCACCGGCCCCGACGTCATCAAGACCGTCACCGGTGAGGACGTCGGCATGGAGGAGCTCGGCGGCGCCTACACGCACAACACCCGCTCCGGCGTCGCGCACTACCTCGCCGAGGACGAGGACGACGCGATCGACTACGTCCGCACCATGGTCGGGTACCTCCCCGACAACAACATGGCCGAGATCCCGGTCTACGAGAACGGGTTCGAGTGGGAGACGACGGATGCCGATCGCGTGCTCAACTCCGTCATCCCCGACTCTCCGAACCAGCCGTACGACATCCACCAGGTGATCTCGCACATCGTCGACGACGGCGACTTCCTCGAGGTGCAGCCGCTGTTCGCGCCGAACATCGTCATCGGCCTGGGCCGCGTCGAGGGGCGCACCGTCGGCGTCATCGCCAACCAGCCGTCGCAGATGGCCGGCACGCTCAACATCGAGGCGGGCGAGAAGGCGAGCCGGTTCGTGCGGTTCTGCGACGCGTTCTCCATCCCGATCCTCACCCTCGTCGACGTGCCCGGCTACCTTCCCGGCACCGATCAGGAGTGGACGGGCGTCATCCGCCGCGGCGCGAAGCTGCTGTACGCGTATGCCGAGGCGACCGTGCCCCTCGTCACCGTGATCCTCCGCAAGGCGTACGGCGGGGCGTACATCGTCATGGGCTCCAAGCAGCTCGGCGCCGACGTCAACCTCGCCTGGCCCACCGCCGAGATCGCGGTCATGGGCGGGCAGGGCGCCGTCAACATCCTCTACCGCGGCGAGATCAAGCGCGCCGAGGAGTCCGGCGAAGACGTCGCGGCCGTCCGCGCGCGTCTCGCGAGCGAGTACACCTACAACGTCGCGTCGCCCTTCCTCGCGGCCGAGCGCGGCGAACTCGACGGCATCATCGAGCCGGCGCAGACGCGCGTCTCGGTGGCCAAGGCCCTGCGCGCACTCCGCGGAAAGCGGGCGAGCCTGCCCGCGAAGAAGCACGGGAACATCCCGCTGTGAGCCCGGCAGAGCAGCGCCCCGCAGGGGCCCCGACGTCGACCCCGGCACCGGATGCCGTGCGTCTCGACGTGCTGCGAGGGGACCCGACTCCCGAGGAGCTCGCCGCCGTCATCGCCGTCGTCACCGAAGCGTACGAACGCGAGGCGTCCGCCGCCGTCGCCGAAGAGGAGGCCCGCCCGTCCGCGTGGCAGGTCTCGGCGCGCGCGCTGCGCGCCCCGCTGCGGCGCGACGTCGCCTGGGGCCGCTTCGCCGGCTGAGCCCGTGCCCGGTGCGCGCGCTGGCCATCGCAAGGCCTGCGCGGGTCGCGATGGGCTTGTCCCCCAAAATACCTACAGACAGCGCGCGCACCAGCCGCCAAACTGGAACCGCTGGAACGCTTCTGCGTTCGGCTGACCGCGCTGATCTCAGCGTGTTCAGCCCTCGCGAGCCGGTTTTCGGGTAACCGCTCGCACGGCGAGGGGCGGGCGGCTTCGCCGCCCCTCGCCTCCCTCTCCTCCACGCATGAGCTCCTCGATGCACGAGCCTCGCCGCACGCGCGCGCAGGCGCTCACGCCTCCCGGCTCACGCCTGCCGGGCGATCTCGTGCCAGAGGTCGACGCGGTCGTCTCCGTCGTCGGATGCCGACCGCCCGACGACCGTGACCGCGATCTCGTCATGCCGCGACGCCCGCACGTAGAGCCGCTCCGATATCGCCCCGGTCAGCACCCGCGCGAGCTCCGCCCGGATCCGGGCGCGCTCCTCGATGGACAGACCCTCGAGCCCGCCCTCATCGAGCACGGACACCACGGCCCCGCGATCACGCGCCGCCCCCAGCGCGTGCCGCACCGCGTCGTCGAGCAGCGCCGCGCCCCGCAGCTCGTCGCGCAGCGCCTCCTCGGCGATCCGCGCCCGCTGCTTGTCCGCGGCATCCAGCCGGCCCTGCTGCTCGATCGTGCGTGTGAGGACGGGACCGGCCAGCGCCAGCGCCCGCTGCACCTGCGTGCGGCGCTCGCGACGCGTGCCCTCCTGCGTCGCGAGCCACTCCGACGCCGCCCGCTGCAGCTCGGTGAGCGCGGCGGTGTCCGATGCCGCCCGGTCGACCAGCCACGTCAGCAGCTGCGCGATCGCCACCCACAGCACCGCCCCGACAACACCCAGCGCCAGTGCCGCCGCCGGGCCGATCCAGGCCGTCGCCTCCACCGCGAGGATCACGACCCCCGTCCACGCCACCCAGGGGCGGCCCCGCACCATGACGATCGCCATGAGCGCCCCGATCGCCCCGAGACTCCACGTCGCGAAGTCCAGCGACCGCGCCTCGGGGCCTGCGGCCACCCAGCTCGCGTTGGGGACGAGCACCGCCGCCGCGAGCGCCAGCACGGCCGCCCACGCCGGCAGCAGCGCGCCGCGGCCGAGCTCCCCGGTGATCGGGTCGGCGCGAGCGGTCCGCTGCGCCTTCCAGAAGATGCACAGCCACGTCGTCACGAGGTAGCACGCCACCGCCACCAGCTGCACCATCGGATTGGCGGGCGGTGTCGTCCACAGCAGCGCCCCGACGGCGAGGTAGCCGGTGAAGCCGACCGCGAGCACCGACAGCGCGGCGCGGATGCCGACACTCACGCGCGCCGCCCCCACTCCAGCGTGACGACCGTGCCCGATGCCGTCGTCTGCACCCGTGCCCGTCCGCCGACGGCGGCGGTGCGCGCGACGATCGAGCCGCGGATCCCGAGGCGGTCCTCCGGGATCGCGGCGGGATCGAAACCGCCCCCGGCATCGGCGATGCGCACCCGGATGCCGGCGGCGCGCGCCTGCACCGTGACCTGAAGTCCCGCGGCGCCCGCGTGCTGCACCGCGTTGGCGATCGCCTGGGTCGCCGCGAGCACGAGCGCGCGCGCGACGCGGCCGGGGAGCGCCCCGGCATCCGACGCCACCTCGGCGCGGACGGTGAGCGCGGCACCGAGCTCCCGCGCCGCCGCCTGGATCCCCGCCGCGACACCGGCGGGCGCGACCGGGTCATCCGGGCCCTCACCGGAGTCGTGGTCCGCGTTGGCGAGGCGGGTGAGCGCCTCCCGCGCCATCGCGGCGGCGAGCGCCTCTTCGCGGGGCGTCTCTGCGCGCTCGGCGGCGATCAGCGCGGCCAGCACGCTGTCGTGCATGAGGGCCGCGACGGCGATGCGCTCGGTCTCGGCGGCGTCGGCCGCGGCCGCCGCCGCGTAGGAGTCGACCGCGTCGCGGCGCGCCCGGTCGATGCCGAGGGCGACGGTGCGCAGCATCCACGCCAGCGCGATCACGACCCCGGCGAGGATCATCGCGAACACCGCGTCGAGGATCACGGCGGCCGTCACGGCGGCGGCGGCGTCCATCTGCAGGAGGCGCGCGGCGGCGTACAGCACCGGGACGAGCACCGCCCAGGCGATCTGCAGCGGCATGCGGAAGGCCATGACGGCGGCGACCGTCGCAACGTTGAGCAGGTACCAGACCCAGGGATGCTCGGTGACAGTCACGGCCGCGTCGACTCCGGCATCCGCCCCGCGCCCGGCCGTCGCGACCGGCCACGCGATCACGGCGAGCGGCAGCACGACCGCGAGCAGCCCCGTGCACACCCGCACGCCGATCCCGGTCGCGCAGGCGAGGATCGCGAGCGCGAGCGGGGCGAACACCCCGATCATGAGCGCGAGGTGCCACGGCGGGCTCTCCTGGGTGGAGCCGAGCGCGTTCAGGAACGCCTGGACGCCCAGCACGGCGAAGCCGAGGGCGACGACGACGCCGATGATCCGCTCGACGCGCGCCTGCGTGAAGCGCTCCGCACCGGCGGCGATGTCGCCGAGGGGCCGGCGCACCGCCGGATCGACGGCGATCGGCAGGGGTTCAGCGGTCACCGTCGCCGCCGGCGCCGCCCGTGACGAGTCCGTCTTCCATGGCGCGGTGCAGCAGGTCGATCTTGGTGCGCGCCGGCCGGCCCACGTCGACGTACTTCACCCGCACGCGGGTGATGTTCTCCTTCGCCGTGGAGTACGCGATGCCCAGGCGCTCGGCGACCGCCTTCAGCGGCAGGCCCGCCGCGTACAGGCGCAGCACGTCGCGTTCGCGCTTGGACAGCTGCGCGTCGGCGAACGCGCGGTCGCCCTCGACGGCGCTGGCCCACTCGATGTTGTCGAGCGCCTCTCCCGCCGCGATCGTGCGGATCGCCGCGAGCACGTCGTCGATGCGGGACGCCTTGCTGATGACGCCGGCTGCGCCCGCGGCGAGCGCCTCACGCACAGCGGTGGGCCGGTCGGCGACGCTGTGGATCAAGACCGGCGATCCGTCGGCGACGAGCCGCTGCACGTTCTCGGTCACGGTGGTGCCGTCGCCGAGCGTCAGGTCGAGCACGATCACGTCGGCCGGCGCGCCGCCGTTCTCGGCGTGCCAGCGGAGGTAGGCGCGAACCGTGCTCCCCGAGAACACGACGCGCGTCGTCCCGGCTCGGGCGCAGGCGGCCTGGAGGCCGAGCCGCACCGACTCGTGGTCGTCGATCAGGGCCACCCGCGTCATGGGGTCAGCCTATCGAGCGCGACCGTCGCGGCTCAGGACGGCGACCCCCTCCAGATGATGCGAGTGGGGGAACAGGTCGAGCGCGTCGATGCGCTGCGGCTGATATCCGTGGGCGCGGAAGGTCCCGATGTCGCGCGCGAGCGCGACCGGGTCGCAGGCGACGTACACGACGGATGCCGGGGACAGCGCCGCCACCCTCTCGACGACCTCGCGTCCCGCGCCCGCGCGCGGCGGATCGAGCAGCACGACGCCGTGCGCCAGGCGGGCGCGCTCCGCCGCGCCGGCCTGGGCGAGCAGCCGCGTCAGGTAGCGCTCGGTGCGGTCGGTCTCGGCGCGCGCGCCGACCCACGCCGCGAGATTCTCGCCGGCGTGCTCGGTCGCCCGCGGATCGGATTCGACGCTGGTCACGCGGGTGGCCGGTCCCCCGGCATCCGCCAGCGCCGCCGCGAACAGGCCGACCCCGCCGTAGAGGTCGAGGTGGTGCGCGTCGGGATCGACGCCGATATCCGCGAGCGCGTCGGCGACGAGCGCGCTGAGGGAATGCGCGGCGAGCCGGTGCACCTGCCAGAAGCCGCCGGCGTCGACGCGGAAACTCCGGTCGCCGACCCGCTCGAGCACGACCTCACGGGCCGGGTCGTGCGGTGCTGGGGGGTGGGCTGCCGGGGTGTGCGGCGCGGGGGCGGATGCCGCGGTGCGGCCGCGGGGCCGCTTTCCGCGGCGGGGGCCGGCGCGGCGACGGGCCTCCGCTCCGCGGCGCGCGGACTCCGGGCGCGGGAGGACACGCACCCGCCCGTCGGCGGGCTGGACGAGGTCGATCCGCCCCGGCGCGTGATCGGCGCCGGACAGGGCGCGCGCGGCATCCTCGATCTCGGCCGTCGCGAGCGGCAGCTCCTCGACGGGGATGACGCGGTGACTGCGGGCGGCGAACGGACCGACACGCCCGTCGGCGTCGACGTGGAGGCTGACGCGGGTGCGCCAGCGGGTCGCATCGGGGGTCTCCTCGGCGAGGACCGCGCCGTCCACCGCGCGCACGGGAGTCGCTCCCGCGACGGTGATGGCGGGCGGGGTGAACCCACCGAACCGCTCCAGCGCCTCGAGGAGCACGCGCTGCTTCAGGTCGCGCTGGTGGGGCAGCGCGATGTGCCCGAAGTCCGCGCCGCCGGGACGGTCGTCGGGGTCGACGGCGACATCGGCCGCCGTCCAGACATGCGGGCGGCGATGGGACGAGGCGTCCAGGACCTCGACCGTCTCCGCGCGCCAGAAGGAGCTCTTCGCGGTGTCGGTGAGGCGGACGCGCACCCGCTCGCCGGGGATCGCGTCGGAGACGAACACCACCCGCCCCTCGTGACGCGCCACGAACACACCGCCGTGGGCGACACCGGTCACGTCGAGGTCGAGGAGGTCGCCGGGCTGCATCCCTCAACGCTAGCTCCCCCGCCGTCCGGGGGCGGATAGCGTGGTCCCATGCGCGTGTGCCTGGCCTCCACCTCACCCGCCCGCCTCATGCTGATGCGGCAGGCGGGCATCGAGCCGCTGCTGCAGGCGCCGGACGTCGACGAAGAGGCCGTGATCGCCGCCGCCGAAACCGCCGAGGGCCGCACCCTGCCGCCGGACGAGCACGTGCTGCTGCTCGCGCGTCGCAAGGCGGCGGATGTCGCGGCATCCCTCGCCGCTGCCGACCCCGCTTTCGACGGTGTCGTCGTCGGCGGGGACTCCATGTTCGAGATCGACGGCCAGGTGCTCGGCAAGCCCCACCTCCCCGACATCGCGACCGCCCGCTGGGAGCAGATGCGCGGGCGCACCGGCATCCTCCACTCCGGCCACAGCGTCATCCGGATCGAGCCCGGTCGGGCGCCGCGCGAGGAGTCCGCGGTGGCCGCGGCATCCGTCACGTTCGTCTCCGACATCACGGATGCCGAGATCTCCGCCTACGTCGCCTCCGGCGAGCCGCTGCAGGTCGCCGGCGCATTCACCGTCGACAGCCTCGGCGGCGCGTTCATCGAGCGCGTCGAGGGCGACCCGTCCACGGTCGTCGGGATGTCCCTGTCGACCGTGCGGCACCTGTGCGGAAGGCTCGGCATCTGCTGGACCGACCTGTGGAACCGCCCCCACGCGTCGTAGCTTTCCGCCCACGATTTCTCGGGGATCTTGTGCGAGTGATCCAAAGCAGGCGGTCCACTGCTGGGTAGGCTGGCATCCATGCCTTCACTGGACACGGCGCCCGCGCGTCCGCAGATCACCAAAGTGCTCATCGCGAACCGCGGCGAGATCGCCGTCCGCGTGATCCGCGCCGCCCGCGACAGCGGCAGGCTCTCGGTCGCCGTCTACGCCGACCAGGACCGCGACGCGATGCACAGCAAGCTCGCCGACGAGGCTTACGCCCTCGAGGGGTCCACGAGCGCCGAGACGTACCTGTCGATCGAGAAGATCCTGTCGGTCGCGCGCCGCTCGGGCGCCGACGCCGTCCACCCGGGCTACGGATTCCTCGCCGAGAACGCCGACTTCGCCCGCGCCGTGCAGGCGGCCGGGCTCGTCTGGATCGGCCCCTCGCCCGAGGCGATCGAAGCGCTGGGCGACAAGGTCACCGCCCGCGCGGTCGCCGAGAAGGTCGGCGCCCCGCTCGCCCCCGGCACCCCGGGTCCCGTCTCCGGCGCCGACGAGGTCGTCGCGTTCGCCCAGCAGGTCGGCCTCCCCATCGCGATCAAGGCCGCCTACGGCGGCGGCGGCCGCGGCCTCAAGGTCGCCCGCGAGCTCGACGAGGTCGCCGAGCTGTTCGAATCGGCGACCCGCGAGGCGATCACGGCCTTCGGCCGCGGCGAGTGCTTCGTCGAGAAGTACCTCGACAAGCCGCGCCACGTCGAGACCCAGTGCCTCGCCGACGCCGACGGCAACGTCGTCGTCGTCTCCACGCGCGACTGCTCGCTGCAGCGCCGTCACCAGAAGCTGGTCGAGGAGGCGCCCGCGCCGTTCCTGACGGACGAGCAGAACCGCATCCTGTACGACGCGTCGAAGGCGATCCTGCGCGAGGTCGGCTACGTCGGCGCCGGCACGTGCGAGTTCCTCATCGGCGCCGACGGGACGATCTCCTTCCTCGAGGTCAACACCCGCCTGCAGGTGGAGCACCCGGTCTCCGAGGAGGTCACGGGCATCGACCTCGTCCGCGAGCAGTTCCGTCTCGCCGAGGGCGGCACGCTGGACTATGACGACCCGACCCCGGTCGGTCACTCGATCGAGTTCCGCATCAACGGGGAGGACCCGGGGCGGAACTTCCTGCCGCAACCCGGCCGGATCCACCAGTTCAAGACGTTCGGCGGCCCCGGCATCCGTCTCGACTCGGGCGTCACCGCCGGCGACAGCGTCTCGGGCGCGTTCGACTCGCTGCTGGGCAAGCTCATCGTCACGGGCCGCAACCGCGCCGAGGCGCTGGAACGCGCGCGCCGCGCCCTCGACGAGTTCGAGGTCGCCGGCATGCCGACGGTGCTGCCGTTCCACCGCAAGGTCGTGCGCGACCCCGCCTTCACCGCCGAGGACGGCCGGTTCGGCGTGTTCACGCGGTGGATCGAGACCGATTTCGACAACGACATCCCGCCGTGGGACGGCGAACTCGAGTCGCCCGAGAACGCCGAGCCGCGCCACACCGTCGTCGTCGAGGTGTCGGGCAAGCGGCTCGAGGTGAGCCTGCCCGACCGCATCGCCGTGGCACCCACGAAGATCGGCCGCCCCGCCGCGGTGCCGCCGTCGCGGCGCTCGCACGCGCCGACGGTGTCTGCCGGAGCCTCGGGCGACGCCGTCAAGGCGCCGATGCAGGCGACGATCGTGAAGGTGGCCGTCGCCGACGGGCAGCAGGTCGTCAAGGGCGACCTCGTCGTCGTGCTCGAGGCCATGAAGATGGAGCAGCCGATCCAGGCGCACAAGGACGGCGTCATCGGCGCGATCAACGCCGACCCCGGCACGACGGTGTCGGCCGGGCATCAGCTGCTGACCATCTCCTGAGGCGCGGGCGCGCCCGCCGTCGCGGCGGTGCTCATCCGACGCAAAGTGCGTCATCACGCGGCCATAGCCGCGATTTGCGACGGACGAAGGATTGCCGGGCGCGGGGCTCCCGCGGAACGGCGGCGGATCCCCCCGGCGGCGCCGGGTGCGATCAGCCGAAGAAGTCGTCGTCGCGGTTGACGAGGTGCATCGCGCGCGTGGCATCGGTGATCGACCCGGTCAGCGACGGGAAGACCGCGAACACGCGGGAGACCTGGTCGACCGTGAGGCGGCGCTCGACGGCGATCGCGATGGGGTAGATGAGCTCCGACGCGCGCGGCGCGACGATGACGCCGCCGATGACGGTGCCGCTCCCCTCCCGCGCGATGATCTTGACGAACCCGTCCTTGATGCCCATCATCTTCGCCCGCGCGTTCGCGGCGAGCGGCAGCTTGTGCACGTAGCCGTTGATCGCGCCCGTCTCGAGGTCCTTCTCCTGCCGCCCGACGGTCGCGATTTCGGGAGCGGTGAAGATGTTCGCGGTGATCCGGCGACGCTCCAGCGGGATCACGGTGTCACCGAGCGCATGGAAGATCGCGGTGCGTCCCTGCATCGAGGCGACGGATGCCAGGGGCACGAAGGTCGTGCAGTCTCCCGCCGCATAGATGTTGGGCACCGAGGTGCGGGCGACCCGGTTGACCCGGATGTGCCCCGAGTCGGTGAGCTGCACGCCCGTCTCGGCGAGCCCGATGCCCGCCGTGTTGGGGATGGATCCGACCGCCATCAGGCAGTGGCTGCCCTCGACGGTGCGCCCGTCGGAGAGGGTCACGACGACGCCGTCGCCGGCCCGCTCCACCGTCTCGGCGCGGGAGCGCGACATCACCGTCATCCCGCCGCGCGTGAAGACCTTCTCGAGCACGGCCGCGGCATCCCGGTCCTCGCCGGGGAGGACGTGGTCGCGGCTGGAGATCAAGGTGACCTTCGCGCCGAGGTTCATGTAGGCGGAGGCGAACTCCGCGCCGGTGACGCCGGATCCCACGACGATGAGATGCTCGGGCAGCGACGTCATGTCGTAGAGCTGGGTCCAGGTGAGGATGCGCTCCCCGTCGGGCATGGCGCTCGGCAGCTGGCGGGGCGACGCCCCGACCGCGACGACGAGAGTGTCGGCCTCGACGCGGTCGAAGTCGGTCCCGCCGGGGCCGGTGGCCACGATGATCGAGTGGTGATCGTCGAGGCGGCCGTGCCCCGAGATGATGCGCACGCCGGCATCCACGAGCTGGGCGCGCATGTCGTCGGACTGCTGGCGCGCCAGCGACATCAGCCGCTTGTTGACCGCGGCGAGGTTGATCGCGATCTCGGGCTTGAGAGGGCGCCCCGACTCCCCGTGCGCGAACAGCTGCACGCCGAGATCCGACGCCTCCGCGATCGCGACGGCGGCATCCGCCGTGGCGATGAGGCTCTTCGAGGGCACGACGTCGGTGATGACCGCCGCGCCGCCCACCCCCGCACGCTCGACGAGGGTCACCTCCGCCCCGAGCTGTGCGGCGGCCAGCGCCGCCTCGTATCCCCCGGGGCCGCCGCCGAGGACGGCGACCGACTGGGTGTTCACGAAGCTCGAAGACATTGCTCCATTGTCTCAGCCGGCCCGCTCTGTCCGAACACCGGCCGGGTTTCCTAGAGTGGGAGCCATGTCCGACTCGTACAGCAACCCCCTCGACGACCCCGCGGCCGACCCGTTCGAGATCGCCGCCGCCGCGGCATCCGACATCGCCCGCCTCACCGGAGTCGAGCGTCACGACATCGCCCTCACGCTCGGCAGTGGCTGGGGCAAGGCCGCCGAACTCGTCGGCGAGACCACCGTGACGATCCCCGCGACCGAGGTCACCGGGTTC
This sequence comes from Microbacterium aurum, assembly GCF_016907815.1. NCBI lineage: Bacteria > Bacillati > Actinomycetota > Actinomycetes > Micrococcales > Microbacteriaceae > Microbacterium > Microbacterium aurum. The sequence goes on from NZ_JAFBCQ010000001.1 coordinate 3,094,554, forward strand.
AGCGCACCTGCCCTCGCCGGCCATGTCGGGTCGCTGCGCAGCATCCTGACCCCCTCCGGCAAGCGGGTGCTCGTCATCGGCGCGCGCACGCACTACTACGAGGGCCACGGCGTCCGCCGCGTCGTGCACAGCGTGCGCACCGCCGCGGCGACGGGCGCGAAGACGATGGTGCTCACCAACGGCGCCGGCGGCATCAAGCCGACCTGGAAGGCCGGCACCCCGGTCCTCATCAGCGACCACATCAACCTCACCGGCGACTCGCCGCTCGAGGGCGCCACCTTCATCGACCTCACCGACCTGTACTCCACGCGCCTGCGCGACCTCGCCCGCACGATCGACCCCACGCTCGACGAGGGCGTGTACTGCCAGTTCCGCGGGCCGCAGTACGAGACGCCCGCCGAGGTGCGCATGGCCAAGACGATCGGCGGTCACATCGTCGGCATGTCGACGGCGCTCGAGGCGATCGCCGCGCGTCAGGCCGGAATGGAGCTCCTCGGGTTCTCGCTCATCACCAACATGGCCGCCGGCATCCAGACGACGCCCCTCAGCCACCGCGAGGTCATCGAGGCCGGACAGGCCGCGGAGCCCGTCATCTCCGCGCTCCTCGCCCGCGTGATCGGCGCGCTGTGAGCGACGTGCGGGCCGCCGCGCGGGCCTGGCTCGCGCAGGACCCCGACCCCGACACGCAGGCGGAGCTGACCAACCTGATCGCGCGCGACGAGGCGGGCGATGCGGATGCCGCGGCCGAGCTCGCCGACCGGTTCAGCGCCCGACTGCAGTTCGGCACGGCGGGCCTGCGCGGCCGGCTCGGCGCCGGCAGCAACCGGATGAACCGGGTGCTGGTGTCGCAGGCCGCCGCAGGCTTCGCCGCCTACCTGCGGGAGAAGGCGGCCCCCGGGACGACGCCCACGGTGGTCATCGGCTACGACGGACGCCGGAACTCCGACGTGTTCGCCCGCGACTCGGCGGAGCTGTTCGCCGGAGCGGGCCTGCGCGCCGTGCTGCTGCCGCGGCTGCTGCCCACCCCGGTGCTCGCGTTCGCGGTGCGGCACCTCGGCGCCGCCGCGGGCGTCATGGTCACCGCGTCGCACAACCCGCCCGACGACAACGGCTACAAGGTGTACCTCGGCGGCGCCGACGAGGGGTCGCAGATCGTCGCGCCGGCCGACGCCGAGATCGCCGCGCACATCGATCGGGTGGCCGCGGCATCCGTCGTCGCCGACCTGCCCCGCGGCGCGTACGAGACGGCGGACGAGTCCGTCGTGCAGGCCTACATCGCGGCGACCGCGACCGTCGCCCCGGCGTCGGCGGGAGCGGCGGGGATGACCTGGGTCTACACCGCCATGCACGGCGTCGGCTACGAGACGCTGCGCGCGATCCTGCATCTCGCCGGCTACCCCGAGCCGACCGTCGTCGAAGCCCAGATCGCGCCCGACGGGCGCTTTCCGACCGTCGCGTTCCCCAATCCCGAGGAGCCGGGCGCGATGGACCTCGCCTTCGAGACCGCGCGGCAGGCGGATGCCGAGTTCGTCATCGCCAACGACCCCGACGCCGACCGCCTGGCGGTCGCGATCCCCGACGCCGCCGCCGACGGTGGCTGGCGGCGCCTGACCGGCAACGAGATCGGCCTGCTGCTCGGCTGGCGCGCCGCCGCGCGCGCGGCCGGCGAGGCCCGCCCCGGAGCCTCGCTCGCCTGCTCGCTCGTCTCCTCCCCCGGCCTGCAGACCGTCGCGGAGCACTACGGCCTGGACTTCCACGCGACCCTCACCGGTTTCAAGTGGATCTCCCGCGCCCCCGGGATCGTCTACGGCTTCGAGGAGGCCCTCGGCTACCTCGTCAATCCCGAGACGGTGCGCGACAAGGACGGCATCTCCGCGGCTGTCGCGATCCTCGGCATGATCGCCGAGGCGCGCGAACAGGGTCACACGCTCGCCGACCTGCTGACCCAGTTCCAGGAGACCTTCGGGTTCTTCCAGTCCGGGCAGGTGTCGCTGCGGGTGGAGGACGTGTCGGTGATCTCCCGGATCATGGCGGTGCTGCGCGCGGCCCCTCCGGCCGCCCTCGGCACCGTGGCCGTCACGCGCATCGACGACCTGCTGACAGGCGTGGACGGCTTCCCGCCCGGCGACGTGCTGCGGCTGTGGCTGGCCGACGGGTCGCGCGTCATCGTGCGCCCGAGCGGCACCGAGCCGAAGCTCAAGGCGTACCTCGACGTGCGCGGCGAGACCGCGGCCGACGCCGCCGCCCGTCTGGCCGCACTCGACGCCGCCGCGCGGGAGCTGATCGCGGCGGCGCAGAGCTGATCGCGGCGGCGCAGGGCTGATCGCGGCCGCCAGGGCCTGAGCGCCCGGGCGGGTGACGGCTGGGCGGGTGGCGGTCGGGTGGCGGGCGCGCGGGTGAGGGCCTGGCCGGGTGGCGCCGGGGCGGGTGGCGGGCCGGGCCCGGGCCGTATTCAGTCTCCTCGCCGCGGGCCCGGCAGCCTCAGCCCGGAATCCCGGGAGCGAGCGCGCGGGCCTGGCACGGGCGGACTGAGTTAGGAACACGCGTAGGCTCGAACCCGTGCTGCTGACCGACCCCGCCGTCCTCGAGAACCCGTTCGTCCGGCTGGAACCGCTCAGCCACGCCCACGCGGACGACCTCACCGACGCTGGCGAGGGGCTGGAGTACGCGTGGTACACGTCGGTCCCGGCATCGGTGCCCGACGAGATCACGCACCGTCTCGCCGAGCGGGATGCCGGGAGGATGAACCCCTTCGCCGTCATCGTCGGCGGCCGCGCCGTGGGCATGACGACCTTCTGCGGGATCGACCTCGACAGCCCGCGGGTCGAGGTGGGCTACACGTGGCTGTCGCCGACGGTGCAGCGCACCGCCGTCAACACCGCCGCGAAGCTGCTGATCCTGGGCCACGCGTTCGAGGCGTGCGAGGTGATCGCGGTGCAACTGTGCACCCACTGGCACAACCGCCAGTCGCGCGCGGCGATCGAGCGGCTCGGCGCCAAGCGCGACGGCGTGCTGCGCAATCACCGCCGCGGACCCGACGGGTCGCTGCGCGACACCGTCGTGTACTCGATCCTCCCGCACGAGTGGCCCGCCGTCCGCAACGGACTGCAGGCGCGCCTCGCCCGCGGCTGACGCGCCCGTCGCCCCGCCTCATCGCGCTGGCCGCGCGCTAACTGCAAGGGATCGTCAGCGGCACGCCGCTGCCGCCCCGGCATCCGCGGCGTGTCGCCCACGCGACCTTGCAGTTCGCGGGCACGGGCGGGCACGGCGGCGGGCACGGGCACTCGCGCACAGTCACCGGCAGGCGCAGCACCCCACCCCACCGCGCTCCTCAGCCGTCGACGACGGCGACGAGCTCATCGAGGAACGGCCCGAACGCCGTGCCGCGGCGGACGATCCGCTGCACGCTCTCGCGCTCGCTGAACACCTCGACGAGCTGCTCGAAGACCGTCTGGAACGCCTCGCGGTCGCTCTGCGAGAACGCGACCATCGCGATCACCTGCACGCGCCCCTGATCTCCCGCCGGTGACGGCGGGCCCCACGGCATCGAAGGATCGGCGAGCGCCACAGCGATCGCGGTGCGGCTCGCGGTCATGCCGAGCGCGTGCGGGACGGCGAGCGCGTCGGTGAACGCCGTCGACGACAGCCGCTCGCGTTCGAGCGTGCGCTCCACGTAGTCCTCGTCGATGACGCCCTGCGCGACCAGTCGCGCCCCCAGCATCCGGATGACGCTCTCTTCGTCGGCATCCGGCGGCACCTCAGCGACGAAGGCGTCGGCCGAGAAGTACCGCTCCAGCTCCGCCCGCAGCCGCGCCAACCGGCGGGCACGGCGCACGCGGCCGGCGGCGGCCTGCACCCGTTCGACGTCGCCCTCCGTGAGGAACGGCTGGATTCGCACGACGCGGTCGCCCGCGAACGGCGGGTCGATCGTCGTGAGGATGAGGTCGGTGTCGATGGCGTCCCAGTCGGGGTCGGCGCGCGTCTGGACCCCCACGACGTCCACGGCCTGACCGAGCGAACGGTCGACGCTCGAGCGCAGCAGCTCGTGCAGCTCGTAGTACCCCGGGCAGACGATCGTGGCGGTCAGCTGCGTGCCGCCGCGGCGGCTGCGCTCCAGCCGTCCACCCACGTGCATGGCGATGTACGCGATCTCGTCGTCGAGGATGGGGATGCCGAGGAGCCCGCGCAGTCCGTCGGCGATGTACACCGCGACCTCGAAGATCATCGGGTACGACGACTTCAGCGACCGCGTCAGCGGATTGCGCGACCATGCCTGCTCCCGCGCGCGCAGACGGAGGTTCTGCACGTGCAGGGCGAGGCGCAGCACGAAGTCCTCGTGCGCGATGTCGACGAGGAACTCTGCGGCCGCGCGCTGCACGACATCGCGGACGGCCTGTTCGACATCGGGCTGCAGGCGGGAGCGGATGACGGATGCCGGCTCCCCCGCTCCCGGCGCGACGACGCGACTGAGCACCAGCGCGGCGAGGTGCCGGCGGTCGCCCGCTCCCAGCTGCACGCCGAGGTACTGGGCGCACAGCCGGTCCAGCAGCTCCCCCACCTGCTCCTGCGCGGGCGGCACGACGGCGGCGAGCGTCGTCGCCAGTGCGCGGTCGTGCGCCACCCGGTCGGCGGTGATCGCGATGTGCATCATGACGTCGCCGATGCCGAACTCGTTGACGAAGTAGCCGAGGTCGCCGAGGCCCGAGACGAGCTCGGCCTTGAAGGGGCCGAACACCGCTTCGCCGATCGAGCCCTCGCCGAGGCTGCGTCGGAGGGCCTCAAGGTCGAAGGTGCCGTCGTCGGTCTCGTCGTGGGCGAGCCTGCTGAGCAGGCGCCGCTGCGCCATCTCGGTGCCCCGCAGCCGCGCCCGCGCGCCGGTGCGCTCGAGCGTCAGCTCGCTGTCGCCGAGGAGCGCCCGCACCCGGCCGAGGTCGCCCTCGAGGGTCGCGGGGCTGACGTGGAACTGCTCCGCGACCTCGAACACGTCGATGCCGTCGCGACCGTCGAGCAGCGCGCGCACCAGCCGGTGCACGCGCTCGCGGGGGGTGGCCGTGTCGACGGCGGCGCGCAGCGCGGTCGTCGCGTCCGGCCCGGCGCGGTAGCCGAGCGGTCCCGACTCGACGACGAGACCGCCGGGCACGCGCGCGTTCAGCGCCGTGACGTAGCTGCGGATGCTGCGAGGCGTGACCCCGACGACGTCGGCGAGCTCGGCGGCGGTGACCCAGTCGCCCTCCCGGGAGAGCAGCGCGATGACCCGGTCCTGGCGCGCTCTGCTCACGTCGTCCAGTCAACCATGCGACCCGCCGGGAGTTTCCGCCCCCGCGGAAAGGAGAGTGGTTGTCCGCTCCCAGCGCTTTCACAAGAATGGCCGTGAAGGAGGCGGATCGATGAGGATCCTCGTGGTGTGCGGCGCGGGAGCGTCGAGCACGTTCGTGGCGCAGCGCATCCGCCATGCCGCGCAGGCGGCCGGGCGCGGGTTCAGCGCCGTCGCCGGAACGGAGCAGTCGCTGCCGATCGACCTCGATGCGGCCGATGTCGTGCTCGTGGGTCCTCACCTGCAGCACGCCCTCGAGCGCATCCGTCGGGAGGCGGAACCCCGCGAGACCCGCGTCGTGCTGCTGCCGCCGGACATCTTCACCGACCTCGACGGCAGCCGCACGCTGGCGCTCGTCGAGGCGGCACTGGCCGCCGGCGCGCCGGACGTCCCGGCGCCGAGCCCCCTGCAGACCGAGAACGCCCCCACCGAGAGGAACCCCGCATGACCGCTGTGACGCGCACGATCCGGATCGGATCGTCCAATGGCCTGCACGCCCGCCCCGCCAAGCTGTTCGCGCAGGCGGTCAAGGACTCCGGCATCCCGGTCACCATCTCCAAGGGCTCGGGGGCGCCGGTCAACGCCGCCAGCATCCTGGGCGTCATCGCCCTCGGCGCCGAGAAGGGCGACTACGTCACCCTCGCGGCCGACGGCGACAACGCCGAGCAGGTGCTCGACACCCTCGCCGAACTGCTGACCACCGATCACGACGAGAACTGAAGCCGAAGGAGACGAAGAGATGGCACAACTGCGTGGAGTCGGGATCGGACTGGGAGTGGCCCAGGGGCCGGTCGCCCGGATGGCGGAGCCGTTGCCGGCGCCGTCGGATGCCGCGAGCACCCTCACTCCGGAGGAGGAGCTCGCCCGGGTGCGCGAGGCGGTCGCCGCCGTCGCCCGCGAGCTCGAGGAGCGCGGCTCCCGCGCCGGCGGAATGGCCCGCGAGGTGCTCGAGGCGCAGGCGATGATGGCAGAGGACCCCACCCTCGACGCCGAGGTCCAGACCCGGGTGAACGCCGGCAAGACCGCTGAGTTCGCCGTCCATGACGCCTTCGCGAGCTTCCGCGACACCCTCGCGGCGATGGGCGGCTACCTCGGTGAGCGCGCCGCCGACCTCGACGACGTCGCCCAGCGTGTCATCGCGCGGCTGCGCGGCCTGCCGGCGCCGGGCGTCCCCGACCCCGGCCACCCGTTCGTGCTCGTCGCGAAGGATCTCGCCCCCGCCGACACGGCCCTGCTCGACCTCGACAAGGTGCTGGCCCTCGTCACCACCGAGGGCGGTCCCACCTCGCACACCGCGATCCTCGCCCGCGAGAAGTCGATCCCCGCGGTCGTGGGCGTCGCGGGCGCGGAGGACCTCGTCGACGGTGACACCGTCATCGTCGACGCCGCCAAGGGCGTCGTGACGACCGACCCGACCCCCGACGAGCTGGCGCAGGCGCAGCACCGTGCCGACGCGCGGGCGGCCGCGGCATCCGCCCCCGTCACGCCCGGCGCACTGAAGGACGGCACGCGCGTCCCGCTCTTGGCGAACCTCGGCAAGCCCAGCGGCGCCGCCGAGGCGGTCGAACTCGGCGCCGAGGGCGTGGGCCTGTTCCGCACCGAGTTCCTCTTCCTCTCCGCCACGCAGGCACCGACCGTCGAGGAGCAGACGAAGGCCTACACCGAGTTGCTGCAGGCCTTCCCCGGGAAGAAGGTCGTCGTGCGGACGCTGGATGCCGGCGCCGACAAGCCCCTCGCGTTCCTCAACGACGCGCACGAGGACAACCCGGCATTGGGCCTCCGGGGCCTCCGTGCCCTCCGCGCGAGCGAGGACATCCTGCGCGAGCAGCTGACCGCCCTCGCGAACGCGGATGCCGCAACCGAGGCCGACCTGTGGGTCATGGCTCCCATGGTCTCGACCGTCGAGGAGACACGGTACTTCGTCACCCTCGCGAAGGAGTACGGCATCAAGACCGCCGGCGTCATGGTCGAGGTGCCCTCGGCGGCGCTCATGGCCGACCGTGTGCTGGAGATCGCCGACTTCGCCTCGATCGGCACGAACGACCTCACGCAGTACACCATGGCCGCCGACCGTCTGCTCGGGTCGGTCGCCTCGTTCCAGGACCCGTGGCATCCCGCCGTGCTGCGCCTCATCAAGGCCACCACCGACGGCGGCAAGGCCAACGGCAAGCCGGTCGGCATCTGCGGCGAGGCCGCGGCCGACCCGCTGCTGGCAGTCGCGCTGGTCGGCATGGGCGCGACGACACTCTCGATGGCGCCGACGGCTCTTGCCGACGTGCGCGCATCGCTTCTGCAGTACGACCTCGCCGACGCCCAGCGCATCGCCCAGGCCGCCCTTGCCGCCGATGACGCGGCA